>CAIKVZ010000052.1 GCA_903830985.1 uncultured beta proteobacterium
GACTGACCTCGCCGGGCAAACTCGCTTTTGTGCAGTCGCTCGATGTCTGCGACCAAGTGCTTGCCTACGACGAACTCGAGCAGCTTGACCCGGGCGTGAAGACGGCGTTCGTCGACATGTCGGGCAACCGCGCATTGATTGCGCGCGTGCACCGGCACCTGGGTGACAACATCGTGGACAGCGCCATGGTGGGGGCGACGCACTGGGAATATACGCGCCAGGGCAACCCGCTGCCCGACGCCAATGACGCATCCCTGCCCGGCGCCAGGCCGGCCTTTTTCTTTGCCCCGACGCGCTTTGCCAAGCGCGAAAAGGACTGGGGACCGGGCGTTGCCACGGTCCGGGCGTTCGAGGCCACGCAACGCATCGCCGCCAGCCTCGAGGGGCGCTTCCAGGTGTTGCATCGGAACGGGCCCGAGGCCGTGGCCAGGAGCTACGCCGAAGTGATTGACAACACCCTGCCCCCTGAGGTGGGACTGATGCTTTCACTGCGCTAGTACCAACGGAGACTCACGCATGAAAATGAACAAGACTCTGACCATTGCCTTCGCCGTGCTGGCCGTGCTGGCAGTGGGCGTGTACGGCAGCCGCCAGCAGTTGCTGCGCTATGGCTTGGGCTGGTACACCGACTTCCTTCATCCCCGCGACGCGAATCGGCCTGTGCCGTGGGCGCAGGGAGCAACGGCCGCGCTGCCGCCGGGGCAGCGCCCGCCCAACATCATCGTGATCCTGGCCGACGACCTGGGCATCAACGACGTCAGCACGCATGGCGGTGGTCACACCAACGAGGGCGTGCCCACGCCGGCGATCGACGCCATAGCGCGCGAGGGCGTGCGCTTTGACCAGGGATACGCCGGCAGCGCGGTGTGCACGGTGTCGCGCGCCGCGCTCATGACCGGGCGCTACCCCTGGCGCTTTGGCCTGGAGTTCACCCCGGTTCCGGGTCTGATGGGCAGGGTTCTGGAACGCTTCGACGCCGATGCCAAGCCGCTCTATCCCATGGTCCTGCACCGCGACAAGATCGCCCAGGCGAAAGATTGGGACACCGGCGGGCTTCCGCGGTCGGAACAGACCATTGCCCAACTGCTCAAGCCCCAGGGCTACCACACCATCCATATTGGCAAATGGCACCTGGGAAATGCGCCGGAATTCCTGCCAAATTCCCACGGCTTTGACGAGAGCCTGAACATGGAAAGCGGTCTGTACCTGCCGGAGCACGACGCCAACGTGGTGAACGCCAAGCAGGACTTCGACCCGATTGACACCTTTCTCTGGTCCATCGTGCGTTTCGCCGTGAGCTTCAATGGCGGCCACTGGTTCGAACCAAACAAGTACCTGACCGACTACTTCACCGACGAGGCGGTGACGGCCATCAAACGCAATAAAGACCAGCCCTTCCTGCTGTACCTGGCGCACTGGGGCGTGCACACGCCGCTGCAGGCGAGCAAAGCCGACTACGACGCCCTGCCCAACATCCCGGACCACCGGCGCCGCGTCTACGCCGCCATGGTGCGCTCCATCGACCGCAGCGTGGCCCGCGTGCTGAAGACGCTGCGCGAGGAAGGGTTGGAGGAGAACACCATCGTGATCTTCACCAGCGACAACGGTGCGCCCGGCTACATCGGCATCCCCGACGTGAACAGCCCGTACCGCGGCTGGAAACTGACCTTCTTCCAGGGCGGTGTGCGCGTGCCCTATGTGGCCAAGTGGCCGGGCCATATTCCGCCCGGTACGCAGTACCAGCAGCCGGTCTCCAGCATCGACATCCTGCCCACGGTGCTGGCCGCGGCCGGGGTGAAGCTGCCCACGGACCGCGTCATCGACGGCGTGAACCTGCTGCCTTTCCTGAGCCCGGGCGCTCCCGCGCAGCCGCAGCGCCCGCTGTTCTGGCGCGACGGTCCCTACCGCGCGGTGCAGGACCAGGGATGGAAGCTGATCACATCGGTGCGACCCCGCAAGGACTGGCTGTTCAATCTGGGCAATGACCCGACCGAGAAGAGCAACCTGGCGGCAACGCAGCCCGAGCAACTGGCGCGCCTGCAGGCGCTGCTGAAAACGCACCATGCACAGATGCCGCCGCCCATGTGGGAGTCGTTCTTCGAGGCCCCCATCTTCATCGACAAGACGCTGGACCAGACGCACACGCCGCAAGACGAGTACGCCTACTGGTACAACTGAAGCCACTGAACCATGCAAAAAACCGTACTGATCACGGGCGCCTCGGCGGGCATAGGCCGCGCCCTGGCTTTTGAATTCGCCGCGCGCGGCTACCACCTGGGCTTGACCGCGCGGCGCGTCGACCTGTTGCAGACGCTGCGCGACGAACTGCAGGCGCGCCACCCGGATGCAGCGCGGCGCATCGAGATCGGCGCGCTCGACGTGGACCAGGCGTCCCAGGTGGCGCCCACGCTGCAGGCGCTTTTTACTGCGCTGGGCGGCGTCGACATCGTGGTGGTGAACGCCGGCGTGAACCGCTTCACGCCCGTGGGCAAGGGGAAACTGGAGGTCGCCACGGCGCTGATCCAGACCAACCTGATCGGCGCCATCGCCACCGTGGAGGCAGCGGTGGAGCACTTCGTCACGCGCGGCGGCGGCCAGGTGGTGGGCATCTCTTCCCTGGCCTCGCTGCAGGCCATACCGAAGCAAGGCGCCTACTGCGCCAGCAAGGCGGCTTTCTCGATGTACCTGGACGCGGCGCGCATCGAACTCAAGCACAAGAACATCGCCGTGTGCGCCATCCTGCCCGGCTTTGTGCTGACCGACATCATGCCCAAGATGGAGAAATACCCGTTTGCCGTGAGCGCAGAAAAAGCCGCGAAAGAGATCGTCACCCTGGTGGAAAAGCGCAAGCCCCGCGGCATCGTTCCGGCCTGGCCCTGGCGCTGGCTGCGCCCGCTGCTGGGCCACTTCCCGGACGCGCTGTGGCGCAAGTTGGCCTGAGGAAATCAATGAAAGACACCTACACGCTGTACGGCTGGCACCTGTCGTATTTCACCGGCAAGGCGCTGTGCTACCTGCGCTACAAGCGCGTGCCCTTTGTGCTCAGGGACGTGGACATGTACACGCTGCTGCGCCGCATCCGGCGCAAGACCGGCGCTGTGGTAATGCCGGTGATGGTGACGCCACAGGGCGAGTGGATACAGGATTCGAGCGTCATCATCGACCACATCGAGGCGCGCTTTCCCGATTCGCTCGTCCTGCCGGACACGCCGGTGCAGCGCTTTGCGGCCTCGCTGCTCGAGGCCTGGGGCGACGAGTGGTGGATTCCCATGGCCATGCACACGCGCTGGAGCTATCCCGAAAACTACGCCTTGTTCGAACACGACGCGGGCAGCGCCCTGCTGCCCTTCATGCCAGGCTTCGTGCAGCGCATGGCGGTGCGCAAGGTGGCGGGCAGGCTGCGCGCCATGCTGCATTCCGTGGGCGTGCGTCCCGAGCAGTTTGCCGTGATGGACGCCTGGATGGCACAGACGCTGGACCAGCTGGACCGGCACTTTGCGCAGCAGCCATTCCTGCTCGGCGCGCACCCCACCGTGGCTGACTTCGGCCTGGTGGGCAGCCTTTACGGCCACCAGGGGCGCGACCCCTGGCCGGCACGCGAACTGGTGGCACCGCGCCCACACCTGCGCGCCTGGATCGACCGCATGGCGCAGCCGCAGGACGGCAGCCTTGCCGCCAGTCCCTTGCTCGCCGATGACCGCATCGCGCCCACGCTGGAGCCCGTGCTGCGCGCCATCTTTGCCGAGTTTGTGCCGCTGCTGCAGGGCATCAACGCGCAGGTGAAAGCCCTGCTGCCTCAACTGGCACCCGGGCGGCCCCTGCCGCGCACACTGAAGGACGTGGAGGTCCCCATGGGTGGCGGACGCTTTCTCCGCGCCGCCATTCCCTACACGCTGTGGATGGCACAAAGGACCCTGGACCTGTACCGCGCCATGACGCCGGATGAGCAAGCCAAGGTGCGCGACTGGCTGAGCGCGCTTGGCGGCGAGGCCTTGCTGGCGCTGGACATTGCGCGCCTGCGCCGCGCCGGTTTGCGGGTCATCCCCGAAAGCTCGGCCGCATGAAATTCGGCGCAGCAAGCTGGCGCAGATGGCTGCTCGCGGCGCTGCTGCCGGTGCTGCTCATCGCTGCAGTGCTGGCGCTTCAGGCCGGGCACATCAAGGGGGTGGCGCAGGCCTATTTGTTCGGCTATCCGCTGGTGATCATGGATGTGACGCGGGCCAACGCGGCGCTCACGCTGGGGCCGCCAAATCAGCTGCAGCGCGTGCGGCGTTTTCCCGACGCCGATTTTCACGAAGTGGTGCGGCCCAATGTCGACACCTTGTACACCACGGCCTTCATCAGCCTGGAGCAGCCGCACGTTTTCGAGATGGCGGCGAACGATGCGCGCTACGAGGTCATGCCCTTCATGAACGCCTGGACCGATGTCTTCGCTGCACCGGGGACACGCAGCACGGGGACTCAAGGCGGACGCTTCCTGCTGGTGGGGCCGCAATGGCACGGGCCCATGCCTGCGGGTCTGACGCTGCTGCGTTCCAGCACCACCATGGTGTGGCTTATAGGGCGCACGCAGACGAATGGTGCGTCCGACTACGCCATCGTTCATGGGCTGCAGGACGGGCTGCGCCTGCGCTCGCTGGCCGCCTGGCAGGCCGGGCTGGAGGACGCGCCCGTGGCGTGGCAAGCTGCGGCGGTGAAGCCGGCGCCGGCGATCGAGCAAATGAAGGCCATGCCGACCGAGGAATTCTTCATCCGGCTGGCGCTGCTGATGAAGCAGAACCCGCCCCACGCGGCCGACACCCCGATGCTGGCCAAGTTGGCAAGCCTGGGCCTGGCGCCGGGTCAGCCACCGCAATGGGGCCTGCTGGAGCGCGGCAGCGCGGCCCTGGGACGCGCGCTGGCCGACTTCGGCGTGGCGCGCGAACTGGCCCAGCCGCGCAACCTGGTGCGCGGCTGGTCGACCCCGCCCGCCACGCTGGGTCAGTACGGCACGGACTACGCCACGCGTGCGGCCGTGGCCATGGTGGGCCTGGGCGCGAATCTGCCGCAGGACGCGATCTATCCCAACACCCGCGTCGACAGCACGGGTCAGCTGCTCGACGGCAGCCACCGCTATGCGCTGCACTTCAAGGCCAGCGAACTGCCGCCGGTGAACGCCTTCTGGTCGCTCACGGCCTACGACGCGCACGACTTCTTCATCGCGAACCCGCTGCAGCGTTATGCGCTGGGGGATCGAGATCCACTGGTCTACAACGCCGACGGTTCGCTGGACCTGGTCCTGCAGGCGCAGCCACCCTCTGCGGACAGGGAGCCCAACTGGTTGCCGGTGCAGGCGGGAGAACCCTTTTTGCTGAACGCCCGGCTCTACTGGCCCAAGGCGGCGGCGCTGGACGGCCGTTGGGGCATGCCCGCGGTGCAGCGCCTCGACTGAGGTTCAGCGCCTGGGCGCGCGCACGGCCTTGGGCGGCGCCTGGTCGTGGATCAGGTAACGGGTGATGATGCCCTTGAGGAATTCCTTGGCCTGCGGCGGACTCGACGGGCGGCTCAGCGCCTGGTTGCTGCCGACGATGGCGAGGTAGAACAGCGTGGCCAGTTCGGCCGCGGTCTGGGCGTTGCCGGTGAGACGCTGGAACTGGCTCTCGAACAGTTTCATGCGCGCCTTGTCGACGTCGATCAGCATCCTGGCCACCGCCGCGTCGCGCCGCCCCAGGCCGCGCAAGGCGAGCTCGAAACGCATGTTCTTCAGATCGACCCCGGCGTGCGCCAGCGCCGTTTCCAGCAGGCGCTCGAGGTCGTCCTGGGGCTTGCCGGTGGCGCTTTTCTGGATGGCCTGATCGAGCTCTTCCTCGCGTCCTTTCCAGCGCGCCAGCAGCGCCGCGAGCAGTTCCGCATGGTCCGTGAAGTGCCAGTAAAAACTGCCGCGCGTCACGCCCAGCGTGTCGGCAATGGTGAGCACGCGCAGCTTGTCAAAGCCGCCTTCGACCACCGCCTGAAAGGCCGCGTCCAGCCAGTCATCGCGCGTGAGGCGCGGCGTGTCCAGCGGCTTGCGCGTCTTGCGCGCCGGCGCTCTTGAAGTCTTCTTTTTTTCCGGCATGTTGTGCCTCTTTCCATGCGCGGGACTTATTCGGTCCGCGCATATGCATAGTGAAAACCCTGCCAAATGAATGTAGTCAGACATGCTACATTGAGCATGTCAGTACACAAGTGTATTGAGGATAACAGAAGAACCCGCACGCACTGACCTTCCCGCGCCCAAAGCAGCCAACCCATAGGAAAGAGACCATGAAGCACCACGCCGATCAAAGCCGATTCCGCCTGACGATTCTCCACACGGCCCTGGGGCTTGCGCTGACTGCCGGCGCCATGCATGCCCAGGCCAGCGAAGGCTTCCGCTCGCGCCAGTCGCCGGTGGGCGCCTTTGGCGGCGAAATCGCCGCACCTGCGGACAACCCCGGGCTCTTCGGCACGGCCATCCTGACCTACGCGCAAATTTACGACGTGGTCGACGGCAATGGCAACCCCATCGCGCTGTCCGCCAAGACCCTGTCGCTGCCCACGGCCGGCCCCACCGGCGGCGCCCTGCCCAGCGGAACTTTTGCGCTGAATGTGCCGGCGGGCACCATCGCCTTCAACCAGAACCAGACCCAGCTCAACCTGATGGGCGGCTACCTGACACAGGACATGTACGCTGACGGGCGCATCGCCTTGGCGGTGAACGTGCCGCTCATCAAGCAGACCCGCACCTTCACTGCGGTCCAGCCGCTCGGCACGGTGTCGCCCACGCCCGGCGCGGCCCTGCCCGCAGCACTGCGCGGTGCCATCACGGCCGTGGCGAATGCGGTCAATACCCAGGTGCAGGCCGCCGTGGCGGCGCAGGCGGCAACGCAAAACGCCGAGGTCTCCGGCCTGGGCGACACCGAGCTGTCCGTGGTCTGGGTGCGGCACAAGGACCGGCTGAAGGTGGCCGCCGGCGTTTCGCTGTTTGTGCCCACAGGTTCCTACGACAAGGACCGCGGACCCAACCCCGGCTTCGGCAACTTCTACACCCTGCGGCCCGGCGTGGCCGTGACCTATGCGCTGAACCCGAACCATACCGACACGGCGGCCTGGGACGCCGGCGTGACCGTGGCCGGTCGCGTGTCTTTCGGCATGAACAGCACGAACAAGGACACGAATTACCGCAGCGGAAATTTCGTCTACACCGAGCTTGGCATCGTCAAGGTCATGGGCAATTTCGCCTTCGGCGCCAACCTGCTGTCCACCCTGCAGGTGAGCGGCGACAAGGGCACGGGCGCGGCCTTTGACGGCAATTACTACGAGACCTATGGCTTCGGTCCCTTCCTGTCGTACAAACTGCCCGGCAAGGACGCCGGTTTCAACCTGCAGATCAGCGACAACTTCGGCGGGCGCAATGCGCAGGTCGTGCGCGCTGCGCAACTGCGCTTCGTCAAGGCCTGGTAGCCTCGAGACGTGTCGCTCAGCAGCCTGCTGATGCCGGCGATCAGCCAGCGTCTGCTTTCCCGGGAGCGCTTGCTGGCGCGGCGCGCCAGCGCCGAGCGCAGCCGACGCCAGCGCGGTGAGCGCCATCAACTGCATTACTTCCATCAGGTAGACGACCCCTACAGCGCGCTGCTCGCCGGCCAGTTGCTCAGGCTGCTGGCGCGCTATGACGTCGACATCATTCCCCACATCGTGCCGCCCCCGACGAATGCGGCCGCACCCGAGAGAGCACGCTTGAGGGACTACAGCCGCACGGACGCAGAGTTGCTGGCGCGGCGCTTTGCGCTGGACGACACGCGTACCCTGATCCCACCCGATGCACAGGCACTGCAGCGCGCCACAGCCCTGCTGGTGGGCGCCGCGGCCGACGGTCATTTTTTCGAGCTCGCCGGTCCTCTGTCGGCCGCCCTGTGGCGGGGCGGGGCAACGCCCGCCGGCGACGAGCTGAACGGCCCATCGGGGCGCGCTGCCAGTGAGTCAGAAGTCACCAGCCACCTGTTGGCCTCGGGCACCCTGCGCGAGCGCTGGGGCCACTACCTGGGCGCCACGCTGTACTACGGTGGCGAGTGGTACTGGGGCATCGACCGCCTGCACCACCTGGAGCGGCGCCTGCAGCAACTCGGTGCGGCGCGCCCCGGCATCAGCGATCTGATGTTTGCCCCCGGCGACGATTGGCAGGCGCCGCCGCAGGGCCTGCATCCTGCGCCCATCGATTTCTTCTTTTCGATGCGCAGCCCCTATTCGGCGATCGTGGCGCCGCGCGTGTTCGCACTGGGTCACTGCAGCGGCGCACCGGTGCGCCTGCGCTATGTGCTGCCCATGGTGATGCGCGGCCTGCCCGTGCCGCGCAGCAAGCGCGCCTACATCGCCCTGGACGCAGCGCGCGAGGCCTTCGTGCGCGGCACTCCCTTCGGCCGCCTCAACGACCCGGTGGGGCGACCGACCGAGCGTGGCCTGGCCCTCATGCCCCTGGCCGAAAGCCTGGGCCGGGGCGAGGACTACGTCCTGTCCTTCATGCACGGTGTCTGGGCCCAGGGCCTGGACGCGGGCAGCGATCGCGGCCTGCGAACCATCGCCCAGCGCGCCGGCCTGCCCTGGGATCAGTGCCGCCAAGCCCTGCAGGACGAGGCCTGGCGCGCCACTGCTGAAACCAATCGCCAAGCCCTGTTCGACCTGGGGCTGTGGGGTGTGCCCTCGTTTCGCGTGCACGACACCGCCGTCTGGGGCCAGGACCGTTTATGGGCGCTGCAGGATGCCTTGCTCGCCGGCACACCCACTCCTTGAAGAAAGAAAACCATGCTGTTCACCCTCCTGAAAGCCGCCTGTCTGGCCACCTATGCGCTCGCCATCGCGGCCTGGGCCGGGATACTGCCCGCCGGCTTTGCCGGCAACGCGCAGACCATTGCCGTGGTGATCCTGTGCGCCCATGTGCTGGAACTGGTCTTCATGTTCCGGCACGTTCGCCTGTACCGCGGGCCGCTTGGCGTGAGCGTGCTGCTGACCCTGCTGTTCGGCCTGCTGCACTGGTTGCCGCTGGCGCGCGCACAGGGCAAGAAGGCCACCGCTTGAGCCGCCGCATCGCACGGACCGTCAGCGCATGAAACACCTGATATTCACGCTGGCGTTGTGCCTGTTCACCGGCAACGCCCTGGCCGCGGACCGGGTCAAACCCAACATCGTGGTGCTGGTCGCCGACGACTGGGGCTTCAGCGACGTGGGATCCTTTGGCGGCGAAATCGCCACGCCCAACATCGACGGACTGGCCAGCGCCGGCATGCGCTTTTCCAACTTCCACGTCGCGGCCTCCTGCGCGCCCACGCGCTCCATGCTGCTCACCGGCGTGGACAACCACCTCAACGGCGTGGGCAACCTGCAGGAGACCATGCCGCAGGAGCACCTGGGAAAACCGGGCTACCTCGGATCCCTCAACGAGCGCGTCGTGACCGTCGCCAGCCTGCTGCACGATGGCGGCTACCGCACCTACATCTCGGGCAAGTGGAACGTGGGCACGCAGCCCGCCAACCTGCCGAATGCGCGCGGCTTTGACCGCTCCCTGATCCAGGGCGACACCGGCGCCGACAACTGGGAACCGGATCAGCGCTACCTGCCGCACAGCGCCAAGGTGCGCTGGTTCGAGGACGGACGGGAACCGGTGATGCCCAGCGACTACTACTCGTCCGAGTACTTCGTCGACAGGATGATCGGCTACCTGTCCAAGGACGCCAGCAGTGCCAAACCCTTCTTCGCCTACCTGGGCTTTCAGGCGAACCACGTGCCGCTGCAGGCACCCCGGTCCTACATCGACAAGTACAAGGGACGCTACGACGCCGGCTGGACGGTGCTGCGCCAGGAGCGCCGCGACAAGGCAGCCGCACTGGGTCTGATCCCGAAGGCCACACCCATGGTGAGCATGCACAGCACCGACGACTGGGAGCGGCTCAGCGCCAAGGAGAAGCGCTACCAGGCGCGCCGCATGGAGGTCTACGCCGCCATGGCCGACGCCATGGACTTTCACGTGGGCCGCCTCATCGCACAACTCAAGGCCACGGGACAGTACGACAACACGGTCTTCGTCTTCCTGTCGGACAACGGCCCCGAAGGTTCCGACTACGCCGATGCCCAGCCCTGGCTGTGGACGCAGTACACCCAGGCCATCGACAAGCTCGGCGACAAGGGCGCCTACACCATCATGGGGCCGAGCTGGGCCAGCGCTGCGGCCGCACCCCTGAGCGGCTACAAGTTCTACGCCGGTGAAGGCGGCCTGCGCACACCGCTCATCATCTCGGGCGTTCCCGGCATGGCGAAAAACCAGCAGCACGCTGGGCTCACGCATGTCACCGACATCGTGCCCACGCTGCTGGAGCTGGCGCAGCTGCGACATCCCGGAACGCAGTACGCCGGCCAGCCCATCGAACGCTTGAGCGGGCATAGCCTGCTGCCGGTGCTGCTGGACCCGGCGCAACGCGCCCGCGCGCCCGACGAGGCCCTGGGCTACGAGCTGGCCGGCAGCCAGGCGCTGTTCAAGGGAGATCTCAAGCTGGTGAAGAACATCCCGCCGGTGGGCGACGGCCAATGGCATCTGTACGACCTGCAAAGCGACCCCGGCGAGACCCGCGACCTGCAGCAGCAGCGTCCCCAGGACTTCACAGCGCTGCAGGCCGACTACGCCAACTGGTCCAGGACGCACGGCGTGCTGGCCATGCCCGAGGGCTACGACCCGGTGCGCCAGGTGTTGATCAATTCCATCTACACTTACTGGATCCCGCAATACCGCTACAAGGCGCTAGCGCTGTTGCTGGTCGGCGTGGCGGCCTGGTTGTTGCTGCGCCGGCGCAGGCGATGAACACACGTCTGTTCGGATGAAAACCGCTCGTCATCGCGAGGCCGCGGGCTACTGCAGTCTTAGAGGGTCGCCAAGGCTCCTGTTCAGGAACACTGCGAAGTTTGGAAGACAGTGCCAGACGCCGACGCCGCGGCAGGTGCTACGCGACGCCCCCGCGTCGGCCTTTGGCCTTTGGCTCCTCCTTTATTTCGCTGCGCCACCTGCCCCAGCGCCAGCGTCCACAAGCCTGGTTGGTATGCGTGCTTGGATCACCACGGCAGCCACTTCGCTCAGGTCGGCGTGGTACCCGGCGCAGTGGCATAAAGGAGGAGGCCGCAGGCCGGGGGACAGCCGCGGAGGCGGGCACCATGGCGGCCGGAGCGGGCACGCCACCATGGATCGCCACGGCCTGCGACCTCGCGATGACGACTTCGGCATCGCAGGTTCGAGATCCGGATGCGGCATCTACCTGGATTTTGGGGCTTTGCGATGAGCGCCAGCGGCTACTGCGACAGCCCCTGGCCCGGTGAGGACGGTGGCCCGCAGCGCCTGCAAAACGCTGCCGGCGGACTCAAGCTGCAGCCCGGTGAAACGCTGCAGTGCGTCACGCGCCGCACCTTGCTGTCCACCATGACGGTGCTGGGCGCGCCGGGCGAGGTCTTCCTGCTGACGCATTCGGCGCTGCGCGCAAGGCTCGGCCTGCCGACCACGGCCTGCGTGGAACGCATCGACCCGCTCACCCTGCAGACCGTGTGCCGCTCGCCGCGACTGGCGGGTGGTCCGATGTGGCCCGGCGGCATGGCGCTGCACCGCAACGGCCAACTGTATGTGGTCTACGGTCGCTACGCGCACCAACTGAACCGCGATTGCGAGCCGCTGGCCAGCCTGCGCCTGCCCGTGGACGAGGCCTACAACTCCTTCGTCATCCTGGACAACGGCCTGATCGTCACCAAGAACCTGTCGCAGCAGTCCTGTGCGCGCCTGACCGTGATAGCCCCCGACAGCCTGACGCCGGCCTGCGCCGACACGGTCTGTCCCGAGCCCTCGATTGCGCGCCTGAGCGCCATCGGCAACAGCGTCTACGTCGTGGGCGTGCGCTCGATCTTTCGCTACCACTGGGACGAGCACACCCGTTCGCTGCGCATCGACCCCGGCTGGCGTCTGGACTACATCGGTGCCAGCGGGCAAAGCCATGGCTGGGACGCGGTGCTCGATGGGCGCAACGCCTGGTTCATGGACAACGGACGGCACCGCTACGTCTACACCATGGTTGGCGCAGGCGTGAGCCCGACGGCGAACCGGCTGATCCGGGTTTCACAGCGGGATTGCGCCGACCATGAGATGCTCGAGGTCAGCGGCCTGGCCGGCGGCAGCGTGACGAATCCACCGCTGGTCGACCCGCAGCGTCACATCGTCGTGGCCTACGATTCGGCCAACCGCTTTCTGCGCGCCTGGCGTTTCGATCCACAGTCCGGGGCCTTGCAGCCACTGTGGCAGAAGCGCCATTTTGGGTGCGCCAGCCACATGCTCCTGTATCGCGAAACCGGTGAGCTGGTGCTCAACGACTATCGGCGCCTGGGCGAGGAAGTCGTGGTGCTGAACATAGCGAGCGGCGCGGAGCTGGCGCGCGTGCGCAGCGGCGGCATCACGCAGGGCGTGGTATTTCCCAGCCCGGGCTGGGGCCGCGACCTCTACTGGTCGTCGATGGGACGCCTGGCAAGGGTGTTCGTGGCATGAGCGCAGCCACCGCAGATGACCGCAGCGACCAGCGTGGGGGCATCCCCATGCGCCTGCACGGACTCGACCTGTCTTATTTCACCGGCAAGGTCCACGCCTGCCTGCGCGCCAAGGGTCTGGAGCACGAATTCATTGAAATGGACACGCGCGATTTCCGACGCTGCGCAGCACAGACCGGCGTGGCGCAAATGCCCCAACTGGAACTGCCGGACGGGCGCTGGCTCACCGACAGCAGCGCCATCGTCGAGCACTTCGAGCAAGCGTGTCCAGAGCCCACGCTCTACCCGACGCAGGGCGCGCTGTGTTTCATCGCGCATTTGCTAGCAGCCTGTCGGGCTCTGGACGTGGGCGCGACGGGGGTGCATTCGGATGCAGTGCAAGGCGCGTCGACGAAGCTTGGGCGGGCCCCAAGCGAGGCGGCGCAACACCGCGATGCGCCGAATTCACCCCCGGCCCAAAGGGTTGGAGCCAAACGGGGCGTCTGCGTCGTTGCACCGCTTGGCCATGGGCCCGCCATGGCCGGCGCGCCGCGCCTAGCACCCATCCCCGTTTGGCTCCAACGCGTCCCGCGTCCAAAGCCCGACAGGCTGCTTAAGGACTTTGCTGACGAATGGCTGTGGCGCCCCGCCATGTACTACCGCTGGGCCTTTGACGAAGACGCCAGTCTCGCCAGCGGGCGCCTGGCGCGCGGCCTGCTGCGCGATGTCCCCGTGCCCGTGGCGCTGCGCCGCCTCTACATCCGCGCCCGTCAACGCCGGCTGTTTCTGCGCGGCGACGGTGTGACGCCGGCCACCGCACCGGTGCTGCAGGCCGTCTACCACGACACGCTGGATGCCCTGCAGGGCGCGCTGGGCACACGGCCTTTCCTGCTGGGCCAGCGCCCCAGCCAGGCCGACCTGGGATTCTTCGGCCCGATGTTTCGCCACTTCAGCACTGACCCCACGCCGGCGCGCCTGCTGCGCGAACGCGCTCCTGCAGCGGCGCAATGGCTGGCGCGTATGTGGCAACAGCAGCCCGCAGCTTTTGAACAGGCGCCCGAGCCACAGACGCTCGCCGCAGGGCTAGGGCCCCTGCTGGTCATGGTCTGCGACGACTACCTGCCCACCCTGGCCAGCCAGGAAGGCGGGCTGAAGCAGGGCGCGCGCCAAGTCAACTGGGTCTGCCGCGGTGTCACTTTCACGGTGCCGGTGAATCCCTACCAGGTGCATTGCCTGCAACAACTGCGCCGGCGTTACCAGGCGCTGAAGGACGCTCACCGGCAACAGGCGAACGCCTGGCTGATGACTTGTGGCGCTGCGCGGGCTCAGGCTGCCCTGGACCTGCTGGCGCAGCCCGGGTCGGGACAGACCATTGACCGGCCCGGTTCGCCGCACGACGCAGCGCGCAGGCGCAGGCCGCTGGACCGCCAGTGGAGCCCGACCTGAAGGAACCGCGAAGTGCAAAAAAAAACCCTACTCATCACCGGCGCCGGCAGCGGACCCGCAGCGTTCGCCAGGGCGCAGCACCGACCACCAGAGCATGAAGGTGCGCAGCTTCGCCGCCAAAGTCCACGCAATTTTTCATCCAGAAACGGAAACGCCCCATGAACATCAAACGTCTGGTCGGATACACCCTGGCGCTGCTCACGGTTGCGGGCAGCGCTGCCTGGCTGTTGCGCGCGCCGCTGAGCATGGCGCTGGCCCCCAAGCTCGCGGCCAGCCGCATGGCCGCCGACGGATTGAACGAACTGCCCGACGGACTGCACGTGGGACTGTGCGGCGCCGGCTCGCCCATGCCCGACGAGGAACGCCTCGGGCCCTGCACTCTGGTGGTGGCGGGCAAGCGCCTGTTCGTGTTCGACGCAGGCAACGGCGCGGCGCGCAACATAGGCAGAATGGGATTCGTCCATGGCCGCATTGAAGCGCTGTTTCTGACGCACTTCCATTCGGACCACCTCGACGGCCTGGGTGAGCTGATGCTGCAGCGCTGGGTTTCCACCGGCAATGCCGCGCCGCTGCCGGTGTTCGGGCCACTGGGCGTGGAGACGGTGGTGGCCGGGTTCATGCAGGCCTATGCGCAGGACCAGCACTACCGGGTCGCCCACCACGGTGAACAGGCTTTGCCGGCAAGCGGTTTCGGTGGCGTGGCGCAGCCTTTTTTCACGCCGACGCAAGGGCACGTGGTGCTGATCAAGGACGCTGACCTGGAGATTGCCGCCTTCAACGTGGACCACAGTCCGGTGCACCCGGCCGTGGGCTACAGCATCCGCTACAAGGGGCGCAGCGTGGTGCTCAGCGGCGACACCAAGAAATCGGCGGCGCTGCAGCGCGAAGCCGCCGGTGTGGACGTGCTGGTGCACGAAGCCCTGTCCGCCCCCATGGTGGCACTGTTGGCGCAGGCCGCAGCCGATGCCGGGCGCGTGAAACTGAAAAAATTGATGAACGACATCGTCGACTACCACAGCTCGCCCGAACAGGCCGCCGAAACCGCGCGGGACGCCAAGGTGGGCTATTTGCTGCTGAACCACATCGTGCCGCCGCTGCCCATGCCGGGTATGGAAAAAGCATTCCTGGGCGCTACCGGCGAGATCTACGCCGGCCCGATGAAGGTGGGGCGCGACGGCGACTTCATCAGCCTGCCCGCCGGTTCGGGCAGTGTGCTGGTGGGGAACCGCTTGCGCTGAGCCCAGCATTGGCTGCCGGGATAATCGGGCCATGAGCTATTTGAAAACCCCTTCGATTTTTGACGAATTGCAGCCCCCCAGCGTCTGGACCCATTTCGCCACGCTGTGCACCATCCCCCGCCCCTCCAAGGGCGAGGCACGCCTGCGCGAACACCTGCAGGCCTGGGCGCAGGCCCGCGACCTCTGGACCTCGGTCGACGCCGCCGGCAACCTGCTGGTGCGCAAGCCGGCCAGCGCCGGGCGCGAGTCCGTGGCCGGCGTGGTCCTGCAAGCGCATCTGGACATGGTGTGCCAGGCCAATGCCGATACGCCGCACAACTTCCTGCAGGACCCGATCACACCGGTGTTGCGCGACGCTTGGCTGCTGGCCGAAGGAACCACGCTGGGCGCCGACAACGGCATCGGCGTGGCGCTTGCGCTCGCGGTGCTGGAGGACAGCAACCTGATTCATGGCCCGATCGAGGCGCTGTTCACCGTGGACGAGGAAGCCGGCATGGGCGGTGCACGCGGACTAGAGGCGGGCGTGCTTCAGGGGAGCCTGATGCTGAACCTCGACACCGAGGAGTGGGGGCAGTTCTATCTGGGCTGCGCCGGCGGCGTGGACGTGGACGTGCAGCGCAGCAGCCACGCCCACAGCCTGCCCTCAGGCAGCGTGGCCATGCGCATCGACGTGCGCGGTCTGCGCGGCGGACATTCGGGTGTGAACATCCACGAAGGTCGCGGCAATGCGATCAAGCTGCTGGTGCGCGCGCTGCGCGAGATCCAGCGTGATTCGGACCTGCGCCTGTCCAGCCTGAAGGGCGGAACCGCCAGGAATGCCCTGCCGCGAGAGGCCTGTGCCACTCTGGCCCTGCCCGCGCAGACCGCGGCGGCCCTGCCTGCCGTGCTGGAGCGTTTGCAGGAAGAATGGCGCACCGAACTGGCCGGTGTCGACGACCACATCAGCCTGTCTTGCGCGCCCTGCGCCATTGATCACGTGATGGCCGGTGAGGAGCAGGCGCGCTGGCTGGGCACGCTGCATGCGGCACCCCACGGTGTGCGGCGCATGAGCGTGCAGCTACCCGGTGTGGTGGAGACATCGAACAACCTGGGGGTGGTCGATCTGGGTCCGGCATCGGGGTCGTGCAACTTCATGGTGCGCTCACTGGTGGACAGCGCCGGCATGGAACTGGCCCACGAGATCGTCAGCCTGTTTGCGCTGTCCGGCATGCGCGCCACCCTGTCCGGCCAGTACCCGGGCTGGCGCCCCGATCCCGCGTCACCGCTGTTGGCCCTGTGCCAGTCGGTCTACCGCAAATCCTTCGGCGGCGAATCCACGGTCCAGGTGATCCATGCGGGACTCGAGTGCGGCATCATCGGCGGCAAGTACCCCGGGATGGACATGGTGTCCTTCGGCCCCACCATCCACGGCGCCCATGCGCCCGGCGAGAGCGTGGAAGTGGCGTCGGTGGCGCGTTGCTGGGAACTGCTCAAGGCCATCCTGGCGGCGGTGGACTGAAGCTCAGGCCCCGGGTTGGAACGGCTTGCCGATGGACGCCGGCATGTTCACGCGAATCCACTGCGGGTTGCGCGAGATCAGCGCCAGCACCACGATCGTCGACAGATACGGCAGCATGCTCAGGAACTGGCTCGGCACATCCACGCCCGCACCCTGCAGGTGAAACTGCAGCATGGTGACGCCGCCGAACAGGTAGGCACCCAGCAGCACGCGCGCCGGACGCCAGGTGGCAAAGGTGGTGAGGGCCAGGGCGATCCAGCCCTTGCCGGCGACCATGCCTTCGACCCACAGCGGCGTGTAGACGATGGAGATGTAGGCCCCGGCCAGGCCGCACAGCGCGCCTCCGGCCATCACGGCGCCCAGGCGGATGCGCCGCACGGGGTAGCCCAGGGCGTGGGCCGACTCCGGGCTTTCGCCCACGCTGCGCAATATCAACCCGGCACGCGTGCGGTACAGAAACCAGATCAGCGCACCAGCGATGGCGATGGCGCCGTAGACCAGCGGATGGTGTCGAAACAGCGCCGAGCCCAGCAGTGGAATGTCAGACAACCAGGGAATGGCAAACTGGGGCCGAGGCGGAATGCGCTGCTGCACATAAGCGATGCCGGCAAAGGCCGAGAAGCCGGCGCCGAACAGGCTCAGGGCCAGCCCGGTGGCGTATTGATTGGTGTTGAGCCAGATCACCAGCACACCAAAGACCGCCGCGAGCAACGCGCCCGCGCCCATGCCGGCGGCAAAGCCGGCCCAGTCGCTGCCGGTGTGCGCCACGGCGGCGTAGCCGGCGATGGCCGCGCACAGCATCATGCCCTCGGCGCCCAGGTTCACGATGCCGGCTTTCTCGTTGATCAGCAGGCCCAGCGAGGCCAGCGCCAGCACGGTGCCGGCGTTGAAGGTGGCGGCGATCAGCAGTGCGTAGGACTCCATTATTTCCTCCACCGGATGCGATAAACCATGAGCGTGTCGCAGGCCAGCAAACTGAACAGCAGCAGGCCCTGGAACACACCGGTGAGCGACTTGGGCAGGCCCAGGCGCGACTGTGCCAGTTCGCCGCCGATGTAGAACATGCTCATCAGCACGGCCGAGAACACCATGCCCACCGGGTGCAGGCGCCCGACAAAGGCCACGATGATGGCGGCAAAGCCATAGCCCGCCGGCACATAGGGCGTGAGCTGGCCGATCGGTCCGGCCACCTCCAGCGCTCCGGCCAGGCCAGCGGCACCACCCGACACCAGCAGCGCCAGCCAGAGCGCGCGGCGCGAGGAAAAGCCGGCGTAGCGCGCCGCCGCCGGCGCCATACCACCGATCTGCTGCGCCAGTCCCGCGCGGGTGCGAAACAGGAACACCCACAGGGCGGCCGCACCGGCCAGCGCCAGCAGCACGCCGATGCTCACGCGCGAGCCCTCGAACAGGCGCGGAATGCTTGTTACGGCATCGAAGTTTTTCGTCTGCGGAAAGTTGTAGCCGGCCGGGTCTTTCCACGGGCCGTAGACCATGAAGCCCAGCAACAGCGTGGCCACGTAGACCAGCATCAGGCTGACCAGGATTTCACTGGCGTTGAAGCGGTCGCGCAGCAGCGCCGTGAGGGCGGCCCAGGCCATGCCGCCGGCGACACCGGCGAGCAGGATGGGCAGGACGATCCAGCCGCTGCTGTGCGCGTTGGCCAGCAGGGCCACGCCGCTGGCACACACCGCGCCCAGGATGTACTGACCTTCGGCGCCGATGTTCCACACATTGGAGCGAAAGCACACGGCCAGGCCCAGGGCGATGAGCAGCAAGGGCGTGGCCTTGACCACCAGTTCGCCCACGGCATAGGCATTGCGGATCGGTTCCCAGAAGAACATCTGCAGCGCGGCCAAGGGGTCCTTGCCCAGCGCCGTGAACATCAGCACGCCCAGCAGCACGGTGACGAGCAGCGCCAGCAGGGGCGAGGCGTAGCTCCAGACCCTGGAGGGTTCGGCACGGGCCTCAAGTCGGAGCATGTGCTTCCTTCGCTGCGGCGGCACCGTCCCACAGACCGCTCATCCACTCGCCCAGCTGTTCCACCGTGGCCTGCGCCACCGGAACGCTGGGCGACAGGCGACCCTTGGCGATGACGTGCAGGCGGTCACAAATTTCGAACAACTCGTCCAGTTCCTCGCTCACCACCAGCACGGCACAACCCGCGTCGCGCAGCGCCAGCAGTTCGGCGCGGATCTGCGCCGCAGCGCCCACGTCCACACCCCAGGTCGGCTGCGACACGATGAGCAATCTCGGCTTGGCGTCGATCTCGCGCCCCATGATGAATTTCTGCAAATTCCCGCCCGACAGGGATCGCGCCAGCGAGTTGGGCCCGCCGGCCTTGACGTTGAAGCGCGCAATGATGTCGCTGGCCTGCTGCTCGAGCTTTTTCACATGGATCCAGCCCAGCCCCCAGGGTGCGTTCGACACGGCTTCGGTGCGCGTGAGCAGCAGGTTGTGCGCCAGGCCCAGATTGGGCACGGCGCCGCGGCCCAGGCGTTCTTCGGGGACAAAGTGAAGGCCCAGAGCCCGGCGCGCGCCCGGGTGCAGGCCCGATACGTCCAGCCCCTCGGCACCCAGTCGGATCGCACCCGCGGCGGCGCGCGTGTCCTCGCCCGACAGGGCGTAGAGCAGTTCCCTTTGGCCATTGCCAGAGACCCCGGCAATGCCCACGACTTCGCCGGCGCGCACGTGCAGGTTCACGGCGTGCAGGTCCACGCCAAACTGGTCCTCGCGCGCCAGGCTCAGCTGGTGCACGCGCAGTTCCACCGCGCCGGGAACGCGCTCGTGGTGCTCCAGCGCCGGCGGCTCGGCGCCAATCATCAGGGCCGAGAGCGAGGCATTGGACTCCTGGCGCGGGTCGCACACGCCGGTGACACGGCCACCACGCAGCACCGTGCAGGCGTCGCACAACTCGCGGATCTCGTGCAGCTTGTGGCTGATGTAGAGCACGCTGCAGCCCTGGGCGGCGATGGCGCGCAGCACGACGAACAGCTTGTCCACGGCCTGCGGTGTCAGCACCGAGGTCGGCTCGTCCAGGATCAGCAACTGCGGGTTGGTGAGCAGGGCGCGGATGATCTCCACACGCTGCATTTCGCCCACACTCAAGGTGTGCACCGGGCGCAGCGGTTCCACGTCCAGGCCGTACTGCGCGGCCTTGTCCACAATGCTGGCGCTGACCTGGGCCAGCGTGAAACGCTTGTCCAGCCCGAGCCAGACGTTCTCCGCCACGGTCAGGGTGTCGAACAAGCTGAAGTGCTGGAACACCATGCTGATCCCCAAGGCGCGCGCTTCCTGCGGATTGCGGATGTGCGCCGCCTGGCCGTTGAACAGCATGCCGCCTTCGTCGGGTTTGACCGCACCGTAGATGATCTTCATCAGCGTGGACTTGCCGGCGCCGTTCTCCCCCAGCACGGCGTGCGTCTGTCCAGGCAGCACCGTGAGCGAGACGTCCTGGTTCGCCACCACGCCGGGATAGCGTTTGGTGATGCCGCGCAGCTGCAGCCGTGGCAGCGCGGTTTCAGTTGCGGGCATAGGACAGCTGGAAACCCGCAACACCGTCGAAGCGCGCCATGTCACTCGCCAACTCGGCGATCGTCACCATGTTCTTGCGGTCCTGCGCCACCGCGACAAAGCGCCACTCCGGTGCGCCGTCCTTGTAGACGATGGAAATCGTTCCCTCGGCCACGTCGTAGCCACGCGACTGTGCCATGGCTCGCAACACGCCGAGCACTGGCACGAACTGCGGCTTGAACTGCAGGGTGATGGCCACGGCCTGGCGCGCGGGCAGCCAGGATTCCAGGCGCGACACCCAGACCATGCACACCGCCGACAGCAGCGCCAGCGCCATGGCCGCGCCGTAAAAACCCACACCGACGAGCACGCCGATGACCGACGAGGTCCACAGCGAGGCCGCCGTGGTGAGACCACTGATATTGAAGCCTTCGCGCATGATGACGCCGGCGCACAGGAAGCCGATGCCGGTGACGATGCCCTGGATGATGCGCGTCGGATCGTCGCCGTTGCTCAACACGGCCTGTCCGCCAAACCAGTTGGCCGAGTGTCCACCGATCACGGTCAGCGCCGCCGAAGCCATGCACACCAGGCCGTAGGTGCGCATGCCGGCAGCGCGCCCATGGTAGGAGCGCTCGTAGCCCACCAGCAGGCCGAGCGCCAGCGCGCCGAGCATGTTCAGGAACACGATCAGGTTGGTGGTCAGCTCCTGGGGCGTCCAGTAAGCCGACAGCATGTCGGACGAAAGCATGGTGCGGGTTTCCAGATCAGTTCGTGTCAAACGCAGCGGTGGCGGTCATTCTGCCATGCCCCCGTCGTGAATCTGGCCCTGCGCCATCAGATAGGACCGGTCACACACGCGCGCCGCGAAGTGTTCGTTCTGCTCGGACAGCAGAATGCTCACCCCTTGGTCTTTCAACGCACGAATCATGCCCACCATCTGCTCCACCACCAGCGGCGCCATGCCCTCGGAAGGTTCGTCCAGCAGCACCAGCAAGGGGTTGCCCATGAGGGTGCGCGCCACGGCGAGCATCTGCTGCTCGCCGCCGCTCATGCGACCGCCCGGGCGATCCGGCATGGCAGCCAGGTTGGGGAACACCTGGAACAGTTGCTCCGTGGTCCAGAACGGTGCAGCGCGGCCATCGGGCCAGAAGCGCTGCGACTGGCGCCCCACGGCCAGGTTTTCCAGCACAGTGAGCTCGGAAAAAACGCGTCGGTCCTCCGGCACATAGCCCAGGCCCCGACGCGCCACGTCGTGTGTCGCCAAGCCCGAGATGTCCAGTCCGGCAAAGCGGATCTGCCCGGTGCGCCTGGGGACCAGACCCATGATGGACTTGAGTGTGGTCGATTTGCCGGCGCCATTGCGTCCCATCAGCCCCACCACTTCCCCTGGCAGCACGTGCAGATCCAGGTCGAACAGGATGTGGGCCGCGCCGTACCAGGCGTTCAGGCCGCGCACTTCGAGCAGGGCAGCTGCGCTCATGCTTTTCTCGCCTCGATGGGTTGTCCCACGCCGAGGTATTCGCGCTGCACCGCGGGGTCACCCTGAATCTGCATCGGATCACCCTGCGCCAGGATGGTTCCGCGCGCCAGCACGATGACGCGCTGCGCGTAGCCGAACACCACGTCCATGCTGTGCTCGGTGAACAGCACGGCCATGTGGCGCTCGGCGGCGAGACGCCGCGTCAGCGCCATGAGGGCGTGCCGCTCCTCGGGCGCCATGCCGGCCGTGGGCTCGTCCATGAGCAGCAGTTGCGGCTCGCTGGCCAGCGCCATGGCCAGCTCCACGCGCTTCACGTCGCCGTAGGCCAGTTCGCTGCAGGGGCGTCCCGCCTGCGCTGCCATCCCCACCTGCTCCAGCAGGCCCAGTGCGCGCTGCGGCTCGTGGGCCGCAGCACGCGACCACAGGCCGAAGAGCTTGCGCGCCTGCGAGAGCAGCACCATCTGCACGTTCTCCAGCACCGTGAGTGAGGCAAAGGTTTGCGAGATCTGGAAGGTGCGGCCTACGCCCTGGCGCCAGATGGCGCGGGGGGGCAGACCGGCAAGCGACGCTCCATTCAGACTCACCTGCCCGCTGTCAGGCTGCAACTGGCCGTTGAGCAGGTTGAACAGCGTGGACTTGCCCGCGCCGTTGGGTCCGATGAGCGCCAGCAGTTCTCCCGGTTCGACGGCAAAGCTCACGCCGTCGACGGCGCGCACGCCACCGAAGGCCTTGTGCAGATCAACGATGTCGAGCAAGCTCATGGTGACCGCCAGCGCAACGCAAACCATTGGCGCAGGGCCGACAGCGTGCCCACCAGCCCCTGGGGGAACAGCAGCACCAGCAGCAGGATCACGCCGCCAAGCAGGGCGCGCCAGTACTCGGTGCTGCGCGCGATGCTGTCCTGCAGCCCGGTGAAGACGACCGCGCCCAGCAGCGGCCCGAACAGGGTCTGCACGCCGCCGAGCAGCACCATCACCAGGGCGTCGACCGACTTGCCGACGCCAAACAGCTCGGGTGAAATGCTGCCCTTGGAAAAGGCCGCGACGGCACCGGCCAAGCCGGCAAAAAGGCCGGCGATGCCGAAGGCCAGCCACTGCACGCGCTTCACGTTCAGGCCAATGCTTTCGGCGCGCACGGCCGAGTCGCGCGCAGCGCGCAAGGCGTAGCCAAAAGGCGCAAACAGCATGCGCCGCAACAGCCAGGCGCTCAGGGCTGTCAGCCCCAGCGCCAGCCAGTAATAGGCGCGCCGGTCCGCCAACCAGGGCGCGGGCCACAGGCCGGTGAGGCCATTGCTGCCCCCCGTGACGCCATCCCATTGGTAACAGATGGCCCAGATGATCTGGGCAAATGCCATCGTCAGCATCGCCAGGTAAATGCCCGAAAGGCGCACGCTGAACCAGCCCAGCGCCAGCGCCGCGACGGCCGCTATCAGCGGCGCGCCCAGCAGGGCAACTTCCATGGGCAAACCCAGGCCTTGCAGCAGCCAGGCCGCGCCGTAGGCGCCCAGACCGAAGTAGGCCGCGTGGCCGAAGGAGTGCAGTCCACCCGGGCCCATGATGAAGTGCAGGCTGGCGGCAAACAGCGCGGCGGCGCACAAGTCGATGCCCAACACCATGGCGTAAGGTAAGGTCTGCGCCCACCAGGGCATGAGCAGCAGGGTGAGCAGACTCACCAGCGTGAGCGCCTGCGCCAGTTGGCCGGGAGCGCGCAGCGGCGCTTCAGGCTGGGCCGTGTGGCTATCGGCCGATGGCGCGCTGCCCAGCAAGCCCCAGGGCCGCCAGATCAGCACCGCGGCCATGACCAGGAACTCGACCACCAGCGTGAGCTTGGAAAACGAAAAACTGAAGGCCCCAAGTTCGACCGTGCCCAGGCCAATGCACAGCGCCTTGATGAGACCCAGCATCAGGGCCGCCACGTAAGCACCGGGAATCGAGCCCAGGCCGCCGATCACCACCACGACAAAGGCGTCACCTATGGTCTGCAGGTCCAGCCCGAGGTGCGCGGGTTCACGCGGCAGCTGCAGCGCACCGCCCAGTCCCGCCAGCGCCGTGCCCAGGGCGAATACCGAGGTGAACAGCAGCGCCTGGTTCACGCCCAGCGCCGCCGCCATGTCGCGGTCCTGCGTGGCGGCACGCACCAGGATGCCCCAGCGCGTGCGCTTGAGCAGCAGCCACAGCAGGACCAGCACGGCGGGAGCGATGGCGATCAGGAACAGGTCGTAAGTGGGAAACTGGCGCCCGAGAATTTCCACCGCGCCGCTCAGACCCGGTGCGCGCGGCCCCAGCAGGTCTTCTGGCCCCCAGCACCACAGGGCTGCGTCCTGCGCCACCAGGACCAGCGCGAAAGTGGCGAGCAACTGAAACAGCTCGGGCGCCCGGTAGATGCGGCGCAGCAGCAGCCACTCGACGCCAGCGCCCAACAATCCCACGAGCAGCGCGGAGAGCGGCACGGCCAGCCAGAAACCCCAGGTCAGCGCCTGCGCCAGCGACCACGCGATGTAGATGCCCAGCATATAGAAGGAGCCGTGGGCGAAGTTGACGATGCGCGTCACACCGAAGATGAGCGACAGCCCGGCCGCCACGAGAAACAGCGAAGAGGCCCCAGCCAGGCCGTTGAGCAGCTGGACGATGAGGCCGGAGACGCTCACTCGGGACGCAGCTTCTTCACTTCAGCAGCGGTGGGCTGAAACTGGGCGCCGTCAAGGTAGCGATAGTCGACCATCACGCCTTTGCCGTTGTCGTTCCTGGTGCGCCCCAGGAAGGCGCCCATGGTCGACTGATGGTCCTGCGCGCGGTAGCTGATGGGGCCGAAAGGCGTCACCACGGACAGGCCGGTGAAGGCCGCGATCATCTTTTCGGTCTCGATCGACTTGGCTTTTTTCATGCCGGCAGCCAGCGACTGGATGGCGCTGTAGCCCACGACCGAACCCAGGCGCGGGTAGTCGTTGTACTTGTGGTGGTAGGCCAGGAAGAAGGCCCTGTGTTCGGGCGTCTGGATGCCATACCAGGGGTAGCCGGTGACGATCCAGTTGTTCGGCGTCTCTTCCTTCAGCGGATCGAGGTACTCGGGCTCGCCCGTGAGCAGGCTCACCACTTCACGCCCCTTGAACAGGCCGCGGGTATTGCCTTCACGCACGAACTTGGACAGGTCGGTGCCGAACAGCACGTTGAAGATCGCGTCGGGCTTGGCGTCGGCCAGGGCCTGCACCACGCTGCCGGCTTCCACCTTGCCCAGCGGCGCGGCCTGCTCGGCAACGAACTCCACATCGGGCTGGGCGGCCTTCAACAGCTGCTTGAAGGTCGCCGCAGCCGACTGGCCGTATTCGTAGTTGGGATAAAGAATGGCCCAGCGCTTCTTCTTCAGCTTGGCGGCTTCGGGCACCAGCATGGCGACCTGCATGTAGGTGGAGGCGCGCAGGCGGAAGGTGTAGCGGTTGCCGTTTTGCCAGACGATCTTGTCGGTGAGCGGCTCGGCCGCGAGGAAAAACACCTTGCGCTGCTTGGCGAAATCGGTCAGCGCCAGCCCGATATGCGACAAAAAGGAGCCAGTCAGCACGTCCACCTGCTCGCGCGACAGCAACTCTTCGGCGGCGCGCACCGCGTCGGCCGGGCTGGCGTTGTCGTCACGCACGATGAGTTGCAGCTTCTTGCCGTTGACACCGCCAGCCGCGTTGATTTCTTCCACGGCCAGTTCCATTCCCTTCTTGTAGGGCTCGAGAAAGGCGGGCTGCGCCTTGTAGCTGTTGATCTCACCGATCTTGATCACGCCCTGGGCCTGGACGGGGGCCAGCAGCGCCAGGCTCAGGGAACAAAGACCGGCCGCCAGAAAGGAACGGGTTGGCATGATGGAGTCACTCCAGGAAATTCGGAAAAATGAAGGCCGATGATAGCCAGAACCAACCGGCCGTTCGTGTCAGTGTGATGTGCTCGGTGGGGACAAATAGCCATTTTTCGTTGGTATTTCACAACAAACGCCGGATGCATTGATGCACCGCAACATTTCAACACGGCAAAAGTCGTGCAATAACGCCAGAGGGATCTTTCCTCTTCATCAGAAGGAATCAATATCATGAAAACAACAACTTTCAAGCATGCCGCAATGGTGCTGGCAGTGGCCGGAAGTGTCGCAATGTCTTTCGCAGCGCAAGCCGCTGACGGCCCTTGGCTGGTGCGCGTGCGCGCCGTCAACTTGGAAAGCGCCAACGGCGATTCGACCGGCCTGGGTCTGTCGATCAACAACAAGACCATTCCTGAAATCGACTTTTCTTACTTCTTCACGCCGCAGATCGCCGCCGAACTGATTCTGACCTACCCGCAGAAACAGACGATTCACTCGAGCGTTGTTGGCGCGGACATCGGTTCGTTCAAGCACCTGCCACCGACCCTGACCGTGCAGTACCATTTCACGACCATGGGCGCGTTCAAGCCCTACCTCGGCGCTGGCGTGAACTACACCCGCATTTCTGACGTCAGTTTCATTCCGGCCGTTGTCACGTCGCTGCACCCGGACCTGAGCCGCAACAGCTATGGCCTGGCACTGCAAGTGGGTGCAGACTATGAAATCGCCAAGAACACCTACTTGAACCTGGACGTGAAGAAGGTGGACATTCGGGCCGATGTGAAGTCTTCCGGCACCAAGGTCGGCGAGTTCAAGGTGGATCCGCTGCTGGTCGGCCTGGGCATCGGCTGGCGCTTCTAAGCTCCTGAGCGCTTGAGCTGACAGCCTGGACCCCGCGGTCAACGCGGGGCCCAGGCTTTTTTCGTTGGGGGGAGTGAATCGTCAGGCGCCGGCGAGTGCGCGCAGGCTGTCGGGCTGGGGCAGGGTCAGGATGCGTCCGACACCGGCCACCAGACCGCGTTCGCGCAACTGGTGCAGCACGCGCGACAGGGTTTCGGGCGCAATGCCCAGTTGGGCGGCAATCAGCCGCTTGCGTTGCTGCAGTGACACGATGAGCCCACCCTGGGGTCCGGGCTCGGCGTGACGCACCAGCCATTCGGCGCAGCGCGACTCAGCGTCCTTGGACAAGCGGCTCACCGCCAATTCGGTTTGTTGGCGGTGCGCCAGCGCCACATCGTGCAGCACCTCCTGCGCCGACGCTGGCAACTCGGCCAGGTTGCGCCGGAACTCGGCCAGCGGCACACGGCGCAAACTCACTTCGGTCTGGGCTACGGCGTCCACCACACTGGGCAACTGCAGCACGGCCGCGGTCGCGTCCAGCCAGGACGGACCTTCCACCACGCCGAACTGGTGTTCCAGCTTGTCACCGTCCAGCAGGCCCAGGGCCACGCGGCCGCTGTCAAGGTGGAGCACCCAATTTGTTGGCGCACTGCGGCGCAACAGCACTTCTGCGGCTTTGGCCTTGAGCAACGGTGCAGTCGAATCAATAAGGGGAATCTGAGGCATGCGCCAGACTTTGCCGTGTTTTGGCCCGCCCGAGTTTGAGCGAAGTCAAGACTTAGGCGGGTATCCGGCAACGCCCGCAGCCTGATGGAAACCAGCGCTGAGGGCCTCAGGGCAGCTTTTTGCCAAATCCCAGGCGCTTTGCGCCATCGGTGTACAGAGTCACCTTCTCTTTCATGAAGGCGTCCATCTGGTCCAAGCCGATGTTGATGAGCTCAAAGCCATTTCTGGCGGCAAGTTCCTTCATCTCGGGGTCGTTGTTGAGCGTCATCCACAGGTCCGACAGGCGCCGGCGCACTTCGGGCGCGGTGGATTTTGGTACACCAATGCCGCGGTAGGCGCCGTCGACCCAATCCACACCGAGTTCCCTGAAGGTCGGCACATCGGGCAGCAGGGGATGGCGCTTGTCCATGGCGATGGCCAGTGCACGCACCCGCGACTTGTTGTTGATGGCAAAGGGCGAGTAGGTCATGGCACCGTCCACCTGGGCGCCGATAACGGCAGTGGACAGGTCGCCCGTGCCCTTGTAAGGGATGTAGTTGGTCTTCACGCCAAAAGCGGCATTCATGCGCTCATGGGCCGCGTGGTTGGCCGAATTCAGCCCCGATCCGCCCAGTGTCAACTGTCCAGGCCGGGCCCTGGCGGCCTTGATGAAGTCGGCAAAGTTCCTGATCGTGCTTTGCTCGGGCACCACCAGAATGTCGGGCGTGTAGTGAAACCAGAACACCGGCGTGACGTCCTGGGTCTTGTACTGCACCTGACCTTCGAGGGGCTGAAAAACGATGTGCGGCAGGTTCACCCCCACGATGTTCAGGCCGTCGCCCGGCAACCCGTTCATCTGCCCCCACATCAGTCCGCCGCCGGCACCAGCCTTGTACTGGACGATGGTGTCGATGGCGGCACACTTCTTCTTGAGCACCATTTGCTGATGCCGCGCCGACAGGTCGGACTCACCGCCCGGTGGAAAGGCCTGCCAGTAGAGCAGGCTCTTTTCCGGGCATGGCTGGGCCAGCGCCAGGGGTGCGAGCAGGATCCAGCTCAGCGCAAGCAGCAACTTCTTCATTCGGTGTCTCCTCACTGTGGCGGATTGTTTGCACCATCATGCCTGCTGGCCGGCGCGTGCACCAGAGGCAATACGCGCACATACGGCCTGTGTCACCTGTTGCGTGCTGGCGCTTCCGCCCAGATCACGGGTGTGCAGAGCCGGGTCGGCAGTCACCTGTTCAATGGCTTGCATCAGCGTGCGCGCCGCGCGCACTTCGCCCAGATGTTCCAGCAGCATCACGCAACTCCAGAAGGTGCCTACAGGATTGGCCAGACCCAGGCCCATGATGTCGAAGGCCGAGCCGTGGATGGGCTCGAACATCGAGGGATAACGCCGCTCGGGGTCGATGTTGCCGGTGGGGGCAATGCCCAGGCTACCCGCCAGTGCGGCTGCCAGATCGCTCAGGATGTCGGCGTGCAGGTTCGTCGCCACGAGTGTGTCCAGGGTCGCCGGCCGGTTCACCATGCGCGCCGTGGCGGCGTCCACCAGTTCCTTGTCCCACTTGACGTCGGGGAACTCCCTGGAAACCTGCAGCGCGATCTCGTCCCACATCACCATGGCGTGGCGCTGCGCGTTGGACTTGGTGACCACGGTGAGCAACTTGCGCGCACGCGACTGCGCGAGTCGAAAGGCAAAGCGCATGATGCGCTCCACACCGGCACGGGTCATGATGGAGACGTCGGTGGCGGCCTCGATCGGCTGCCCTTGGTGCACACGCCCGCCCACGCCCGAATACTCGCCCTCGGAATTTTCGCGCACGATCACCCAGTCCAGGTCCTCGGGCTTGCAGCGTTTCAGCGGTGCATCGATGCCGGGCAGGATGCGCGTGGGTCGCACGTTGGCGTACTGGTCGAAACCCTGGCAGATCTTCAGGCGCAGACCCCACAGCGTGATGTGGTCCGGAATATGCGGATCGCCGGCGGAGCCAAAAAGTATGGCGTCCTTGTCGCGCAAGGCATCCAGACCATTGGACGGCATCATCTCGCCATGGGCACGGTACCAGTCGCCGCCCCAGCCGAAGTGTTCAAAGTCAAAGTTGAACGTGCTGCCGGACGCGGCCAGCGCTTCCAGCACGGTCTGACCTGCTGGTATGACTTCCTTGCCGATCCCGTCTCCCGGTATGCAGGCGATCTTGTAGGTCTTCATTGGCTTCCCTGGTTGGCTTGTCATGACAACGGACTGTACGCGAGCTCGCCCGCCTAAGCGCGTTAAGCTGTCGCTCATGAAAACCCTGTTGATCCGAAACGCGCGCCGCATTGCCACCTTTGACCACAGCGACCCCAGAAAGGCAGGCGAGTTGCGTGACGCCTCGGTCTTCATCCGGGGCAATGTGATCGAGGCCATGGGACCTGCGGCGGACATGCCGCAGACGGCCGACGAAGTGATCGACGCACGCGGTCATCTGGTCACGCCCGGGATGGTGAACACGCACCACCACATGGTGCAAAGCCTGACCCGCGCCATTCCCCAGGTGCAGGATGCCGAACTCTTCGCCTGGCTGCGCGGCCTGTACCCGATCTGGGCCGGACTCACGCCCGAGATGGTGTTGGTGTCGCACCAGATTGCCATGGCGGAGTTGCTGCTCAGCGGCTGCAGCACCAGCAGCGATCACCTCTACATCTACCCCAACGGCGTGCGCCTGGACGACAGCATCGAAGCCGCTCAGGCCATCGGGCTGCGTTTTGTTGCCACGCGCGGCAGCATGAGCGTGGGCCAGAGCCAGGGCGGGCTCCCGCCGGACCGGGTGGTGGAACGCGAAGACTTCATCCTGAAGGACACGCAGCGCCTGATCGAGACATGGCACGACGCCTCTTTTGGCTCGATGCTGAACATCGCCGTAGCGCCCTGCTCACCCTTCTCCGTGAGCCAGGACCTGATGCGTGAATCGGCGGCCCTGGCGCGTGCCTACGGCGTACGACTGCACACGCATCTGGCGGAGAACGACCATGACCTGGCTTACACGCGGGAAAAGTTCAACTGCACACCGGCGCAGTACGCACAGGACCTGGGCTGGCTGGGCGAGGATGTGTGGCACGCGCACTGCGTGCAACTCGACACACAAGGCATCAGCCTGTTTGCCGCCAGCCGCACCGGCGTGGCGCACTGCCCGTGCAGCAATATGCGCCTGGCCTCGGGCATCGCCCCGATCCGCAGGATGCTTGACGCCGGCGTCCCCGTGGGCCTGGGCGTGGACGGCAGCGCCAGCAACGACGGCGCGCAAATGGTGAACGAAGCACGCCAGGCGATGCTGCTGGCGCGCGTCGGGCGCGCGCTGCAGCCCCCGCTCACCGATGCCAAAGGCAGGACCTTCTTCGGCTGCGACCTGGGATCGGCTGAGATGACGGCGCGCGACGCGCTTGGCCTTGGCACGCGCGGCGGCGCGCAGGTGCTGGGACGCGCCGACATCGGCCATCTGGCGCCGGGCATGTGCGCGGACCTGGCTTTATTTGATTTGAACACCCTGGCCTTCGCCGGCGGCGCCGTGCACGACCCGGTGGGCGCCCTGCTGCTGTGCGCCAGCCCGCAAGCCGCCTACACCATTGTCAACGGCCGAGTCGTGGTGCGCCAGGGGCGCCTCACCACCGTGGACCTGGGGCCGCTGATCGAGCGGCACAACGCGCTGGCGCTGGAGTTGGTGCGCACGGCAAGTGCCGGTTGACCCTTCCCCCTCGCCCGCTCGCGGGAGAGGGCCGGGGTGAGGGCTGCAACGCCTAATCCGTCTTGGCACCGGCCTCGAACCACAGGCCGATCAGCGTGCGTTCAGCCGGCGTGATGCCGGTGGCGTTGCCCATGGGCATGGTTTTCGCCACCACCACCTGCTGATACAAGGCCTGCGCGTGCTGCCGGATGCGCTCGGGCGAATCGAGGCGCACGTTCTTCATTTGCAATTGCTCGCCATGGCACAGCGTGCAGCGCTGCGTCAGGATAGCCTGCACGGTCTTGAAGCCCACGGCAGTCGATGCACTGACGATGCCCTCTGGCGCAGCGGCTGCGGGCGCGACCGGCTCGGGCCGCAGCCAGATGAGCACGCCCACGACAAGCGCCACACCCATCAGCGCGTAGCGCAGCGGATTGGCATTGCGCCCGAGCTTGAAGCCGTGGCGCATGACGAAGAACTGGCGGATCAGCGCGCCGGCAAGCATCATCAGGATCAGCACCAACCAGTTCTGTGCGTGACTGTAGGTGAAGCTGTAGTGGTTGCTCAGCATGGCAAACAACACCGGCAGCGTGAAGTAGGTGTTGTGCACGCTGCGCTGCTTGGCGCGCTTGCCGTGGGTGGGGTCGACGCGCTCGCCGGCCGCCATCTGCGCCATCACCTTGCGCTGCCCTGGAATGATCCAGAAGAACACGTTGGCGCTCATGGCCGTGGCGATCATGGCGCCCATCAGCAGGTAGGCGGCGCGCCCGGCAAACAGGTGGCAGGCGGCCCAGGAGGCGATGCAGATCACGCCAAAAACGCCGGCGCCCACCATGGCGTCGCCATTCTTGCGAAAACCGAAACGCCGGCAGATCTGGTCGTAGCACAGCCAGAACGCCACCAGAAAGCCCAGGGCCGCGGCGACGGCCGCCGCGGGTGACCAGTCCAGCAGTGACTTGTCGACCAGGTAGGTGCCCGCGCTCCACAGGTAGCTCACGGTGAACAGGGCGAAACCACTGAGCCAGGTGGAATAGCTCTCCCAAAAGAACCAGTGCAGTTCTGTATGAATCTTCTTCGGCGCGACCAAGTATTTTTGCGGGTTGTAAAAGCCCCCGCCATGCACTGCCCAGAGGGCGCCATCCACGCCTTTTTCCAGCAGATCGGGCGACTTGGGGCGGATCAGGTTGTTGTCCAGAAAGACAAAGTAGAAGGACGAACCGATCCAGGCAATCGCCGTGATCACGTGCACCCAGCGCAGCAGCAAGTTGGCCCAGTCGAGCAGGTAGGATTCCATGCTCAGCTTCCTTGCAACAACTGTGCCGCCACCGCCACGGCGATCACCTCCGGCGCCTTGCCGGCAATGCCGGGAACGCCGATCGGGCAGGTGACGTGGGCCAGTTCGCGTTCTTCAAAGCCGCGCTCCAGCAGGCGCTTGCGAAAGCTGGCCCACTTGGTCTTGCTGCCGATGAGGCCAACGTAGGGCAGGTCGGCGCGCTCGCGCTGCCGCTGCAGGCAGGCCGCCACCACATCCAGATCTTCCGCGTGGCTGAAGCTCATGATCAGCACCCGGCTGCCAGCGGCCAGTCCCGCCACGGCACCCTGCACAGGCTCCGAGTGCTCGCACTGCACATTCTCTGGAACACTGCACGGGAATATTTCGTCCCGACTGTCGACCCACGAGACGGCAAAGGGCAAACTGCCCAGCAGTTGCACCAGAGCGCGCCCCACATGGCCGCCGCCGAACAGCGCCAGCGGCTGCAGTTGCGGTGCCAACCGCGCCAACAGCGCCTGCGCGTCGCCAGCAGTCACACGCTCGAACTGCAACTGCAGCACGCCACCACAGCATTGCCCCAGCGCCGGTCCCAATGCGTAGCGAAGGATGGGCTCGCCGGCGCGCCCCTGCAGGCGCGCGCGCGCCTCAGCAGCAGCCTGATGCTCCAGCTGACCGCCACCAATGGTGTTGCAGCTGCCCTGTGCAAACACGGCCATCCAGGCGCCGGCGGCGCGCGGCACCGAGCCTTGGGACGCGGCCACACGCACCAAAATGGCATCTTCCTGCGCCAAGCGCGCCAAAAAATCCTGCAACATGCTCACAAATCGATACCTTGATAAACCGTTTTCGCCACTTTGGCCTCACAATTTCAGGCACAGTATGCCCGTAACGCTGGACGCTGCTGCAGGCGCAACCGGGCGACATCGATTCAGTACCCTCCAACAAGGAAATCATGATGCGCAATTTATTCACTTCCCGTGCAAGTTGGCTGACGGGCCTGTGTGTGGGCATCGCAGCGCTGATCGCTGGCTGCGCCAGCGCCCCTAAACCCGCGCCCGTGACCGCCCGCTCTGTGCCCCCACCGTCTGTGCCCGTGCCCGATGCAGCCGTGGTTGAAGCTGCACCAGCCCCTGTTACGCCCGACGCCAAAAAATCAGCGGCAAAGAGCGCGCGCGAATACCGGCTCGACGCTGCCGGCCATCTGTACGCGCTCAACCCGCAGCGCATCTACCAGGGCAAGATGCCGCCACTGCTGTACGCCGTCGGCGTGCTGGAAGTGGACGTGGACGCGCGCGGCAACGTGATCTCGACTCACTGGATGCGGGCTCCGAGTCACGCACCCGAGGTGGTGGCCGAGATCGAGCGCACGGTGCGCCAGGCTGCGCCCTATCCCGTCCCGACCCGTCTGGGTCGCGTCACCTACACCGACACCTGGTTGTGGCACAAGAGCGGCAAGTTTCAGCTCGACACGCTGACGGAGGGGCAGCTCTAATTTGAAATGAAGCAGCGCTCAGCGCTGCTTGAGCCGCTCGCAGGCCAGCAGGATGCGCTCCGGCGTGGCCGGTGCGTCCATCTGCAGGTGCACAGCGTGACCGGCGCTGGCGCTGACGGCGTCGCGCAGCGCGAAGTAGGCGCTCAGCGCCAGCATCAGCGGCGGCTCGCCCACCGCCTTGCTCCGAAAGGGAGTGGGCTTGACGTTGCGCCCGTCGAACAGGCTGACCTTGAAGTGCTCGGGCACATCACTGGCCACAGGAATCTTGTAGGTGCTTGGACCGTGCGTGAGCAGCTTGCCACCGCCCAGACCCTGCGCGTCGCGTTTCAGGTTCCAGATGCACTCTTCCATGGTGAGCCAACCCATGCCCTGCACGTAAGCGCCCTCGATCTGCCCGATGTCGATGGCCGGGTTGATGCTCTGACCCACGTCGTGCACGATGTCCACGGCCTTGAGCCACCACTCGCCGGTCTGGGTGTCGATCTCCACCTCGCTCAGGCCCGCGCCGTAGCAAAAGTAATAGAAGGCCTTGCCTTGCAGGGTGGCAAAGTCGTATTCGATGTCGGGGGTCTTGTAAAAACCGGTGACGCTCAAGCCCACGCGGTCCAGCCAGGCCTGGATGACCAGATCCTTCCAGCTGCGCGACCCGGTCGGGCCGCTCACCTGCCCCCCGGCCAGCACCACCTCGGACTCGCCACAACCGAGCAGGCGCGCGGCCACGGGGATGAGGCGCTCGCGCAGCTGCGCGCAGGCGTGGTTGATGGCGGCGCCGTTGATGTCGGCGCCACTGGACGCGGCCGTGGCCGAGGCATTGGGCACCTTCTGCGTGTCGGTGCCGGTGACGCGCACCAGGGCCACCGGAATTCCCAGACCGTCGGCCGCAACCTGCGCCATCTTGGTGTTCAGTCCCTGGCCCATTTCCGTGCCACCGTGGTTCACGCTGACCGAGCCGTCCATGTAGATGTGAATCAGCGCGCCGCCCTGGTTCAACATGGTGGCAGTGAATGAGATGCCGAACTTCAGAGGCACCAGTGCGAGACCTCGCTTGCGGTGCTTGTTGCCGGCATTGAAGCTGTCCACCGCCGCGCGTCTGGCGCGGTAGCCCGATTCAGCCGCCAGCTGGTCCATCACCTTGTCGGCGACAAAGTCTTCGATCTGCTGGCCGTACTGCGTGGTCATGCTGTCGGGGTTTCCCGATACGGCCGGATCGCGGTACAGGTTGATGCGCCGCACGTCCAGCGGGTCCTTGCCCAGCTTGCGTGCGATCTGCTCGATCAGGGTCTCGATGCCGAACATGCCTTGCGGGCCGCCAAAGCCGCGAAACGCCGTGGCGCTTTGCGTGTTCGTCTTGCAGCGGTGGCTGATGATGTGCAGGTTCGGCAGGTAGTAGCAGTTGTCGATGTGCAGCACGGCGCGGTCGTTCACCGGACCGGAAAAGTCGGTGCTGTAGCCGCAACGCGAAGCCAGCATCACGTCGATTCCCAGGATGCGCCCCTCGTCGTCAAAACCCGCTTGGTAATCGATGCGGAAGTCGTGGCGCTTGCCGGTGATCATCATGTCGTCGTCGCGGTTCACGCGCAGTTTCACCGGGCGGCGCAGCAGGTGCGCGGCCAGCGCGGCGCTTTGCGAAAAGATGCTGGCGTTGCCTTCCTTGCCGCCAAAGGCGCCTCCCATGCGCCGGCAGATCACTTCCACATCGTGCGTCGCCAGATTCAGCGCGGAAGCGGCCTCACGCTGGTTGCCGTCGGGGTGTTGCGTGGACACGTAGAGCGTGAGCTGGCCGTCTTCGCGCGGCACGGCGTAGCTGATCTGGCCTTCCAGGTAGAACTGTTCCTGCTGTCCGCAGGTCGTGCTGTCCTGGATACGGTGTGGCGCCCTGTCAATTGCCGCGCGCGGCTCGCCGCGCGTGATGCCCTTGGCCGGCATGATGAAGCTCTGCTGCGCCAGGGCCTCTTCTATCGTCAGGATCGCCGGCAGCTCGCGCACGGCCACGGTGGCGCGGGCTGCCGCCTCTCGGGCGTACAGCATGCTGCGCGCCACCACCACGGCCACGGCCTGCCCGATGAACTGAACTTTTCCTGCGGCCAGGAACGGGTCGTCGTGCACGATCGGGCCGCAGTTGTTTTCGCCGGGGATGTCGCGGGCCGTGAACACTGCCACCACGCCGTGCTCGCGCAACAGCGCGGCCCGGTCCACGCCCTCACCCAGCAGTTCGCCGTGCGCCACGGGGGACAGCACCAGCGCGGCGTACAGGGTGCCGCGCAATTCGGGAATGTCGTCGGTGTAGATGGCCTGGCCGGTGACGTGCAACCGTGCCGACTCGTGGGGCAATTCGCGGCCTTGGGCCGCCTCGGTTGGAACTTGCAGCACCTGCAGGGGGGTCGGGGCATTCATGACAGCGCCTCCTTGACGGCGGTGGGGGATGGGGACGATGCAGGCTCATCCTGCAGGAATTTCAGCACCAGGTTGCGCGCCACCAGAGCGCGGTAGACCCAGCTGGCACGCAGCCCGTCACGTGCGGTGAAGCTTGCCGCTATGGCCGCGTCCAGCGCCTGCGCCGTGACGTCGGCCGGCGCCTTGCCTGCCAGCACAGCTTCCAGCTGGGGCGCCCGGCAGGGCGATGGCGCCAAGCCGTTGTAGGCCAGCTTCACGTCGGCCAGCACGCCCTGGCGCAAGCTGTAGCTCAGCGCACAGCAGGTGGCCGAAATATCCTGGTCAAAACGCTTGCTTACCTTGTGCGCGTGAAACACCCGTCCCGGCACCGGCTTGGGCAACTCAATGGCTTCAATGAACTCGCTGGCGCGCAGCACGTTCTTTTTCTGCCCGGTGTAGAAGGCGTCCAGCGGCACGCTGCGCGTGGCCTCGCCGCGGCGCAACACCAGGGTGGCACCCAGCGCCATCAGGCAGGGCATGCTGTCGCCAATAGGCGAGCCGTTGGCAATATTGCCGGCCAGCGTGGCCGTGGAGCGGATCGGCGGCGAGCCAAAGCGGCGCAGCACCTCGGCAAAGTCGGGGTAGGCAGCGGCCACCTTCTGCTCGACCGCCGTGAGCGACACCTGCGCGCCGATGCGCCAGGCTGTCGGCGTCTCGTCAATCTTCTTCAGCTCGGCCACATTGCCCAGGTAGACAATGTGCTCGGGCCGGGCGAACTGCTTGTTCACCTGCAGGCCGATCTCGGTGCTGCCGGCCAGCAAGGTGGCCTGGGGGTGCTTGAGCAGGTAGTCGGCGACCTCGGTTACGGTGGCGGGCGAGACGAACTCGTTGCCCTTGCGCGTGCGCACCACCGGCTGGACCACGATGTCGCCTTCCAGGTTGTAGCTCGGCGTGCTGGCGCGGCGGATTTCCTGCAGCAGCGACAGATCCGCGGCGTCGTCCAGGCGCAGCAACGTGGCATCGGCCTGACTGGCCACGAGCGTGGCTTCGACAATCGGCTTGTAACCGGTGCAGCGGCACAGGTTGCCGCTGAGCGCGTTTGTAATCTCGTTGCGACTGGGTGCGGGCACGGTTTGCAGCAGCCCGGCCAGGCTCATGACGATCCCGGGCGTGCAAAAACCGCACTGCGAGCCGTGGCAGCTCACCAGTGCTTCCTGCACCGGGTGCAGGCTGCCGTCCGGGCGCTGCAAGCTCTCGACAGTTTTCAGCGACTTTCCGTCCAGCGTGGGCAGCAACTGTATGCAACTGTTCGTGGGCACATAGTCCACGCCTGTTCCCGCGGCATTGAGTTCGCCCACCAGCACCACGCAGGCGCCGCAATCGCCCTCAGCGCAGCCCTCCTTGGTGCCGCTGCGCTGCAGGTGCTCGCGCAGATAGTCCAGCACCGTGGTGGTGCGGCGTTCGCCCTGCGCTTCGATGATTTTTCCGTCCAGCACAAAGCGAACGGTATTGGTGACTTGGGTCATGGCGCGCTGCCCGCTCGCCCTAGGGCGGTGTTGAAAAAGGCATTTTAGGGGCCGGCCCGGCCAAGGCGTCCGAATGGGGCCAAATCAGCTTTTCGAAACCTTCTTCAGCTTGGGGTCCGGATAGACCAGCGGGGACTGCACCAGCTTGGCCGGCGCCACAGCCTTGTTGAGCTCGTCCACCACTTCCACCGCATTGCCGCTGGCGCGCCACATCGACTGCAGGTTTTCGATCAGCTTGAGGTACAGGGGCTTGGGCGGGGGATTCTCGGTTTTTTCCACCGGCACCTTCTTGAGGGTCCAGTCATGATTGGACAGGTCCGTGATCGGCGCAGCGGCTTGGGGGTCCCCTTTTTTTGCCGGATCGGCAGAGGCAGCTCCCAGCGCCAAGGCGGGTGACACGGCACCTGTCGGGCTGCTGTTGTTGGCCAGCGTGTGGGGGGGCTCCGGAGCCGGTCGTGAGGCTCCGGTCGAGTACAAATCGGCGCCGGAGGGGCGCCAATTTGATGTTCGATCGACAGAGTTGACTTGCATGGTGAGCACCCAATGGGTTGGCAGTTTCGCGCTCCTATAACGCGGTTCCTGATTCATTAACGGCAAATCAACGGCGAAATGTAGGCCTATTTCAATTTATTTTCAATTTATCGCGCCAAGGGCCTACTTGACCCCGGGTTGATCCAGATTAATGTCACAGCATTTAGCGCGCACTAGCATGTCCCAAGTGAGCCAGACGCAGCAGCGTTGTTGCCAGCGGGCAGGGCGATTCGCCCTGCCGCAGACCCTTCATTCAGAGATCGGAGACCAGCATGTTCAGCCAACGCATCAAGGCCGTGATGGAACACAAGAACATCCTTACCGCCGTGCCACAGACCACTGTGAGTCAGGCCGCCAAGCTGATGGCACAGAAGAAGACCAGCGCCGTGCTGGTGGTCAAGGACGACTTGTTGGTGGGAATTTTTACCGAACGCGACGCCGTATTTCGCGTCGTCGCGCACGGCCTGGACGTGCACACGACGCAACTGGGCGAGGTCATGACCCCCTCACCGCAGACCGTCGATCCGGAAAAGACCTATGGCTACGCCCTGTTGCTGATGCAGCGAAACGGCTTTCGCCATGTACCGGTGGTGGTCAACGGCAAGCCGGTGGGCCTGATCACTTCGCGCAGTGCGCTCGACCCCGAACTGGAAGAATTCGTCGCGGAGGAGCGCCGGCGCACCCACATCAGCTGAGCAGTCCCAACACCATCGGCAATTCCGCACTGCTCTTGCCCTGAGTCTGGCTGCGCAGCAACTCCATCAGCATCGGGTGCGACAGCGGCGTGTGGTAGCGAAAACCCTGCATGGTCAGGCAGCCGGCGCGCTCCAGAAAGCGCTCCTGTGCCAGCGTCTCCACGCCCTCGGCCACCAGATTCAGCCCCAGCCCGCGGGCAATTGAAATGATGGCCAGCACCACCGGATACTGCGCCTTGTCGTCCTGAATTTCCATGATGAAGGAGCGATCGATCTTGAGAGTGTGAATCGGGAACCGGTGCAGGTAGGACAGCGAGGAAAACCCGGTGCCGAAGTCGTCGATCGCCACGCTGACCCCGAGCTGGCAAAGCTTGTCGAGCTGTTCGATGGCAACTTGCGGGTTGCGGATGCAGATGTTCTCTGTCACTTCAACCTCGATCTGTGACGGCGCAATCGCGTGCCGCACAAGTGCATTCTTGAGCTTCTCGAAAAAGTCGCCGCGGTCCAGGTACTGGGGCGACAGGTTGAGCGAGAGCCGTACCGGCACGCCACCCATGGCGTTCCACTCCAGCAGGTCGACGCAGATGGCTTCCATCATCCAGTCGCTGATCGGGATCATCAGGCCGTTTTCCTCGGCGAAGGGCAGAAATTCGCCGGCACCGAGAAATCCGCGTTGCGGATGATTCCAGCGCATCAAGGCCTCGGCGCCGGTCACCTTGCGCGTGCGCACATCGATTTGTGGCTGGTAGTACATCTCCAGCTCACCGCGCTCCAGCGCCAGGTGCAGGCTGTGTTCCAGGGCAATCTTCTGCGAAGACGCATCCTGCATTGAGGGGTCGAAAAAGGCGTGACCGTTCTTGCCCTGGGCCTTCATGTGGTACATCGCCACATCCGAGTGCCGCAGCAATTCGTCCACCGTTTTCCCGTGTTCCGGATAAACCGCGATGCCGATGCTGGCAGAGATATGCACCGACTGGCCAGCGAGTTGGAACGGCTGGCGCAGGCAGTCTATGAACTTGTCCGCAATCAGCGCTGCGTCCGGCCGATTGCTCAGTTCGGGCAGGACCACGGTGAACTCGTCGCCACCCAGACGCGACAGGGTGTCGCAGCGGCGCAGGCAGGATTTAAGTCGTGCCGCCACCTGTTGCAGCATCTCATCGCCCACAGCATGTCCCAACGTATCGTTCACCAGCTTGAACCGATCCAGATCGATGAACATCACCGCCAGGTTGGATTCGTTGCGTTTGGCCTGCAACAAGGCCAGACCCAGCCGATCCTTGAACAGCATGCGATTCGGCAGTTCCGTCAGGATGTCATGGTAGGCCTGATAAGCAATCAGTTCATCGGCCCGCTTGCGGTCCGTGATGTCGCGCGCCACGCCGTAAATGCCGGCCATCAAAGGCGGCCTGCCGTCGGCCGTGGCGTGCGGTGCATCCAGCGAAGTCATTGTCAGCTCGTGGCTGAAGGTGCGCACATCGCCACCGGAGCGCAGCGATTTCAGCCGCAGTTCTACGCTGCGCGACAGCCGCTGTTCGCCGCGCCCTTCCATGAAGACGTAATTGGCGCGCTCCATATCTTCCTCATGCACCAGCAAGGAGTAGTGCCGTCCAATGAGCGCATCGCGGCTGAACCCCAGCAAATGCCAGGCGCGATCATTCACAAAGGTGAAGCGGCCCTCATGGTCCAGCGTGTAGATGATGTCGGGCGAACTGTCCACAAGGTAGCGGTAGACTCTTTCCGAGCTCTCCAGGCGCAGGGCAATGCGCTGATTTTCCGCCTGCAATCGGCGATGCTGGAGCGCGTTGTCCACGGTCCTGAGCAGTTCCTCGCGCGCGTAGGGCTTGCGCAGGAAGTCGTAGGCGCCGCGCTTGAGCGCGCCGATGGCGGCATCGATACCGCTGGCGCCGCTGGTCACGATCACCTTGCCGCTGGCCTGAAGGGAGTTCATGAAGTCCATGACCTCGTGCCCATTGACGTCGGGCATATTCAGGTCCAGGATCACCAGATCGTAAGCCACGCGTCCCAGCTGACGGATCGCTTGCGCACCGCTGCCGGCGCTGGTCAGGGCGTAGCCGCGGCCCTTGAGCAATTCGCCCAGACTGTCCAGCATGCGCGGTTCGTCGTCCACGAGCAGCACCTGCGCCGCAGTTTCCATGGCGTTCGCCAGCGCCCTATCCTGCGCAGTCGCACGAGTAGCCACCGGCGTCAAGCAAAAGTCCTCATCACTTCAACCCACTCGTCAGGCTTCATTCCTGACTGGCTCCGGCGCGGCACGCTGCACGGCAACACTGCGCGCGGGCAAAAGGATTTCAAACACCGTGCCGCTGCCGGTACTGGAACAGCCGATCTCGCCTTTGAGCTTTTGCACCAATCCCTGAACGATGCTCAGACCGATGCCGCGATTTTCTCCAGGCTTGGAACTCTTCACCGGTGTGAACAGTTTGGCCAGCACTTCTGGCGGCACGCCAGGACCATTGTCCTGCACCGACAGAGCGATGAAGTCGCGTCCCTCGCGCTGCACCCGTCCGGCGTTGGTGATTGCTATGCTGCCGCCCTTGGGCAGCGCCTCCACGGCGTTCTTGATGAGGTTTACCAGAATCTGCTTGAGCGCATCGACAGGACCCTCGATCTCGCTGGCCTGCGCCGGCATGCGGGCCACGATCTGCACCGAGGGCGGCAAGAACCGGCTTTCGCGGAACAGTCGCACCAGGTCGTTCACCACCCGATTGACGTCGGTGCTGATGGCCTGGACCTTGGGCTTGGCGCCGACGAATTCGTTCATGATGTTGCCGACGCGGTCGATCTCTTCATGCAGGATCGACAACTCACCCGTCACCGCTTCCTGCCGTTGCAGTTTGTCGTCCAGCACACCCAGGTAATTCTTGATGATCGCCAGCGGGTTGTTCACTTCATGCACCACACGGCGCGAGTTCAACAGATGCTCTTGCGTGACGCTGGCGACACGCCGGTCGATTTCACCGCGCTCGCGCGACGCAGCCTCCAGGGAACTGGCGGCCTGCGCGCCAAAGGCTTGCAGGAAACGCTCACGCCGCTTCAGGTCCGCCACCTGCCAGGCCGGCACCCCGGCCACCAGCATGCCCAGACAACGCCCGCCCGCCACCAGCGGAATACAGGCCAGGCACTCGCATCCGAAGATGCGCAGCAACTGTTCTTCCGCCAGGCTGAGCGGCCCGGACTCCCGACTCAGAAAAACCATGCGCCTTTGCAGCGCCGCTTCGGCCATGCCGCCGCCAACAGCCAGGGACACCGCGAAACCGGCCAGACGCTGGCGCTGCTCGCCCACCGAAACGCCCACCAGGGACTCGCCGCTGGCATCGAGCAAAAGCACAAAGGTCTCTTCCAGATTGAACAGGATGCGCGCGTTTTGCCGCACCACGTCAAGCATTTGCGCCTCGCCTTTCTGGCGCGAAAACGACTGACCCATCTCGGCTGCCAGCGTCATGTTGCGCACCTCTTCGGTGAGACGCAGTTGCACCGCGTCAACCGCAGGTGCCGGCGGCACGTAGGCCGACGGTGGCGCCTTGTCGCTCGCCCCCGACAGGTCGATGCCCAGATAGGCTGCGGCTTTCTTCACCTGGACATCCGCGCCCTGATGGATGACCAGCAGGTCTTCGTCGGAAATGGTGCACAGCGAACCCGCGCCCTCGGCCAGCGGCGCATCGCCGTCCTGACTGGCCAACTGGTGCGCCAGATGAACAATACGGATCAGTGCGTGGGCACTGTCGACGCGGGCCGCGGCTTCATGGTGATAGAGAATCGAGTCCGCCATGAACGAGTCGAAGTTCCAGCGCTCGATCAGCCAGGCACCGGCCTCGGCGTGGGAAATCTGCAGCGTCTGCTGCTCGACCGTGCAAAGAAAGTCGCTGTCCTGCGCCAGAAAGTTCACGCCATATTCAGTCGGCGCAGCTGCCAGCAAGGCGAGACGCCCGACGTCATGCAGCAAACCCGCCAGATAGGCTTCCTCCAACTGCGGGTAATCCATGCGTCGGGCTATTTCCCGCGCCAGCACCGCCGTTGTCAGGGCGTGCTTCCAGAAGTTGCGCAGATCATTGGCGCCGGAATGCGGGAAACCGTTGAAGGTCTGAAACACCGACTCGCTGATCACCAGGGTCTTGATCATGTCCGAACCGAGCGTGGTCAGCGACTGCAGCAAGCCCACCTTGCCGCTGCCGCGGTGGTAGGCGGCGCTGTTGGCAACGCTGAGCACCTTGGCGGTCATCCCGGCATCGTTGGCAATCAGTTTGGCCAGCTCCGCCATACCCGACTCATCCGCCTGGCACAACTCCAGCAGCTTGAGCAATATCTGCGGCATTGCGGGCAAGCGGGCGACCAACAGGCGATTGCGGATATCTTGGGCTGATTGAGACATGTTCCCAGTGGGTATTCTTCGGCCGGGAAGTCACTGCCCCCACCGAAAAAACGGCGCTACTTATACGATGTATTCAATATACCATTGATCTTTCGCAATGTGGTAATGAATGCCACGGAGCTGTGGCGTAAAAACGCCGGCGCGGCCGGGCCCAGTCGTGCCCGCCCCGCCCGAACCTCGCGTTACTTCAGTGCAGTTCCTGCAATGGCGCGGGACGCCATTTGGCCAACTTGTTTTCCACCATCGTCATCGCGTATTCGGCGGCCAGCGCCACCACCATGATGATGACGATGGCCGCGTACATGCCGGCCGCGTCGAACGAGCCCTTGGCCACATTGATGAGCAGGCCGATGCCATAACGCGCACCGACAAATTCGCCCACGATGGCGCCCACAATGGCGAAGCCGAAGCTCACGTGCAGTGAGGCGAAGATCCAACTCATGGCCGATGGAATGACGACCGAGCGCGTCAGCTGCCAGCCCTTGGCCCCCAGGATCTGGGCATTGGCCAGCAGGTTGCGGTCGGCCTCCACCACACCCTGGAAGGCGTTGGAGAACACCACGAAAAACACCATGACAAAGGACAACGCCACCTTGGAGGTCAGGCCCAGGCCGAAGATCATGATGAAGATCGGCGCCAGCACAACGCGTGGCACGGAGTTAATCACCTTGATGTAGATGGAAAACACATCAGCCAGCATCCGGTTGCGCCCCAGCGCGATGCCCGCGACGATGCCGGCAATCGACCCCGAAAAAAAGCCCAGCAAGGACTCTTCCATCGTGACCCAGAGGTGGAACCACAGCGGCCCCTCGGAGGTGCCATCCACCACCCATTCCACCAGGCGCTCGCCAATGGCCCAGGGGCTGGAGAAGAAGAACGGGTCCATGAGCTTGTAGCGGGTCGCCAACTCCCAGCCCCCCAGAAATACGACCAGGATGAAATAGCGCCAGAAGTAGACGGTGGCGTGGCGCCTGCGCGCATTGCGCGCCGCTGCGGCCTCGATTTCCGCGTCGGAAGTGCCGCGCTGGAACACCGGGGCAGCGGCTAGGGTGGTATCAGTCATGTCAGGTCCTCAGGCCGCCAGGGCCTCTTCACGTGCCGCACCGCGCTGCACCTCGTCGCGCAAGTCTTCCCAGATGGTGCGCGAAATGTCGATGAAATTCTTCTCGTAGCGGATCTCGCTCACCACCCTGGGGCGTGGGATGTCGATGGTGTACACCGACTTGACCGTGGCCGGCCCGGAGGTCAGCACATAGACCTTGTCGGCCAGCGCGATCGCCTCTTCCAGATCGTGCGTCACGAACACCACCGACGCCTTGGCCTGCGACCAGAGACGCAGCAACTCCTCGTGCATGAGCACGCGGGTCTGCACATCCAGCGCAGAAAACGGCTCGTCCATCAGCAGGATTTGCGGCTCGTTGATGAAGGTCTGGGCCAACGAGACGCGCTTGCGCATGCCGCCCGACAACTGGTGCGGGTACTTGCTCTCGTGCGCCGACAGGTGCACGCGTGCCAGCCACTCACGCGCCTTGGCATAGGCCTCGTCCTTGGCCACGCCGCGAAACAGTGGGCCCGCGACCACGTTATCGATCACGCTGCGCCAGGGAAACAGGGCGTCGGTCTGAAAGGCAAAACCAATGCCCGGGTGGATGCCGTCCACCGGCGCACCCATGACCCGCACTTCGCCGGCCGAAGGCTTGGCCAGACCAGTGACCAGGTTCAGCGTGGTCGACTTGCCGCAACCCGTGGGACCGACGACCGCGACGAATTCGCCACGCGCCACACTCATGTTGAAGTCGCGCAGCGCCGTCATGGACTTGCCGTCCGGGGTGAGAAAGCGGCGACTGACGTTGATCAGTTCAATCGCCGGACTGTCGTTGTTGTCTGTCATGTTCATTCAGACCTACTTGACGTTCTTCACGAATTCAGTGGTGTAGGTCTTGGACAGGTCCACGGTCTTGCCCTTGACGTTCTTGGAGAAGGCCGCGAGCACGGCCAGCACCGTTTCAGGTCCGCCCTGGGGCATTACGCCGTCGGCCGTGAACATGCTTTTCCCGTCAGTCAGGGCCTTGATGTAACCCTCCTTGTCGCCCGCGTAAAAGTCCTTGGGCATCTTCTCGGCGATTTCGGCCGCGCTGTGGGTATTGATGAATTTCAGCGTTTTGACAAAGGCGTTGGCCAGTTTTTGCACCGTGGGCTTGTTCTTTTCCACCCAGTCGGTGGGCATGTACAAGGACGCTGCCGGATAGGCGCCGCCCAGCGCCGCCTTGGTCTTTTCCAGGGTGCGCAGGTCCACCAGGACGCGCGCCTCGCCGGTCTTGAGCATGCGCGAAATCGTCGGCTCGGTGGTCATTCCGGCTTGGATCTTGTCCTGCGTCATGGCCGCGATGAAGGTCGTGCCGGCACCCACGGGAATGGTGGAAAACTCACCCAGCGGCACGCCGGACTTGACCATCAGGTATTGCGAAAGGAAGTTGGTGGACGAACCCAGCCCGGTCACGCCCAGGCTCTTGCCCCGCAGGTCGGCCATGGTCTTGATCTCCGGGCGCTTGGTAGACACCAACTCGACCTCGCCCGGCGCCTGGCTGAACTGCACCACGGACTCGACATATTTGCCCTTGGTCTGCAGGTCCACGCAGTGGTCGTAGAAACCAACCACACCTTGCACCGCGCCAGCGAGCATTTCGTTCTCGGCATCGACGCCGGAGGCTTCATTCAACAGGTCCACGTCCAGGCCCTCGGCGGTGAAATAGCCCAGACTCTGCGCCAGTTTGGCTGGCAGGTAGATCTGCTTTTCGTAGCCACCCACGATGATGGTCACCTTGTCCGCGGCGAAGGCTGCGCCCGACAGCAGGACCAGGGTCGCCAGGCCCAGGGCGCGGGACAGACGGGTGAATTTGAAGGTGCTTTTCATGGTGCTTCCTGATGAGATGAGAGTGGCATTGTCGTTCAGCGGAAAAAGGAAGCGTGCCGTTTTTTGGCACGCTTCAATACCCGCTAACACGGGCCCTCGGAGAAACTGTTAAGCGATGCGCTCAGAACTTGTAGCGCATTCCTGTAGCCAACTCGTTTTGCGATTTGAACCCGTTGGCCTGGGCAGCCAGGTAGCCGCCGGTGGTTTCCAGATGGTCAAAAGCCACGTAGAACTCGGTCACCTTGTCCAGATGGTAGAAGGCCGAACCGTAGAAGGTATTGCGGTCGCCCGACACCGTGGCCTTGATGCCGCTGGTGTCGCTGAAGGCGTTCTGCACATAGCCGGAGCCGTTCACGCCGGCGTTCTTCGCCTTCATCACTTGGTAGCCCAGTTCGTAGTCGAAGTCCCCGGCCGGAGTCAGCTTGGTGGAGATGGTCCAGGCGTTGTCCGTGCGATCGCCCTTGCCCGCAGCCTGCTGCGCCGTGTAGTGGAAGTAGCCGGCATTCAGGCGCACCAGGGGGCCGATCTGCACATTACCGCCCATCGATACCGTCTTGTGGCTCAAGTTGGCGATATTCGCGTCGGTGGCGAAGCCAGCGACCGTGTAGCTATTGCCGTTGTAGGCCAGGGAACCGGTCTTGGTCGAGCCCGTGCCGAAGCTGCCCACCACAGTGCCAAAGGAATACATGGCGCCGCCCACCAGTCCGTTGTCAAACACCTTTTTCCAGACGATGCCGTTGTTCACGCGCGTGCCATTGGCGCTGCCCGCGTAGTACACCATCTGCTTGAAGTTGTTGGTGTTGGAATAGCCGCCTTCTTCGGTCGACGCTTTGGCGCTGCCATAGGGGTCGGCATACAGGGCCGAGGCCGCCGGGTCGCGAGCCAAAGCATTTTGCCGACCGAAGCTCAGCTTGCCCAGGGCCTTGCTTTCGATACCCACCCAGGCATCGCGGTTGAAGATCGTGCCGGGGGTGTCCATGTTGCCGGTCTCTGATTCAAATTCGCTTTCCAGCCGGAAGATCGCCTTGATGGCGTCCTCGCCCGCGCCTGTGGCGTGTGAACCGGTCAGGCCCCAGCGGTTGCCGCTGAACCAGGCCACGGGAGGAACGGTCACCGCGTGACCGGCCGCGTCGGCGTTGTTCTTGTGCACCAGGGTGACGTCGATCAAACCGTACAAGGTGGCGCTGCTGGCACCGTTGGAGACCGTCAAACCGTTGCTGCTGGCGCTCTTCGCTGCGGGCGCTGCGGCGGCCACGCTGCTTTGCTTGGCGCGTTCCGCCGCTGCCAGGGCCTGCTCCAGCGCCGCCTGGGCCTGGGCTGCTGCCGCCTGGGCTTGAGCCGCAGCCGCCTGAGCCTGGGCCAGTGCCTGTTGCAACTGATCCGTATTCTGTGCCTGCGCCGTGACGGACGCGAGGCCCAGGGCGGCACTCATGATGATGAGGCTTTTTGCTTTCATTTGGGAAGTCTCCGATAAGGATTTTGGGGAAGGTCACGCCAAGCTGTCGAACATCGCCGTGGTGCGCAGCTTTGCTGCGCTGCTTCACTGCCTTGTCCGTCAACCCGAGGGCAATGTAGATGGGGCGCGCTTTCAGTCCGCTTTCAGTCTTCCGGACCTAGGGAAAGTACCGAGATGCAGGCTCGAGACTATGATCCGCCATGATTTTCCGGACCCGCCGCAGCGCCCTTACACCATGCGAATCCTGGTAGTCGAAGACAACGCCGAACTGGCCCACTGGCTGGTGCGAACCTTGCGCCGTGAGCAGTACACCGTGGACTGCATCGCCAACGGTGCGGACGCGGACTTTGCACTGCGCTCGGAAAAATACGACCTGGTGATTCTCGATCTGGCCCTGCCAAAAATGGACGGCAAGGACGTGTTGCGGCGTCTGCGTGCGCGCCAGGATTCGACACCGGTGCTGGTGCTCACAGCCAACAACAGCATGCAAAGCCGCGTCAGTGAACTTGACGAAGGCGCTGACGATTACATGGCCAAGCCGTTCGAGATTGAAGAACTGGAAGCGCGCATCCGGGTGCTGTTGCGCCGCTCCAGCGGTCAAGCCAATCCGGTGCTGAGCTGCGGCGACCTGAGCTACAACACGAACAGCCGTGAATTTCAGGTCGCCGGCCAGAGTCTGGCGCTCACGCCGCGCGAGCGCGCCGTGCTCGAGCTGCTGGTGCGCCGCTGCGGCAACACGGTCACCAAACAATCGCTGGCGCAAAGTCTGTTTTCTCTGGACGAAGCGGTGTCGGTCGACGCCATCGAGATCTACGTGCACCGGTTGCGCAAGAAGCTCGAAGCCTCCAGCGCCAAGATCATGACGCTGCGCGGCCTGGGCTACCTGCTGCGCCAGGCGGAACGTGCGCAGTAGTAGCAGCCTGCGCCGGCAGTTGCTGGCCTGGGTGCTGGTGCCGCTGGCCAGCGCCGTTGCCGTCGATGCCTGGCTGACCTACCAGAGCTCACGTGAAACAGCTTCGGTCGTGCAGGACCGGTTGCTGTTGGGCTCGGCGCGCATGATCGCCCAGCAGATCAGCTTCGAAGACGGCAGCTTCCAACACCAGATACCGCCCGCCGCGCTGGAGTTGTTCCAGTCGCAAGAGGGTGACCGGATCTTCTACCGCGTGACCACGGGCAACGGCGTACTCCTGGCCGGCTATACCGAACTGCCGGTACCCAAGCTCGATCCCGCCGCCGATTCGCCCTACTACTTCGGCGCCAACATGCGTGGCGAAGCCGTACGTGCGGTGGCATTTTTTCAACCGGTGATCGGCAACCCGTCAAGCCTTCCGGTGGTCGTGGAAGTCGCACAAACCACGCATGCGCACGAGCAATTGACCCACAAGCTGTGGCTGCAGGCGGTGCTGCAGCAACTGCTGATCCTGGCCCTGGCCACGATCTTCATCCTGTATGGCCTGCGGCGTGGCCTGCAGCCCCTGATACGGCTGCGCAACGACGTGCGCTCGCGCAAGGAAGGCTCACTGCAGCGCCTGGACACGCACAAGATTCCCACCGAACTGGCGCCGCTGGTGGAGAGCTTCAACGACTACCTGCAAAGGCTGGAAAACTACACCGATCTGCGCAGTCGTTTCATCCAGAACGCCGCCCATCAACTGCGCACGCCACTGGCGGTATTGCATACCCAGGTGAGTGACGCGCAGCGTGCCGACGACAAGGCGGGCGCCGACCTGGCACTGACGGCCGCGCGGCGAACGCTGCAACAGACCACGCGCCTGGTGCACCAGTTCCTGCTGCTTTCATCCGCCGAAGCCTATGTGGCCACAAGGACCGCAACCTCGACCGAGGAATGCTGCGCCCTGGTGCAAACCGTGCTGGAGGATCTGGCGCCGCAAGCGCACCACAAATCCATGGACCTGGGTTTTGAGCGCAGCGGCAGCGACACCGAGGTTTTCGCCGACCCCGTGGCGTTTCAGGAAATCGTGGTGAATCTGGTCGACAACGCGCTTCGCTACACCCCGGCGTTCGGTGTGGTCACAGTGCGCATTCAGTCGGCGCCGGGCCGCGTGCAGATGCAGGTGGAGGACAGCGGGCCGGGTGTGGAGCCGGCCGACCGCGAAAGAATCTTTGAACGCTTTTTCCGCCTGGGCGGCAACGACGCCACCGGCAGCGGCCTGGGGCTGGCCATCGTCAAGGAACTGGCCAACCAATGCGGGGCTCGCATCTACCTCACCTCACCGGCCAAGGGCGCAAGCGGGTTGGTGGTGACGGTCGAGTTCTTTGCTGAATGAGTTGGACGGCCTTGGCCTACTTGGACAGGTTCCACATCGCCGGAATGCCCGTCTGCTCCATGATCTGTGTGTTCTTCACGGCGCGCCGTACCGCGATCACGGGGACGAACTGCCCCAGCGGCACGTAGCTCACCACCTCGTAGGCGCGACGCTGAATCGCTTCCAGCAAGCGGCGCCGTTCAGTGGGCCGGGACTCGCTGAGCCAGTCGGCGTTCAGCTTTTGCAGGGCCTCGTCACACAGCTGACCTGGCACCACGTTCACGCAGTTGCCCGACAGATTGGCATTGGCCATCGGGCTCTCCAGATCGGGCTGGCCAATGGCCGTCACATAGATGTTCCAGCCGCCCTTGTCGGGCGCGTCCTTGCGCGTGCGCCGCGTCACCAGGGCGCCAAAGTCCAGCGACTGCGCATCGATATTCAGGCCCGCGGCCTGCAACTGCTGCACGGCAATCTGCGTCAAGGGGCCCAGCACCGGCACCCCACTGGGCACCAGCACCACGATCTTTTCGCCCTTGTAGCCAGACTGGTCCAACAGCTTGCGCGCCAGCGCCAGGTCAGGCTGGCGATAGGCTTCACTGCCGGCGTCGGTGGCGTTGGCCGTACCGCAGACAAACAGGGCACCGCAATGCGCCATGCGCAGGTTCACCGGGTAGCCCAGTCCGGCCATCAGGTCCGACTGCTTGATGATGTGCAGGATGGCCTGACGCGCCTTGGTGTTGTTGAACGGCGGATGCAACTGGTTCAGGTACATGATGCCCTCGAACGGCGCCAGAGGAATCACCTTCAGGTCCTTGTCGGCCAGCATGGGGGCAATGAAGTCCGCGCCCACGCCTTCGATCAGGTCGATTTCGCCACGGCGCAGCGCCTGCGCCTGGGTGTTGGGGTCGGGCATGATGCTCCACTCCACCCGGTCCAGGTTCGCCAGCTTGGCGCCGGACAATCCGTCGGCCGGCTCCTTGCGTGGCACATAGTACGGGCTCTTCACCCAGACGATCTTGTTGCCAGGGACCCACTCATCCTTCTTGAACATGAAGGGGCCGGATCCGACCATCTCGGTGGCGGGCTTGCTCAGGTCGGCCTGCGCAATGCGCGCCGGCATGATGAAGGGCGGATAGGACGAACTCTTGGACAGCGCCTCCAGTACACGGCCAAAGGGTTGGGCCAGGGTCAGTGTGAAACTGTCCTTGCCAGCCGCAGCAAACACCCCGCCGGCCTTGGCCATGGCCTGGGCAAGCAGGTCGCGCTTGGCCCAACGCTGCAAGGACACGACCACATCGTTGGGCGTGACCTCGGAGCCGTCGTGAAACTTCAGACCGGCGCGCAGCTTGAAGGTCCAGACCTTGCCGTCCTTGCTGGTGCTCCAACTGTCCACCATCTGCGGGCGCGGCACGCCCTTGGCGTCCATGGCCAGCGGCGTGTCAAACACCATGTAGGCGTGGTTGCGCACCGCATAGGCGGTGGTGAACAGCGGGTCGAGAACCCGCAAATCGGTCAAAGGCGCCATGCGCAGCACGCTGCCTTGTGCCTGCGCGGGCATTGCGGCGCCAACGGTCAAAGCGGCGAGCAGGGCCACAGTGCGAATCACGGGGGGTTTCAACATGCGCATCTACTGGGGTGAATGAAAAGGGAAATCGTTGGCGCCTCATCAGCGCAGATGGCAGGCCAGGAGGCGACCGTCAGCGCGCGGCGTGAGCCGTGGCGCCTCCAGTCGACAACGCTCCTGCGCCAGCGCGCAGCGCGGGTGAAATGTGCAACCCGGCAGTGGATTGGACACGCTGGGCGGATCGCCCGCCAGCAGCATGCGTTGGCGTCGCTGCCCCGTGTGGGGTTGGGGAATGGCCGAAAGCAGAACTTCGGTGTAGGGATGGCGCGGCTGGGTGAACAAGGTTTCGCGCGCTGCCAGCTCGACGATGCGGCCCAGGTACATCACGGCCACGCGGTGACTGATGTGGCGCACCACGGCCAGGTCATGCGCCACGAACAGGTAGGCCACGCCGAGTTGGTCCTGCAAATCCATCAGCAAGTTCACGACCTGCGCCTGCACCGAGACGTCGAGTGCGGACACCGGTTCATCACACACGATGAGCTTCGGACGCAGTGCCAGCGCACGCGCGATCCCGATGCGCTGGCGTTGCCCGCCGGAGAATTCATGCGGATACCGGTCCATGCCCTCGGGGCGCAGGCCCACGCGCGCAAAGAGTTCGGCCACACGTTCGCGCCGCTGCGCCTGTGATCCGACGGAAAAATTATCCAACGGCTCCTGCACCGCCGCGCCCACCGACAGCTTGGGGTTGAGCGATGCATAGGGATCCTGAAACACAAACTGCAGATCGCGGCGCCGCTCGCGCAGCGCGCGCGCCGACAACTGCATCAGATCCTGGCCGGCAAACAGGATTTGACCGGCGCTGGGCTCTATCAGGCGCAGCACGCTTTTCGCGGTCGTGGTCTTGCCACAACCCGACTCACCCACCAACGCCAGCGTCTCGCCCGCCTGCACGGTGAATGACACGTCGTGCACTGCCTTGACCACGCGCTGCCGTCTGAACCAGCCACCGCCCACGGGGTAGTGCTTGTGCAGTCCGCGCACCTCGAGCAGGGGCGTCGTCATGGCGCAGCCCCACTGCCTGCAAAGAAACAGGCCACACCGTGCCCTTCAGCGTCGGTCTCGAAGGCCGGTGCCTCGTTGCGGCAATGCGGCTGCGCCTGCGCGCAGCGCGGCGCGAAAGCGCAGCCCGACTGCAACTGGCAGGGTGGTGGCAGCATGCCGGCAATCTCGGGCAGGCGGCGCAGTTTCGTGTCCATCAACGGCATGGAGGCCATCAGGGCGCGCGTATACGGGTGCCGGGGCCGCTCGAACAGGCGCTGCACCGGCGCCTCCTCCACCTTGCGTCCAGCGTACATCACCACCACCCGGTCGCAATGCTCGGCCACCACGCCCAGGTCGTGCGTGATCAGCACCATCGCCATGCCCAGGCGCTGCTGCAGGTCCTGCAGCAAATCCAGCACCTGCGCCTGCACAGTCACGTCCAGCGCCGTCGTGGGCTCGTCGGCAATCAGCACATCGGGGCGGCAGGCCAGCGCCAGCGCGATCATCACGCGCTGACGCATGCCGCCCGACATCTGGAACGGGTATTCCCGGGCACGCCGTTGCGGCTCGGGCATCTGCACCTGACGCAGCATCTCGACCGCCCAGTCCATGGACTCGCGGCGCGTTTTGCCTTGATGCAGTTGCACCACCTCGGCAATCTGGCGACCCACCGTCATGACCGGGTTGAGCGAACTCATGGGCTCCTGGAACACCATGGCAATGCGGTCACCCCGAACGGCGCGCATGTCGCGCTCCGACAGCGCCAGCAAGTCCTGCCCGCGAAACAGGATGCGTCCGCCGGCATAGCGCCCGGGTGGGTGCGGGATGAGGCGCAGGATGGACAGCGCGGTCACGCTCTTGCCACAACCCGATTCTCCGACCACGCCCAGGGTCTGGCCGGCCTGCACGTCATACGATACACCGTCGACCGAGCGCACGGTGCCGTCCAGCGTATCGAAGTAGGTGCGCAAATTTTCCACGCGCAGCAGCGGAAGATCCATTTCGGCCATCACGCTCGGCGCTGCACTCATAGACTGCGTGCCAGTCGGGGATCGAGCCGGTCGCGCAAGCCGTCGCCCAGCAGGTTCATGGCCAGCACGGTCAGGGCCAGAAAGGCGCCAGGCCAGGCCACGGCGAACAGGGCCACGGAAATACTGCCCCTGGCTTCCGCAATCATGATGCCCCAGCTCGGCAAGTCCGCCGGCACGCCCACGCCAAGAAAGGACAGGGCCGCTTCCACCAGCACGGCCGAGGCCGCGATGGCCGTGCCCTGCACCGTCAATGGCGCCAGCGTGTTGGGGGAAATATGTCGACTCAGAATGCGCAGGGTGGACGTGCCCACGGCCCGGGCCGCCTCGACAAACACCTGCTCCCGCAGCTGCAGGGTGAGCGAACGAACCAGCCTGACCACCCGAGGCACCTCGGGCACAACGATGGCAATGATGACAATACTCAGGCCGGGTCGGGTCAGCGAGGTCACGGCAATGGCCAGCAGCACGCCCGGAATCGCCATGAGGCCGTCCATGACGTGCATCACCGGCACGTCCAGCGCGCGCACAAAGCCCGCCACCATGCCCAGGAAGCTGCCCAGCAACAGCGCCACAGCTGTCACGCTGGCGGCCACCAGCAGCGACACCCTGGCGCCAAACAGGGCACGGCTGTAGATGTCACGACCGAGCGCATCGGTGCCGAAAAAATGCAGCGCCGACGGCGCTTGCAGTCGCAGCGCGGGCGCCATGACGGCGGGGTCATGCGTGGCCAGCCAGGGTGCGCCAAGGGCCGCCTGCAGCAGCAGCGTCAACAGGCACGCGCCCAGCACCAGGGTGGGAAACTTGCGCAGAAATCGGCGCCCATGCCAGTAGCGCGAGCGCGCGGCGCTTGCGGGCTCGGCTGCTGCGGCAAAGCTTGGAAGGTCCACGGTGTTCAATAGCGTCAATAGCGGATGCGCGGATCAAACAGCGCATAGCTCAGATCGATCGCCAGATTGATCAGCACGTAGGCCAGGGCCGACATCAGCAGCACACCCTGGATCACCGGATAGTCGTGGCGTGACACCGCATCCAGCACCAGGCGCCCGACGCCCGGAATGCTGAACACCGACTCCACCACCACCACACCACCGATGAGCGTCGTCAGGCCTATGCCCAGCGTCGTGATGATGGGAACGGCCGCATTGCGCAAGGCATGCAGCAGCACGCCCGCGGCGCCCAGGCCCTTGGCCCGAGCGGTGCGGATGTAGTCTTCCTGCAGCACTTCGAGCACCGTGCTGCGCGTCATGCGCGTCAGCAGTGCAGCAAAGATCAGCGCCATGGTCAGCGCCGGCAAGGCCAGGTGCTGCAGCCAGGGTCCCACCCCTTCGCTGAGGCTGCGGTAACCCTGCACCGGCAGCCACTCCAGGCGCACGGAAAATGTGTAGACCAGCAGATAAGCCAGCAGAAAGCCGGGAAGGGAGAACGCCGCCACGGCCAGCAACATCACCAGTCGGTCCAGCCAACTGCCGGCGCGCCAGGCGGCCAGGGTGCCCAGCGGCAGCGCCACCAGAACCGCCAGCAACAGCGTGGCGCCCGCCAAAGAAAGGCTGGCCTCCAGGCGTTGGGCAATCAACTGGGTGACCGGCAGACTGGTGAGCAAGGAGGTGCCGAAGTCGCCCTGCAGCAGGCGCCCAAGCCAGGCAAAAAACTGCAGCCACACAGAGCGGTCCAGGCCCATTTGCGCGCGGATCGCGGCGATGTCATCTTCCGTGGCCAAGTCGTCGGCCACCAGGCGCGCCGGGTCGCCCGGCGCCAGTCGCACCAGCATGAACACGACCCCCGCCACCACCAGCAGCACGGGCACCGTGCCCAGCAGGCGTTTCAAAAGGTAAGTCAGCAGTGGCGGCATGGAATATGAATTCGCAAATTGGCTGCATGTTAACTGCAGCACATCGCGGCTGCATCGACGCTGCCGATCTTTTCTGTCAAACTGGCTTCAAAATGAGTGCACCGTGCGCAGGTCGGATTCGACCTCGCTGCTTTGCGCGGACCTCAACCAAATTTTCAACCTTGAGCAAGCGTTTTGGAAAATCAGGCCATGCCTTCATTTCATCGCGACAACATCGTTGTCGATGGCCTCAATGCCAGCTGGTTTCTGGCACCCGCTGTGCTGCGCCGCCTGCACCAGGGCGGCGTCACTGCGGTCAACGCGACGCTGGCGGCATGGCATGGCCAGCGCGAGACGCTGGACCTCATAGGCGCGGCCTACACCACGCTGCGATTGAACGCCGACATCGCGCAGCAAGTGCTCACGGTGCAGGACATCACCGCGGCCAAAGCCGCCGGGAAAGTGGGCCTGATGTTCGGCTTTCAGGACACCTCGCCGATCGAGGGCCGGTTGCAGCAGCTGGAGGTCTACCACCGCCTGGGCGTGCGCATCATGCAACTCACCTACAACACGGCCAACGCCAGCGGTTGTGGTTGCCAGTTGCCACTGGACACCGGACTGACCGGCTTTGGGCGCGAAGTGATCGCCGAGATGAACCGACTGGGCATTCTGCTCGACCTGTCGCATTGCGGCAGCCGCACCACGCTCGAAGCCATTGAAGCGTCGACACAACCGGTGGCCATCACCCACGCCAACGCATCAGACTTCATCCCAACGGCGCGCAACAAAAGCGACGAGGCCCTGCGCGCTTGCGCGGCCAAAGGCGGTGTCATCGGCGCCGTTGGCGTGCCGGTGATGATCTCCAGGATCATGCCGGCGCGGCTCGACGACTACCTCGACGCGATCGAGGACCTGGTGCAACGCGTCGGCCCGGACCATGTGGGATTGGGTCCGGACTTCATGGAGGACATGCCGCAAGAAGTGCTGGACGCATCCGTCAAGGACCTGCCACCCGAAATCGTGGCCGCTTATGCCGCCATGCCACCCACCGTGGGTTTTGAATCTGTCAGCAAATTGCCGCAGGTCACCGCTGGCCTGCTGGCACGCGGTCTGGCGAGCGAGGACGTGCGCAAGATCATCGGCGGCAATTGGCTGCGTTTGTACGCACAGGTGTGGTGAGCCCCTGGCGCCAGACACTTCATCACCAGACAAATTTCAAGGACAACACGTCATGCAAGACACGGTTCAATTTCTCAACTCCCCGGGCTTCGCAAGCCTGGGTCTGCCGTTTTCGGAAATCGTGCGTGCCGGCAACACCCTTTACCTGTCAGGCCAGATTGGCAATGAACCGGGCACGCTGCGCCTGGTGCAGGGTGGCATCCGGGGCCAGGCGCGCCAGACCCTGGAGAACGTGCGCAGTTCGCTGCAGGCGCACGGCTACAGCCTGTCGAATGTGGTGAAGTGCACCGTGATGCTGGCCGACATGGCCGACTGGCCGGCCTTCAACGAGATCTACACGGAGTTCTTCCAGCCGCCCTACCCTGCACGTTCGGCGTTTGCCGCCGCAGGGCTGGCGATGGGCGGGCGCATCGAGCTGGACGTGATCGCCCAGCTGTAACCCGATCCAGCAGCCTGTCGGACTTTCGACGTGGGCGCGACGGGCTGCTAGCCGGCCTTGACGGCCAGCACCGGGCAGGAAACCGTCAACAAGAGGTCCTGCGCCACGCTGCCCAGGATGAGCTTGCCTACGGCGCTGCGCTTGCGCAGCCCGATGATCAGCAACGACGCCTGTAGCGACTCGACCAGCGCCTCGATCTCCTCGACCGCACTGGCGCCGCGAACAAACTGCTTGAATTCCGCGTTCAGGCCGGAATCGGCCAGCAACTGCTCGACGCGCTCGACATCCTGAACGTCGGCTTTCGAGGGATCTTCCTGACGGCCGCCCGGGCTGGCATTCACCACCACGAGTCGCTCCTGGCGGCGCGTGGCGATTTCAATGCCCTTGTCCAAAGCAGCTTGGCCTTCAGGTCGCGGCGCGTACGCTACAAGTATGGTCATGATCTTGTTCCTGTATTTGAACAATCATTGTAGGGGATAGGCACTGCTTTGCAACGTCGTCAACGCGCCCACAACGCCAAGTCAGGGATCGACCACGGTGGCGTGCTCGGCCGGCAGAATGATCTCCAGCAACTCGCAGTCCGTCGACCAGCCCAGCACCTTGTGACGGATTCCGGGTGGCTGTAGCCAGCACGAGCCGGCCTCCATGACGTGAACGCCCTCGCCTTCAAACTCGTTTTTGAACCAGCCCTTTAGCACGTAGACCAGTTGCAACTGCACGTTGTGGTGGTGCTGCTGTGCGTGTTCTTCGGTGAACGGCGCCGTCATGCGTATCACATGCGCCGTTGCCAGACCCTGGGTCGCATTGGCAACTCCCAGGTCGCGGTAGGCTGAATAGCCACGCAGCCCCCCGGATTTGAAAGCCGAATCAAGCAGATGGCTGACCAAGAAGCTCTGACCGGACTTGACAGATGTTATTTCGTTCATGGCTGGCTCCTGATTGACGGCGGGGGATGGTGACGCGACGCGTGGCGAAGTATGACCGCCCTGCAAGGATGTTGACACAGTATCAGGGGCAATGGAGTGAACTCTGTGCACCGTCTGGACCTGCGGGCAGCTACCGATTGCTGTGCCCGGGTGATTGCGGTATGGTGCGCTCAACTTCAGGGCCCAGACCTTGTCCAACACCAAACTCCAAACCGGACAAATTCAGCTTGGCAAGCCGCTGCCGTTTGACGCCTTTGACGCCGAGGGCCAGCTGCTACTGCGCCGCGGCGTCGTGATCGACAGTCAGCACCAGTTGGACGGGCTGGTGGAACGCGGCCTGTACCGCGACTTCGGCACCGAGCGCATGTGGGGCGACTCGCCTGACCCGGCCCATCCCGACCTGATCCCCGGCTTCACCGCCCGACCCGTGGCGCGCAAGGTCTCGGTGTTCGAACAGATGGCGCAGATTCAGAAGCAACTCGAGGCACTGCTTACAGCGCCACCCGTTGGCCTGTTCGTTGAGCGGGTGCAGCATCTGGCGGAGCGACTGCAGTACGCATTCAAGCTCGACAGTGACGCCGCACTGGCCACCATTCAGATCCAGCATGAAGGGCGTTACGCGATCCGCCGACTGATGCATGGCGCCATCCTGATCGAGTTGCTGATGGCCCAGGCCGGTGGCAGCGAGGGTCAGCGCCGGGTGGTGATTTGCGCGGCGCTGACCATGAACATCGCCATGCTCGACATGCAGGACGAGCTATACCACCAGGCCGTGCCGCCCAGTGAGGGACAGAAGGCGCTGGTGCGCAACCACGCCACCCAAGGCGTGGCCATGCTGCGCGAGCTGGGCGTGACGAGCGAGTCCTGGCTCAGCATCGTGGCGCAGCACCACGAGACCATCGATGGACTCGGCTCGCCGCTGGGCCTGACGGGCGAACAGATCAGCCGTCCCGCGCAGCTGCTCTCCATGGCCGACCGCTATGGCGCCATGGCCACGGGCCGCGGCTACCGCACGCCGGCCCTGCCCAACGTGGTGCTCAAGCAGATCTTCATGGACAAGGACAAGGGCGTGGACGCGAATCTCGCCAGCCTGCTGGTCAAGGCGGTGGGCATCTATCCGCCGGGCAGCCTGGTGGAACTGGCCAACGGCGACATCGCCGTGGTCGTGAAGCGCACGCAAAGCGCCAGCCAGCCGGTGGTGCGCTGCGTCAAGACCTATCGCAAGGAAATTTTGGAGCAGCCGCGCAAGCGCCTGACCAGCGAGCCGGCCTACGCCATCACCCGCTTGATTCCGATCGCCCAACTCGGCTTCGAATTGAACCCGGCCCTGCTGTGGGACGAGGGCTTCGAGGTCGACGCGCTGTAACGGACGGAATCTACCGAGTCGCTCCCTGCACGGTGTAGCGCAACTGAGCCAGGTCAAAGCCCTGGGCGCGGGCCGACCCCAGGGCCGACTCCAGCAGCGCAGGTGGCAGTTGCGGAGTGCGCGACAACAGCCACAGGTACTTGCGGTTCGGGTTGCCCACCACCGCCCAGCGGTACTCGGGGTCCAGCCCCAGCACCCAGTAGTCCGCCTTGAACGGCCAGAAGAATGAGACCTTGAGGCGACTGTTGGCAAAACCCTCGACCACGGTCGCTTTGCCGTTGGCATCGTCAAAACCGGATTCCGTGCGACAGCGGTTGTGCACGCTGATGGCGCCGTCCGGCGCGGGTGCGTACTCCGCCGTGGTGTCTGCCACGCAGTTGCGCTGAAAGAACATCGGGAAGCTGGCGATCTCGAACCATTTGCCGCTGTAACGAGCCAGGTCGACCGAGGGAACACTGACCACCGGCGCCTGCTGCGCGAAGGCCGGCACAACAGAAAGGCTCATGGCGAGCAGCAAAAAAAATGGTTTCATGGTTCGGAATCCTGATGAAGACAAGGCTGCATCATGCCGACGGCCGGTGAATAAAAGTGTGCGTCAGCCCACATGCAAGGCCATCAGGCACCCTTCGCCACCCAATTCAGCGCGGCCTTGCCGCCTGCGGCAGCGACACTGCTGGCGAACGCACCCCAGGCGATGTCGATCAGGGACAGAGACAGGGGCCATGCCCTCAGGGTGGCCAGATTGCTCAGGTCGTAGGTCGCATAGGCCACCGCACCGAACAGCGCGCCGCGCAGCAGCGTGCTGCGCCACGCGTCGCTCGGCCCGTCGGCCACGACAAAGAACACCAGACCCGCCGCATACACCGCATAGAACAGGAACGCCACGCCCAAGCGGGGACTTTCGGTCATCAAATGCCCGATGCCCTGCTGATAGAGAGACTTGGCCAGGACGCCGATCCACAGCACATCCAGGGCGATCATCACCAGGGCGCAGGCGAGGTAGGCGACAAGCAGTTTGTTCATGTGACCAGCTTAGTCTTTTCCCGCCAATCTGGTTGCCACGCTGGCAATACCCCGCCGGCGAAATGTACGACAGCGTACACATTCGACTGCTAACATGGGCGCCGCATTCAACCTATCGCAGACCCAATGGCCGGACATCTCAAGAGGCAACCCTGGCTCGTGCGCACCCACCATCGGCTGCGCGCGGTCTCGTTTGCGCTGCTCTTTGTCGCGACCGCGCTGCACCAGGCGGACCAGGACTTGCCGGCCACCGTCCTGATCCCGGCTTTTCTGCTGTTGCTGGTCTACCCCCAGCTTCAATTCTGGCGCGCCAGCCGCTCGACCGATCCGATACAGACCGAGCTGCGCAGCCTGCTGCTCGACTCTTTCCTGCTTGGAGCATTCATGGCAGCGCTGGCCTTTCCCCTTTGGCTCAGCTTCTCAGCCGCTTTAGGCACCCTGACCAACAACGCCGCCAACAAGGGCTGGCGCGGAGCGCGCCACGCGCTGGCGGCGCTAGGCTGCGGCGCGCTGCTGGAGATGGCCTTCGGCGGATTCCATTTTTCACCGAAAACCGGACTTCCGGCCACGGCCTTTTGCATGCTTGGCCTGACCGGCTACCTGCTGGCCATGAACCATATCGGCTTCAGCCGCAACGCCCAATTGCGTCGCGCAAAGAAGAACCTGCAACTGCGCGAGCAGGAATTGCTGGCGGCCAACAACAGCCTGCAACAGCACCTGCACGAAATCCACAGCCTGCAGGAGCAGTTGCGCGAGCAGGCGGTGCGCGACCCGCTCACCAACCTGTACAACCGGCGCTATTTGGACAGCACGCTGGAGCGCGAACTGTCGCGCTGCAAACGCGACGGGCAGGCGCTGTCGCTGATGATGATCGACGTCGACCACTTCAAGAATTTCAACGACCACTACGGTCACCTGGCCGGAGACGAAGCGCTGAAAAGCGTGGCCCGCGGCTTGCAGGCCAGTGCCAAACGGGCCAGCGATCTGGCGGCGCGTTACGGCGGCGAGGAATTCACCTGGGTGCTGGCCGACACTGACGGCGCCACGGCGCAGCGCCTGGCCGAAGATTTCCGCGCTGCCATCGCTGCCCTGCAGATTGCGCACGAACATTCGCTGCAGGGCCGGCTCACGGTCAGCATCGGCATCGCTACGCTGTCGAACACCGCCTACCAGACTGTGGCCGCCTTGACGCGCGCGGCCGACGCAGCCCTGTACCGCGCCAAGCATGGTGGTCGCAACCAGGTGCGCCTGGCGCCCATCGTTCCCAGGCGTTCCGGCCTGGGCAACCGCATTCCTGCCAATTTTGTCCCCCTGGTATGGCATCAGGCCCACGAATGCGGAGACCCCACCATCGACGCTCAGCACCAGCAGCTGTTTGGCGACGCCAACGACATCCTGTATGCCATGCTGGCGGCCAAGCCGCGCGAGGCCGTGGCAGCGCTGTTTGCCAAGCTGATCAGCGACGCCACGGAACACTTTGAAGACGAGGAAGACATCCTCATCGGCACCGGCTTCGCCGGTGCCGCGCTGCACATGGCGATCCACCGCGAGCTGGCAGAGCATGCCGACTACCTGCTGGGGCGTTACACCGCGTTGGAGATTGATGGAACCGAGCTGTTTCAGTTTTTGGCGCACGACCTGGTGGCGCGCCACATGCTTGGCGCCGATCGGGCCTTCTTCAACCACATCCAGCAAACCAGTTCCGTGGCGGCGTGACCACCACAACAAGGCCGAGGAAGGCAAAACGTTTCAAGGTCGCATTCTCTCCCGAGGAACATCCAGCGCCCTGGCCAGCGCCTCGTAGTCCGACAGCTCGTTGTAAATCTGCGCCGAAATGCGCAACCACAACTGCCCGTTGATGGGCAACACCGGGACCTCCACTTGGTGTTCGTTCCACAGCCGGTCGTGCCAGAACTTCGCGTTCTCGGCCGTGGCCTCCTCCGGCCAGGGCCAGGGCACGCTCACCATGGCGGCGAAACGTTCGGCGGGCGCCGGCAGACGCACTTGCCAATGCTCGCACAGCAGCGCCGCCGCCTGCTGCGCCTGGTCGTGCAAATGCTGGCGGTAACGCGCCGCGCCGAAGGCCTGCACGAAGTCCAGCGCCGCCTCCACGGCAAGCCAGGCGCTGTAGTCGCGCGTTCCCTGCCAATCAAACTCCTGAGGAAAGCCGGCGCCGTGAAAATTGGAAATCACCGTGGGGTGCAGCACCGTTGCCGCAGCAGGCGCGGCGTACAGGAAGGCACAGGCCTTGGGCGCAAACAGCCATTTATGGCAATTGCCCACGTACCAGTCGGCGCCGAGATCGTCCAGCGCCAGCGCCAGCATGCCGGGACCGTGGGCACCGTCCACCAGCAAGGGCACGCCCACGCCGCGACAGTGCGCGACGATGTCTTGCAGCGGCGTGACCAGCGCCAGCGGGGAGAACACGTGATCGACGATGGCCAGGCGCGTGCCCGGCGTGATGGCCGCGCAGTAGGCCTCGACCAGTTGCTGGGCGCTGTGCTGCGGGAAATCGACCCGCGCCAGGGTGACCCGCAGGCCATGCCGTTGCGCGAGAAAGTTCACTGTGGCGCGCACTGCCGGATAGGCGTGGTTCGCCAGCACAATCTCATCACCACTGCGCCACGGGTAGGAGCGCAACACGGCGTTCACCCCATCGCTGGCGTTTTCCACAAAGGCCAGGCGCTGCTGCGCGGTCCCCACGAATTCGGCCAAGCGTGCGCGGGCACAGCGCAAAGCCTGCGGCAATTGCGCGCCCATGAAATGCACCGGCTGGCGCTCGATCTGCAGGCGCCAACCATCTTGCGCCGCCAGCACATGACGAGGTGTGGCGCCAAAGGAGCCGTGGTTCAGAAAGTGGCAGTCAGCTTGCAGGTGCCAAAGCGGGCGCAGCGCGTGCCCGGTCTGAAAACCGCAGAGAAGTTGAAGGTCTGAAGGCATACGGTATTGTTGCCCATGCGCCGATGTGCCCCCTGTGCTATGTTCAGACGCAACAGGCCAAGGAACTCAGCCATGCGCAATGCGGAAACGCCCCCAGCGGAGCACGAGCAGGCCTGGCTCAAGAAACTCGGCCCGGGGCTCATCACCGGTGCGGCCGACGACGACCCCAGCGGCATCGCCGCCTACTCTCAAGCCGGCGCACAGTTCGGCTTCAACATGCTGTGGACGGTGCTGTTCACCTACCCGCTGATGGTCGGCATCCAGGTGGTCAGTGCACGCATCGGCCGCGTCAGCGGTCATGGCCTGGCGACCAACATGCGACGCCACTACCCACCCTGGCTGCTGTATGGTGTGGTCAGCCTGCTGTTGGTCGCGAACACCATCAACATCGCCGCCGATATCTCGGCCATGGGCGAGGCCCTGCGCCTCATCATCGGCGGCCCGGCCAGGTTGTACGCCATGGGCTTTGGCCTGACCTCGCTGCTGCTGCAAGTGTTCATTCCGTACCGGCGTTACGTGCGCCTGTTGAAGTGGCTCACGCTGGCCCTGCTGGCCTACGTCGCGACGGCCTTTGTCGTGCACGTTCCCTGGTCGCAGGTGGCGGTGCAGACGCTGTCCCCGCACATCGTCTGGCGTTCCGACTACATCACGACCATGGTCGCCGTCTTCGGCACGACCATCAGCCCCTACCTGTTCTTCTGGCAGGCGTCGCAGGAAGTGGAGGATCTGCGTGCCGATCCGCGCGCCCGGGCCCTGATCAGCGCGCCGCAGCAGGGCCGGGTGAATCTGCGCCGCATCCAGATCGACACCTGGGTCGGCATGGGATTTTCCAACCTGGTGGCCTTCTTCATCATCCTGACGACGGCGGTGACGCTGAACCTGCACGGCATCACCGATATCCAGTCCTCGGCGCAGGCGGCCACCGCGCTGCGGCCCATCGCCGGGGAGTTTGCCTTCATGCTGTTCAGTGCTGGCATCATCGGCACAGGATTGCTGGCGATTCCGGTGCTGGCCGGTTCATCGGCGTACGCCATGGCCGGCGCCTTCCACTGGAAGAGCAGCCTGGAAAGCACGCCGATGCAGGCCCGGCAGTTCTACAGCGTCATCGCGGTCTCAACGTGCATCGGCAGCGCCATGGGTTTCACCGCCATCGATCCGATCAAGGCCTTGTACTGGAGCGCGGTCATCAACGGCGTGATATCCGTGCCCATCATGGTGGTGATGATGTTGATGGCGGTACGCGTGCAAATCATGGGGCAGTTCGTCATTTCCACCTCCCTCAAAGTGCTGGGCTGGCTGGCCACGCTGCTGATGGCGTCGGCCGTGCTGGCCATGCTGTTCGCGGCCTGAGGTCCGAATTCAGGCGCCGAGAAATTCACCCACCGGCTTGAGGTGCTCGACGCGGTCGCAAACCGCCTTGATCACCACCAGAATGGGCACGCCCAGCAGCAGGCCCCAGACACCCCAGAGCCAGCCCCAGGCGAGGACGCCGACGAAGATGGCAAAGGGATTCATCTTGTTGGTGCGACTGGTGAGCCAGGGCGTCAGCAGCAGGGCTTCGACCGAGTGCACCAACAAGGAAATGCCGCTGGCCAGAACGGCCATTTCGATCGTGCCGAACTGCAAAAAACTCACCAAAGCCGAGCCGGTCGCGATGACGACGCTGCCCACATAGGGAACCAAGTCGAGCACACCGGCGGCCACCCCCCACACGGCCGCGTTCTCCAGGCCAATGCCCAGAAAGGCGAGCCAGGTGGCCAGGCCCACCAGCACGCTGGTGAACAATTGCACCAGCATATAGCGCTGGATCTGATCGTGGATCTGGTTCAGTGCCTGCAGCGTGATGCGCTTGCGGCTCAGCGTGGGCCCGGTCAGCTTGACGAGCTTGCGCCGGAATCGATCGCCCGACGCCATGAGGAAAAAAGTGATCAGCGCGACCATGCCCATCTGGCTCAGAACACCCAACATGCCCAAGGTGCCGCTCAACAAATAATCCTTGACGTCAAACTTGGGCCTTTCGACCTGCACGCGCTGCACGCCACGCACCAGCAAGGCGGCCTGGCCGGCTTCCTGTGCCGCCTGTTCAATCTTGCTGGCGGCTTTTTGCACGGTGGTCAGCGCGTTGTCGTGCTGACCGGGTGGTGCCCGCACCGAGTCCTGCAGTTTTTGTGCAGCCGTCGGCAACAACCCGACCAGCTTGCTCGCGTCCTCGCTCAGGGAATACAGGCCGGCGCCCAAGCCGCTGAGAAGGCCCAGGATCAGCAGCGCGGCACTGAGTGCGCGCGGAATATGGCGCAGCTGCAGCCAGTCCACCAGCGGCGACAAGGCATAGCTGCAGAGCACGCCGACCAGCACGGGGATGATCACGGCGCTGGCCCAATGCAGTGTGTACACGCTGGCCAGCGTGGCCAGCACCACGAGCGAGAGACTGCGCACGTCCACCGGCATGTACAGCAGCACGCGCGCGGCCTCAGGTTCGGCCGGCGCCTCTTGCTTCATTGGGGCGTGCGCCAAGCTGGAATCTGACATTGCGGGCTCCCGTACTGTAGGGCTGCACTGTCGCCCCACCCTGTGGTCTCGTCGGTGGGCCAGCGCACACAAGTGCCATGCAGGTGTGTGATACTTGGCTTGAACCCGGTGACAGGTCTGCCCTTTTGACGCTTGGAGAGGCAAATTCCGAGTGCCTGAGCTGAGCCAACCGGAAGCATGGATTGAAATGATATTTCGCGGTCTTGTAGACAGATTCCCTTCATGGCTGGCTGGCGTACTTTCGCTGGCCTTGACGCTCGCCGCAGTTCCGGCGCATGCGGCGGGTCAGGGAATGGGTGATCCAACACAGACCCTGACCCAATACAAGATCGACGGCTGGCAAACCGAGCAGGGCCTGCCGCTGAACACCGTTCAGTCCCTGCTGCAAACGCGTGACGGCTACCTCTGGGTCGGAACCGCAGGGGGGCTGGCGCGCTTCGACGGGGTGCGCTTCACCACCTACGAGTCGCCTCAGGTAGCTGAGCTGTCGTCCCGTCCCATCTTCGGCCTCATGGAGGACGCGCAAGGCCGACTCTGGGTCGGCCACAGCAAGGGCGCGGCGATCTACCACAAGGGGCAGTTTCAAAGCGCCTTTCCGGCCGAGGTCACCGCCGGCAAGCGCGCCTGGGACTTCGCCCAGGCCAGCGACGGTGTGGTCTGGGCCGCGACCGAAAACGGACTGGTGCGCTGGCAAAATGGCGTGACCAAGGTTTACCAGCAAGCCGATGGCCTGCCCACCAACCGGCTGCGCGCGCTGGCTTTTGACCGCGACGGCAAGCTCTGGATCGCCACCACCGGCGGCGGTCTGGTCTCATTCGCCGCGGGACGCTTTGAGGTGTTGAACCCGGCCAATGGCTTCCCGCATCTGGAGGTCAGGTCGGTGCTGGCCGATCCTGAGGGCGGCGTCTGGGCGGCCACGGCCGGCGGTGGCCTGGCCCATGTGCGCAACGGCCAAATCAAAATCTACACCGTCGCTGACGGCCTGCCCACCGACCAACTCACCAATCTGGCGCGCGATGCGCAAGGCTCACTGTGGATCGGCACCTGGGGCGGTGGCGTCAGCCGCCTGAGCGCGGGCCGCTTTTCAGCCCTGTCCACCGGCGCCGGACTGGCCGGAGACCAGGTCTGGCCGGTTCTGGTCGACCGCGAAGGCAGCGTCTGGATCGGCACCTGGACCGGTGGTCTGAACCGGTTGCGCAGCCGGTCCTTCGGCGTGTTCGGCACACCCGAGGGCCTGTCCAACGACAACGTTCGCGCCGTGCTGCACGGCCGCAACGGCGTGACCTGGGTGTCCACTGCGGGCGGTGGGTTGAATCGCATCGAGGGCAACCGCGTCACCACGATCAGCACGAAGCAGGGCTTGCCCAGCAACGAAATCTCCAGCCTGTTCGAGGATCACGACGGTGCACTCTGGATCGGCAGCTACACCGCCGGCGTGGCGCGGCTGCGTCAGGGACGCATCGAGATCTTCGGCACGGCGCAGGGCCTGCCCCACGTGGACGTGCGCGCGCTGTTCCAGGATCGAGCGGGCACGCTCTGGGTGGGTACCCGGTCGGGACTGGCACGCTTCACGGGGCAAGGCTTTGCCGCCGTGCGCGATCCGGGTGCCCCGCTTGAAGGCGTGATCACCATCCTCGAAGATCGCAGCGGCACGCTCTGGCTCGGCACCACGGGACAGGGCCTGATCAGCCTGCGCGATGGCAGGTTTTCGACCCTGACCATGGCCGACGGTCTGGCCTCCAACTGGATCCTGGCACTGCACGAGGACGCCGCAGGCGGCCTTTGGATAGGCACCAACGGCGAGGGAATGAGCCGCCTGCGCGACGGAAAAGTGAGCGCCATCCGCACCGCCGATGGGCTTTGGGACGGCATTTCCCAAACCATCCTGGAAGACAGCCAGGGCTACCTCTGGCTGACCTGCAACCGCGGCTTTTACCGCGTGGCGCGGTCCGAACTCGACGCCTTCGCCGAAGGGCGGTTGAAGAAAGTCACTTCGACGGGTTTTGGTCCGGGTTATGGCCTGCGCAGCATGACCTTTGCCGGCGGACATCAGCCCACGGGCGCCATCGACAGTCAGGGGCAGCTCTGGCTACCCTCTTCCAAGGGCGTGGTCATCGTCGATCCCCTGCACCTGCCGGTTGTGCCCGTCCCCCCTGCCGTTCTGCTGGAGGAATTGCAGGCAAAGGGCGCGACCAGCAGCACAGAATCAGAGCTCGTGCTGCCACCAGGCTCGGTGCCGCTGAGCATTCGTTATACCGCCATGACGCTGAACAACGCCGAGCGCGTGCGCTTTCGCTACCAGATGGACGGTGTCACGCGTGACTGGGTCGATGCGGGTCAAAGCAGGGAGGCGACGTTCCCGGCACTGCCCCAAGGCAACTACCGCTTCCGTGTGGCAGCGTCGACCGATGGAACACACTGGGGCGAGGCGCGCGAGGCCCCGACCATCACCGTGCAAGCCTACTTCTGGCAGACGCCCTGGTTCATGGCACTGAGCCTTTGCGCCGGCTTGGCCGCGGTTGCCGGACTGTTCCGCTGGCGCACGCATCAGCTGCGCTCGGGGCAAGTCGAGATGGAACGACTGGTGGCGAAACGCACCGAAGAGCTGAATCTGGCCAACGAGCGCCTGGCCCTTCTGTCCTTCACAGACGCATTGACCGGCCTGGCGAATCGCCGCTGCTTTGACGAAACCCTGGAGAAAGAATGGCGCCGTGCCGCCCGCCTGGGCATCCCGCTGGCGGTGGTGATGGCCGACGTGGACAACTTCAAACACTACAACGACTCCCTGGGCCATCCTGAGGGGGATCGCTGCCTTGCCGCTGTAGCCGATGTCTTTCTCAAGTCGGTGGGGCGCGCCGGCGACCTGGCAGCGCGCTACGGCGGTGAGGAGTTCGTCGTACTGATCCCGGGGGCTGACCATGCCGCCGCGCTGGCTGTGGCCGAGGCGCTGCGCGTGGCCTGCGAGGCGCGTGCCATTGCACACCCTGCGTCCAGCGTAGGACCTGTGGTGACCATCAGCCTGGGCGTGGCCTCGTGCACTCCGGCTGACGAGACGATGGCCGCCTCCCTCGTCGCACAGGCCGACGCCGCGCTGTACCGCGCCAAGCAGGACGGGCGCAACCGGGTTCATTGAGTCGCGTTCAAGACAAACCTAGGGTTGACCCGCTGCGCCAGCCTGCAGGCTCGCACCTACCATGGGGCCAAACACCAACCGGGGCCTTCATGCGCACACACCGTATCTTCTGTTCCAGCCTTTTACTTTTGGCGAGTGGCGCGCTGGGGCCGCTGGCCCTGGCCCAGACCGCGCCTGCCCCGGCCATGCCGACGGCGGAGCAGACCGATCCGGTCAAACTGGGCTGGATGGTGGGCGCGCCGCCCCCTGCGGACAAGATCATTCGTTGGGCCGATGGCTCGTTCTACACGTTTCCGAAGTTTCGCTGGACCTTCTCCCACGCGCGCCAACTGGGCGCGACCAGCAATATCTCGCGCGGCTTGGCTGCGCCCTCGCTGCTGCCCCGCGCCGAGCAAGCGGACATCGATGCGGTCAGTTTCACACCGCTGGGCAAGAGCACGCCCATGACCTGGGCGCAGTCGCTGAGCGCCAACTACACCGACGGCATTGTGGTACTGCATCGGGGGAAAATTGTCTATGAAAAGTATCTGGGTGCACTGAATGTCGACGGCCAGCACTCGGCCCAGTCAGTCACCAAGTCCTTCTTCGGCACCATTGGCGCCAGTCTGGTGGCGGAAGGCAAGCTCGACGCCAATGCCAAGGTGGCCCAGTACATCCCCGAACTCAAGGACAGCGCGTTTGGCGACGCCACCGTGCGTCAGGTGCTGGACATGAGCACGGGTCTCAAGTACAGCGAAAACTATGCGGATCCCAATGCCGAAATCTGGAGCCATGTGCGCGCCGGCAATGTGCTGCCGCGCCCGCCCACCTACCAGGGCCCCAAGAGCTTCTATGACTTTCTGAAGACCGTGCAGAAGGAGGGAGAGCATGGCCAGGCCTTTGCCTACAAGACGGTGAACAGCGACGTGCTGGGCTGGCTGATCCGCCGCGTCACCAACAAGTCCGTGGGAGAGAACCTGTCGGAGCGCATCTGGAGCAAACTCGGCATGGAACAGGATGCCTACATCTCCATCGACACCGAGGGCACGGAGTTTGCGGGCGGCGGCCTCAACACCGGCCTGCGCGACCTGGCCCGCTTCGGCGAAATGATGCGCAACGATGGCCGCTTCAACGGCCAGCAGATCGTCCCCAAGGCGGTGGTCGACGACATCCGCAACGGCGGCGATAAGGCCTTGTTTGCCAAAGCCGGTTTCCCCACCCTGCCCGGCGCCAGCTACCGCAACATGTGGTGGGTTTTGCACAATGCCGACGGCGCCTTTGCGGCGCGCGGCATCCACGGGCAGACGATCTACGTCGATCCCAAGGCGGAGATGGTGATTGCGCGCTACGCCTCGTTCCCCAACGCCGCAAACGCCTTCAACGACCCGACATCCCTGCCTGCTTACCAGGCCCTGGCCGACAAGCTGATGGCCCAGCCGCGTTGACGACGGCGCTGCGCCGGCTCAGACTCTGTAGGGATGCCTAGCCGCCGCTGCAGCCACAACCGCCGCCGTTGGCGCCGCAGCCGGACTTCGGCGCCGCCGGCGCGTCGAAATGGGCAAACAGGATGTTGTTTTCCAGATGGATGTGGTTGATCAGATCGTCGTTGAGTTGCGCAATGCCGGCGTAGAGCGCGCGCCAGGTGTTGCAGGCGCCCGCCGGTGGCGTGGCACTGTGGGTCAACGCGAGCACGCCGTCGAGCCGTGCACCGTGCTCCACATGTTCGCCGCGCAGCGTGGCGATGTGCTCCGCAACAAATTGACCGCCTGATCGGATGGCCGGGAAAACGATCTCTTCTTCCTTGACCATGTGACCGAGAAGTTCCACCTCCATGCCCTCGAGCAGCGCTGCCAGGCCGGCGGGTACCTCAGGGTTGTCGCGGTGCACGGCCTCCACCCGACGCGCCATGCGCACCAGTTCCGGCAACTGCTGGCGGTGCACCTCGTGGTAGCGCGTCAGGATATGGTCGATCTGCTCGGCGGGGTCCGTCAACGCGGGCACTTCTTGCGGGTGCTGCAAGGCACCGAGTTCGACCAGCACGGCCTGCAGATCCAGTCCCTTGTCGCGCGCCGCCTGCGCCAGGCTGATCTGGCCACCACAGCAGAAATCGAGCTTCAGGCGGCGGAACACGGCGGTGGCGCCGGGCAGTCGCACCGCGATCTGTCCAAGGGCATGCTCGGCCGTCAGGCTGAAGTTTTCGAGTTGGGAAGTTTCCAGGCGCGCATTCATGGTGGCAAGTCCTTTAAAAATTCATGTGAAGTGCATCTATTGTAATCAATAAATGCAGACTGTATGAATCTTTGCTGAACTGTCAGACGGCGACCGGCTCCATGCCCTGGCGCAGTTTGACCGCAACCACTGCGTCCGACACCAGGAACTTCAGCAACGCCTGCGCCGCCGGTTTGTGCGCGCAGGCCAGGCTGATGGCCGCTGAAAAGGTGGTGGTGATCCGGATGGCTTCAGGCAAACTGCCCAGCAGCGCAATGCCGTCCAGGTGGATGAGTTCGCTGAGTTGCTGGAATCCCAGCTCGACCTCGCCGTCGGCCACCAGACTGCCAACGGGGACGCCGGGCGGCGCCTGCACGACACGCCCCGCCAGTTGCTGGCTGATGCCCCAGCGCTCGAACAAGCGCGCCAGCGCCACGCCGCTGGGGCCGGTGGAATAGCCGATGCTGCGAGCCGCCAGCACCGCCGCGCGCACCGCCTGCTCCGAGCTGATGTCGGGTCTGGGCGCACCGGCTCGCACGGCCAGGGCGACACCGCTGTCGGCCAGATTCACCTTGCTTTGCGCCTCCAGCAGACCGGCGGCCACCAGTTTGTCAATCGCGTCGCTGGCCAGAAACACAAGATCAAAGGCCTCACCTGCCAGCACCCGTCGGGCCGCATCCACGCCGCCCACGGACTCGAGTTGCAGGCTGCAGCCACCCTGCGCCGCATACAGCGCCAACAGTTCCGCCAGGAGCTGGCGCGTGGCCATGGACGATATGCCCTTGAGGACAGCTTGGTCGGTGTTGGAGCTGGCAGAGTTCATGTGCAAATTCTAGAGCCCCTTGCCCCGAGCCACGTCCATGACCATGCGCGCCGCCAAATACAGGCGCGGCTCGATGCTGTCGAGCAACACGTATTCGTTATCGGCCGAATGCGCGCCAAAACCCTGCAGACCGAAACGTTCAATCACGGGCGCTTGCGTGTGCAGGGCCGCGAATGCCGCGTCCGTGCCGCCGCCTTCAGGCTGGCTGTCCACCACCAGGGTGCGGCCCAACTCGGCGTAGATCGTCTGCGCGTGTTGGGCCAACTTGCGGTTGGCTGGCGTGGCTTCCAGCGGCGGGCGGCGCCGCTCAAAAGTCAGCGTCACGACCGCCTGGGGCAGCAACTGATTTTTGGCACGTTCCCGCACCGTCGTTTCAATGCGGTCGTAATCCGAAACCCGAAGCACCCGGACATCGGCCTGGGCTGTGGCGTGCGCGGGAATCACATTGCGGTTGGTTCCGGCCTGCGAAACGGTCCAATTCAATTTGAGCCCCACCTGCGGCTCCGACAGGTCGCGCATCTGAAGAATCTGGTGCGACAACTCGTACAGGGCGTTGACACCGCGCTCGGGCGCGCCGCCCGCATGCGAGGCCCGGCCCTCGACACTGATCTCCACCGAGGCGATGCCGCTGGTGGCCAGCGACAGCTTGTCGCTGTCAGCGCGCGAGGCTTCAAAGGAAAACACCGCATCGTTTTCAGCGCCAGCTTTCGTCAGCGCAGCGCGTGATCCCGGGGAACTGATCTCCTCGTCGGCGTTGACCAAAATGGTCAACGTGCGGTACTCGGAGAAATTCAAAGACTTGAGCACGGCGGCCACATGCACCACCATGGCGACGCCCTGCTTGTCGTCGGCGATCCCCAGGCCATAGGCCCGACCCCCATCGATGCGAAACGGCTGCTTGGCCAGCGCACCCTTCAGGTACACCGTGTCCATGTGCGCAATCAACAAGATCCGCTTGCTGCCGCTTCCCTGAAAGCTGGCCTTGACCATGCGGCCTACCTTCTCGGGTGTATCGCCCATGCGGTAGTTCGTGGCCTCGTCAGCTTCGATGAATTCCACTTGCGCGCCCAAGACGCGCAGCTTTTGCGCCAGCAACTCGCAGGCCTGCGTCAATCCATCGATGTCGCGGCTTCCGGTTTCAATCGAGACAAATTCCTTCAGGCTGTCCAGCAGCGGCCCGCGCTGCGACGCCGCAGCGCGTTGCACGGCTGGGTCGGCAACCTGGGCCAGTGCCGGACCGCACCCGAGTGCCGTTGCCAGTGACAAAACGAACCAGAGCCGGCGACTGTTCAGCATTTTCAAAAGATTCTCCTTGTGTGGGGGGCAAGCATAAGGCGTGGCGTTCAACCCATTGCCAAGCCAACACACTGGAAAGTCTGCGGGGATGGCGTTTGCGCCTCACACGGGCGGCGCAGACTGCCAGGACCGACGCAAGATGAGGAGCACTACGATGCGTTGCGCGCGCCGTAGACCACCATGGCAATGCCGCCGAGCACGGCGCTTGCGGTCAGCACAAAACCCCAACTGATGGATTCGTGGACAAACAGCGCGCCCGCCAGTGCCGCCAATACCGGAACGCTCAATTGAACGACTGCCGCACGTGTCCTTGTGAGTTTCGGCAGAACGCTGTACCAGACGGCATAACCCAGACCCGAAGTGACAGCGCCCGACAATACAGCGTACAAGAGGCCCAGGCCATCGAACTGTTGGCGCCCCAGAAAGGCGGCACTGAGCAACACCGAAATAAGTGCCGCCCGCAAAAAATTTCCTGCCGTGTCGCCCAACGGATCGGCCGCGCCGCGTCCACGCAGTGAATAGACGCCCCAGGAAACGCCCGAGACCAGCATGAGCAACGCACTGCCCAGGGGTGGCGCATCCAATCCGGGAGAAAGAATGGCAACGATACCGACGCTCGCCAGCGCGAGGCCGCCAAGCTGACGCGGAAGAAGTCGCTCGCCATGCCACAAGCCCGTCAAAATCATCGTTGCCTGCACGGCACCAAAGAGCAGCAAGGCACCCATCCCCGTTGCAATTCCGGCGTAGGAAAAAGACAAGGAGGCGGCATAGGCGAACAATGACAGGGCCGAAATCCAGTTGCCGCCAGATGCAGGATGGCGGCCCGTCGCCACGATCACTGAACCCCGAAGGCGTCGCCGGCAGAGGACCAGAATTGCCAGCATCAGTGCACCAGAGATCAATCGCACGGTCGTGAAACTGGCCGCATCAATCGACGTCTGCCTTAGCGCGAGGCGGCAAAGCACCGAATTTCCAGAAAAGCAGACCATCGTCACCAGAGTGAGCAAGCCCAGACGGACAAATGACATGTGGATTCCGGTTAGCTTGCTGGGATGCGGACAGTGGCAACCGATGACAGGCGTGGACTGCCGCTTGCTGGTGCGCGAAAGTGTAGTCGAGTTCTGATTGGCCGCCGTCCCCAGCGCGGGAACGGCACCAGAAAAGACAGTTGTTTTCATTTTGATACCTTGCGATTTGTTGTCTCGCACGGGTGCGCGTCACGACAAAATGATGCGCAGGGTGCCGCGGCGGAGCCGAGTACCCGCGTTGCAACCCTCATCCCGCTTGGAGCCTTTCATGTTCAGCCTGCGACAACGCCTTTTGTTGAGATTTGCGTCGAAAAAGACCCAGTCCCACCGGATTGCGCTGACCTGCTCCGCCGCCTTGAGGGAAGTAGGCTTGCATGTGGGCGGCAATGTTTTCGAACTGAGAAACAGCAAAGGCGATTCGGGCTGGCTGGTCAGCCTTCTGGTTCCTGCGAGCTTTCAAGTTCCTCCCGTGGAAGCCCTCGCGCTGAGGCTGTTCCTGGCGAAGCGGGTCGAGGCGGCGCTGGGTATGGTTCCGAAGTCACTGCGTTTGGAGCTCAGCTTCAGCTCAGAAGCCACGCGGCTGCCGTTTTCGGAATCAATCATTGAACCCAAATGGTTGAAGTCGCGCATGGCCCTGTGCCTGGGTCACTCCACCAGGAGTGCCGCACCCGCTGGGGCCAAGTCCCGGCAGGTGGCGGCGCTTGCCACTTCGCTCTTCATCGTGCCGCCGCCAAATACCCAAGTACCGAACGGCAAACCGGTCAGTGAATCCGCCCAGGTACAGGAAGAAAAGCTCAAGTCGCTCATGGCCTCCTTCGACGACGATGAACTGGTTGAGGTCAACGAGGGGTCACTGTCCGACTTTGATCGCGCCGTGGTGTAGGCCAGTTTCTTTTGCCTTGCCGGCCTTCAATCCAGGCACCGGGCAAGGGTCCTGCGTGTTTAGTGGCGCCCCATGCTCACTTCCACGGAGTGCACCAGTTCCACCAGACGAGGTCCGAAATCACCCGTTAGAGCGTCACGCGGCAACAGGTAGGCCGGTCCGCCGCAATTGAAGGCCATTGACGCCTCTCCCTCAGCGTTGATGAGCGGCACGCCGACCGCATTGATGTTGCCTTCCCAGTCGCCAACGGAGATGCAGAAACCATGGTCCTGGTAGTCTCTGAATCCCTGTTCCAGGTTGGCTTTGATTTGCGGCCATTTTTCTTCGTTATCCAGGCGGATGTGGTCCATCAGGAAATCGCGCTCGCCCTGGGGCAGCGCGCTCATGAACGCCTTGCCCATCGCCGTCGTGGCAATGGGAATTTGCGAGCCGACGTCACGCCGAAGCGTGGCACCCGAACTGCATCGGCAGGTTTCGATGTACACCATGCTCAGGCGATCCCTGATGCCGATGGCGACGCTGGCCTGGGCATGTTCAGCCAATTCGCGCATGGCGGGTCGTGCCAACTTGCGGACATCGAGATTCGAAAGCAGGGAATTACCGAGCGAAAGTACCGCCGAACCCAGGCAGTACTGCCCTCTTTCCTCGGAATAGCCCAGGTAGCCGAGCTTGGTCAGCGTGTAGGTCAGGCGCGAAATGGTCGGCTTCGGCATTCCGGTCCGCTTGGCCAACTCCGTGTTGGCAAGGTACTTTTCTCCCGGCCGAAAACAGCGCAGCAGTTCCAGTCCCCGCGCCAGGGCGTTGACGAACTGCCGGTCCTTGCCTGGAGCGTCATCGCTGAACGTCTGAATCTGAACTTCCATGGTCCGGCTCCATAAATTTGGGTCGCAGCAAAGCGAGTTCGCAAGTGAATTCGGTCGCGAATTCTATGCTCAAAGTAAGCTCCACAATACCAAAATTGCGAATCACCGGTTTGCATTGCGAACCATGTTAACTCTGAACGATCGATATCGTCAGCGGCGAAAATGGCTTGAAGCATGGCTCAGTGAATACAAAGAAGCTTCTTGACTATCACTTTCGCGACAAAGGACTGCATTTAATCGCCGTCACAGCGAAAAATGCGGTATCGTTCGACCCAGTCTTTTTTGCGAACCACCGTTCCGCCAAGCGAAACACCAATCACTGGATACAACCTCACATGAGCCAGGACAAGCCCATCGACGTCGTCAGTCGCGAACTGCGCGGCGACATTCTTTTCGTCACCGTCAACAACCCGCCGGTCAACGCGCTGGGCGTGGAGGTGCGCCGCGGCTTGGTGGCGGCCATCGACGCCGCCGATGCCGACCCAGCGGTCCAGGCTGTGCTCATCCTCGGCGCAGGGCGCAATTTCATCGCCGGCGCGGATATCCGCGAGTTCGGCAAGCCGCCTCTGGCGCCTTATTTGCCGGATGTCTGCAACCGGATCGAAGCCTGCACCAAGCCCGTGGTGGCAGCGATCCACGGTGCGGCCCTGGGCGGTGGACTGGAGATCGCCCTGGCGGCGCACTACCGGCTGGCAGCACCGGACGCCAAGCTCGGGCTGCCAGAGGTTCTGCTGGGCCTGATGCCGGGTGCTGGCGGCACACAAAGAACACCGCGCCTGATCGGCGCCAAGGCGGCCCTGGAGCTGATGCTCAGCGCCCGACAAATGGGCGCGCAGGAAGCGCACAGCCTCGGCGTGGTGGACCGGCTTGTGCCAGAAGGCGACCTGCTGGCCCACGGATTGGACTACGTTCGGGAACTGCTGGCAGTGCGAGCACCGGTGCGCCGCACGCGCGACGCCCAGGCGCTGACGGACAGGGAAGCGAACCGTGCTGCCATCGAAGCGGCGCGCGTCGATGTAGCCAGGAAGTCAGCCGGCCTGTTCTCTCCGGGAAAAATAGTCGAGGCGGTGGCAGTTGCACTCGAGCAGCCCTTTGACGAAGGCCTGCGCATCGAACGCCAGCTGTTCCTGCAGTGCCTGGACAGCCCGCAGCGCGCCGGGCTGATCCACGCCTTCATGGCCGACCGCGAGGTGCTCAAGGCCCCGGAAACCCGGGCCGCGAAACCGCGCGCCATTGCGCATGTCGGCGTGGTGGGAGGCGGCACCATGGGCGCCGGCATTGCGGTGGCGGTGCTCGACGCCGGTCTGCCGGTGACGATGATCGAGCGCGACGAAGCCGCGCTGGCGCGCGGGCGTGCTTATGTCGACAAGGTCTACAGCGGCATGGTCGCCAAGGGTCGCATGAGCAGCGACGCCAAGGACAGCCTGATGGCCCGTCTGGCCGGCAGCACGTCCTACGACGCGCTCGCCGCAGCGGACCTGGTGGTCGAGGCCGTGTTCGAGGACATGGCGGTGAAGAAGGCCGTCTTCGCAGAGCTCGACCGCGTGTGCAAGCCCGGCGCGGTGCTGGCGACCAACACCTCCTACCTGGACATCGACGAGATCGCGGCCAGCGTCTCGCGCCCAGGCGACGTGCTGGGCCTGCACTTCTTTTCGCCGGCCAACATCATGAAGCTGCTGGAGATCGTGGTGCCGGCCAGGGTCAGCGCCGACGTCGTCGCCACCGGTTTCGAACTCGCCAAAAAACTGAAAAAAGTGCCGGTGCGCGCCGGCGTATGCGACGGCTTCATCGGCAACCGCATCCTCGCGGTCTACCGCCAGGCGGCCGACCACATGGTGGAAGACGGCGCCTCGCCCTACCAGATCGATAGTGCGCTGCGCGCCTTCGGCTACCCGATGGGCCCGTTCCAGGTGTCCGATCTGGCCGGCGGCGACATCGGCTGGGCGACGCGCAAGCGCAAGGCCGCGACCCGCGACCCCAAAGCGCGCTACGTGCAGATTGCCGATCGCATCTGTGAGCGCGGCTGGTTTGGCCAGAAGACCGGCCGCGGCTACTACCTGTACCCGCAAGGGGCGCGCACCGGTGTGCCAGACCCCGAGGTCGAGGCGATCATCGACGCCGAGCGCGTGCGCGCCGGCATCACGCCGCGCAGTCTCAGCGGCGAGGAGATCCTGCGCCGCTACCTGGCCGCCATGATCAACGAAGGCGCCAACGTCGTGCAGCAAGGCATCGCGCTGCGGCCGCTCGATGTGGATGTCGTCTTCATGTACGGCTATGGCTTTCCGCGCCACCGCGGCGGCCCGATGAAGTACGCCGACACCCTGGGTCTGCCCCAGGTGCTGGCCGACATCCGTGAATTCGCGCAGCAAGACCCGTTGTTCTGGCAGGCCTCGCCCCTACTGGTGGATCTGGTCGAGCGTGGCGCCGACTTCGGCAGCCTGAATCAAGCCGAGTAAACCGTCCAAGAACCCCAACCGAAAAAACACCATGCGCGAAGCCGTCATCGTCTCCACCGCCCGCACGCCGCTGACCAAGGCGCACCGGGGCGAATTCAACATCACCTCGGGCGCCACGCTCGCCGCCTTTGCCGTGCGCGCCGCAGTGCAGCGCGCCGGCATCGACCCGGCTTTGATCGAGGACGCGATCCTCGGCTGCGGCTACCCTGAAGGCACGACCGGGCGCAACGTAGCGCGTCAGGCCATCATCCGTGCCGGCCTGCCGATCACGATCGCCGGCGCCACAGTGAACCGCTTCTGCGCCTCCGGGCTGCAGGCCATCGCCATCGCTGCGGGACGCATCGTCGTGGACGGCGCGCCTGCCATGATTGCCGGCGGCGTCGAAAGTATTTCGCACATTCGCACCCGAGAGGGCGCTGATTCCGGCATGGACCCGTGGATCGTCGCGCATAAATCCGATTTGTACCTGTCGATGATAGAAACCGCCGACATTGTGGCCACGCGCTACGGCATCGGGCGCGAGGAGCAGGACCGCTTTTCGGCCGAAAGCCAGCGCAAGACCGAAGCGGCGCAACTGGCCGGGCGCTACCTGGCTGAGATCGTGGCCTGCAGCACCACCATGTCGGTCACCGACAAGGAAACGGGCGTTGCATCCCAGCGCGAAGTGACGGTGGACGCCGACAACTGCAACCGCCGTGGCACGACGTACGAGGGGCTGGCCAAGCTGGCGCCGGTGCGCGGCCTGGAGCAGTTTGTGACGGCGGGCAACTCCTCGCAACTGTCCGATGGCGCATCGGCCTGCGTGCTGATGGAAGCCCGGGACGCGCAGCGCGCGAATATTGAACCACTGGGCGCGTTCCGCGGCCTGGCGCTGGCCGGTTGCGAGCCCGACGAGATGGGCATAGGCCCGGTCTTCGCCGTGCCCAAGCTGCTGGCGCGCCACGGCCTGACGGTGGACGACATCGGTCTGTGGGAGCTCAACGAAGCGTTCGCTTCGCAGTCCATCTATTGCCAGCAGCGGCTCGGCATTCCCGATGAGCGTCTCAACGTCAACGGGGGCGCCATTTCCATCGGACACCCGTTCGGCATGACGGGCGCACGCCTCACTGGCCACCTGCTGATTGAAGGCAAGCGGCGCGGCGCGAAATACGGCGTTGTCACCATGTGCATCGCCGGCGGCATGGGCGCTGCGGGCCTGTTCGAAATCTTCTGAGGAAATTTTCCATGGATTTGAATTTCACCCCTGAAGAAGAGCAATTTCGCAGCCAGGTGCGCAGCTTCCTGGCTGACAAGCTGCCAACGCGTTTGTCCAACAAGGTGGCCACGGGCAAGCATCTGTCCAAGGCCGACATGCAGGAGTGGCACGCGATACTGAACGCGCGCGGCTGGCTTGCCAACCACTGGCCCGAGCCCTACGGTGGCCCGGGCTGGAACGCGATCGAAAGGTTCATCTTTGAGCATGAGTGCGCACTTGCCAGCGCGCCGCGCATTGTTCCCTTCGGCGTCAACATGCTGGGGCCAGTGCTGATCAAGTTTGGCAACGAGGCGCAAAAACGCCACTGGCTGCCGCGCATTCTGGACGGCTCCGACTGGTGGTGTCAGGGCTACTCGGAAACCGGTGCCGGCTCTGACCTGGCGGCCGTCAGCACCAGCGCCGTGCGCGGCTGCGATGCGCAGGGCGAGCACTACATCGTCAACGGGCAAAAGGCCTGGACTACGCTGGGCCAGCACGCCAACATGATCTTCTGCCTGGTGCGCAGCAACCGCGAAGCGAAGAAGCAGCAGGGCATCAGCTTCCTGCTGATCGACATGACGACGCCGGGTGTCGAGGTGCGACCCGTCATCACCCTGGACGGCGCTCACGAAGTCAACGAGGTGTTCTTCACCGACGTGCGCGTGCCGGCTGAGAACCTGGTCGGCGAGCAGGACCAGGGTTGGACCTGCGCCAAGTACCTGCTGACCTACGAACGCACCAACATCGCCGGTGTCGGCCTGTCCGTGGCGGCGCTGGAGCGGCTCAAGCGCGTCGCCGCGCAGCAGACGCGCAACGGCCGCCCCCTGGCCGAGGACCCCTCGTTTGCCGCCCGCCTGGCGCGCGTCGAGATCGACCTGGAGAACATGAAGACCACCAACCTGCGCATGATCGCAGCGGTCGTGGGCGGCGGCGTGCCAGGTGCAGAGAGTTCGATGCTGAAGATCCGCGGCACCCAGATTCGCCAGGAGATTTCCTCCCTGAACCGGCGCGCCATGGGCCCCTATGCGCGGCCCTTCAACCGGGAAGCGCTGCAAGACGGCCATGCCGGCACGCCGGTCGGCCCCGAGGCCGCAGCCGGTGCGGCAGCGGCCTACTTCAACAACCGCAAGCTGTCGATCTTTGGCGGCTCGAACGAAATCCAGAAGAACATCGTCTCCAAGATGATCCTTGGACTGTGAGGCCACGAACATGAACTTTGAACACACGCAAGAGCGGACCATGCTGGCCGACAGCCTGAACCGCTTCATCGCCGAACAGTACAGCTTTGACAAACGGGACGAGATCGCCCAATCCGCGCACGGCTTCAGCCCGGACCTGTGGCGCCAGTTCGCCGAACTGGGCGTGATCGGCGCCTTGTTTCGCGAGTCCGACGGCGGCTTCGGCGGCGCCGGCTTCGACATCGCCGTGGTCTTTGAAGCGCTGGGTCGCGGTCTCGTGGTCGAGCCCTTTCTGGGCAGCGCGCTGCTTGCCGGCGAAGCCATCGCCGCCGCCGGCAGTGAAGCGCAGAAAGTGGTGCTGGCCGACCTCATCGAAAGCCGCACCATTGCCGCCCTCGCGCACGAGGAGCCCGGCGCGCACTACGAACTCTCAAGGGTGCAAACCCGTGCCGAGCGCAGCACCGATGGCTGGGTGCTGAACGGCGCCAAGGCGGTGGTGTTGCAGGGCGAGCAGGCCGACCTGTTCGTCGTGTCAGCCCGCACCTCGGGTGCGGTGCACGACGAGGCCGGCATCTCGCTGTTCCTGCTGCCGGCCAACGCGCCGGGCCTGCTGGTGCGCGGCTGCGCCGCCATCGACGGCGGGCGCGTGGCGGAACTGACTTTGAACGGCGTGGCGCTGGGCGCCGACGCGCTGCTGGGCGCAGCCGGCCTCGGGCTGGCCACGCTGGAGCGCGCCATCGGGCGTGGCGTGCTGGCGCTGTGTGCCGAGTCGCTCGGCGCCATGGAGGCGGCCAAGACGGCGACGCTGGACTACCTGCGCACGCGCAAACAGTTTGGCGTGCTCATCGGCAGCTTTCAGGCGCTGCAACACCGCATGGCGGACCTGTTGCTGGAAATCGAGCAGGCGCGCTCCGCCGTGATCAATGCCGCTGCGGCGCTGGACGAGGACCGGCTGACGCGCGAGCGCGCGCTGTCGGCGGCCAAGTTCAGCATCGGGCGCATCGGCGCGCTGGTGGCCGAAGAGTGCATACAACTGCACGGCGGCATCGGCATGACCTGGGAGCTGCCGCTGGCCCACTACGCCAAACGCCTGGTGATGATCGACCACCAGCTCGGCGACGAAGACCACCATCTGCAGCGCTTCATCGCACTGGGCCGGCAGGTCGCAGCATGAACAACGCCGTGCTGATACGCCAGGAAGGCGCGGTGCGCATCCTGAGCAACCACAACCCGGAAAAGCGCAACGCCATCACGCCGGCACTGTATGTCGAACTGCCGGCGGCGCTGGCGCAGGCACAGGCGGATGACACGGTCGGCGCGATTGTGCTGACCGGCTCCGGCGATTTTTTTTGCTCCGGCGGTGACCTGGGCCAGCTGGCCCTGCGCCGGGCCATGGCACCGGCGCAACGCCGTGAGCGGCTTGAAGGCTTGCACGATTTGATCCGTGCGCTGCGCGACTGCAGCAAGCCGGTGATCGCCGCCGTCGAGGGTGGAGCCGTGGGTGCAGGAATGTCGATCGCACTGGCCTGTGACCTGCTGGTCGCGGCGCGCGACGCACGATTCTCCGTCGCTTACGCCAAGGTCGGACTGACGCCCGACGGCGGCGCCACGGCCTTTCTGGCGCAGTTCGTCTCGCGCCAGTTGTTGAATGAGCTGTGCCTGACCGGAGAGGCCATCACGGGCGAGCGGCTGCAGCAATTGGGCGCCGTGAACCGGCTGGTCGAGAAGGGCTGCGCCCTGGACGCGGCCATCGCGCTGGCAGCGCGCATTGCCGCCGGGCCCGAGCGCGCCAACGCCCGCATCAAGACCCTGTGCCGCAACGCCTTCAGTGCCGACCTGGACGCCCAGATGGAGCTGGAGGCGCAGTTCATGGTGGCGTCGCAAGGCGACGACGAAGCCACCGAGGGCATAGGCGCCTTCCTGGCCAAGCGCCCCGCCAATTTCGCCGCGCTGCGTGGCAAGACGAGCGCGCCATGATGCAGACCCTCGCCATCCACACTCCTGCCGCGCAGGGAGTCCCCGAATTTTTGGAATCTTGATGTCAAACCCAACTTCTTCACTGCCTCTGTCGGGTGTGCGCGTGCTCGACCTGTCGCGCATCTTGGCGGGTCCCTGGTGCGCCATGACGCTGGGCGATCTGGGTGCCGAAGTGATCAAGGTGGAACACCCGCAGCGCGGCGACGACACACGCGACTGGGGCCTGCGCATAGGGGCCACCGAGACCGCCTACTTCAACAGTGTGAACCGCAACAAGCGCTCCATCACCCTGGACCTGCAGACCGCCGAAGGTCAGGAAATCGCCCGCGAACTGGCGCTGAAAAGCGACGTCGTGATCCAGAATTTCAAATTCGGCGGCATCGAGAAAATGGGCTTGGGTTACGAGCAGCTGAGTGCCGAGCATCCCGAACTGATCTACTGCTCCATCACGGGCTATGACCGCACCGGGCCGGAAGCCGCCCGCCCCGGCTACGACCTGGTGATTCAGGGCGAGGCCGGTCTGATGGCACTCAACGGCGAGGCCCATCGGCCGCCGCTGAAGTTCGGCGTGGCCGTGGTCGACATGGTCACCGGCATGTACGCCGCCCAGGCCATTCTGGCTGCCTTGTTTGAGCGCGAAAAGACCGGCAAAGGGCGCCATATCGGCATGGCCTTGTACGACTGCGGTCTCATGGTCACGGCCTACTACGGACTGGAGGCCTTGCTCAAAGGCGAGGACCCGCCGCGCTACGGCAACGCGCACCCGTCCATCATGCCCTATGGCGTGTTCGACGCGCAGGACGGACCGCTGGTTATCGCCTGCGGCAACAACAGCCAGTTCGCGCGGTTCTGCACCGATGTGATCGCGCGGCCCGACCTCGCGCTGGACGAGAGATTCAAGACCAACCTCAAGCGCACAGAGAACCGGGCACTGCTGATGCCCGAGATCGAACGCGAACTGCGCGGCCGCCAGCGCCGGGACTTGCTGGACCGGATGGCCCTGGCCGGGATACCCTGCGGTGAAGTTGCAGGCCTGCACGAGGCGCTGACCTCGCAACGGGCGCAAGATGCCGGGCTGGTGACCACCCAACCCCACCCCGAGGTAGGCAACGTGCATGTCATGGCGCCGCCCTACCGTTTCGACGGTGTACGCTTGCCCGTGCGCAGCGCGCCACCGACCCTGGGCGAGGGCACGAAACAGGTATTGCAAACGCTGCTGGGCATGAGCGATGAAGAAATCGCCCAACTGGCGGCCAGCGGTGTCGTATGACTTTTAGCGTAACCAACCAACCCACTGGAGAGACAGAAAAAATGAAAAATACCTACAAACGCATGGCCCTGGCGGCACTCATGGCCTGTGGCCTGGGGATGTCCGGCGCCCGCGCCGAAGAACTGTTGGTGGGGGTCGAACTGCCCCTGACCGGCACCCTGGCCCGCGTCGGATCGGGGATGCAAGAAGGCATCATGGTGGCCGCCGACGTGTTCAACAAGGCCAACGCCAAGCACAAGGTCAAGATCATCACGGTCGACAACGAGTCGGCACCGGCCAAGGCGATCGCGGCGGTGGAAAAACTGGCCAGCCAGGGCGTTCTGGCAATCGATGGCGGCTACGGCTCCAACAATATCGCGCCGGCTTCCGACGCTGCCGGCAAGCTCGGCCTGGCCTATGTCACCTCCGGCGGCGTCGATGACAGCCTGGTGAACAGTGGGCGGAAAAACTTCTTTCGCATCAACAATGCGGCTGGCTACCAGAAGGCCGTGGTCGGACTTCTCACCGATCTGAAGATCAAGACGGTGTCCATCGTCTATTCGACCAAAGAAGCGACTTCGGGCCTGGCGACGGACCTGGAAAAGACGCTGGCGGCCAAGGGCGTGACCGTGGTCGGACACGCCTTCGACCCGGCGATCACCGACTTCAAGCCGATCATCAACAAGGTCAAGTTGCAGGACAAGTCTGAAGTCATTGCAATGATCGGCTACGAGAACGACTATGTCGGCATTCTTCGTGCGGCGCGGGTGCTCAAACCCACAGTCAAGGCGATGGTCGGCGTCTGGTCCCTGGCGACGCCCAAGATGGCGGCGGATTTCCCCGACCTGATGCCCAACGTCTATGGAACTGCGGTGTTGCCGTTCCCGGCCGAGTTCAAGACGCCTGAGGGCAAGTCCTTCAACGAGGCCTATCAGCGGCTCTACAAGAAGGAACCCGACTACCTGGGACAGTTCGGTTATGTGCAGTCGATGTTGCTGTTCAATGCGATCGCGCGTGCCGCCGACAAGGGCACGCTGAAAAAGAACGGTGTCATAGAAGAGATGCGCAAGACCGACAGTGAAACCCTGATTGGTCGCGTGCAATTCAGCAGCACGGGCGACAACCTGAATTTCAGCCACCGCATGGGTCAACATCAGGGCAACAAGATCGTCATCGTCTGGCCACAGGCCGACGCCACGGGCAAGGCGAATTTCCCGGCAGTTCCCTGGTAAGTCAATTGACGCCGGCGCAGGGTCTGGTGCCAATTCAGGCGCCATAGCCCTGCTGTCGCAACAATCAACCGGACCGATGCTATGACGGAATTGATACTGCAGGCGCTCTATTCGGGCCTATTACAGGGTGGCTCCTACGCCCTGATCGCGCTCGGACTGGCACTGGTTTTTGGTGCCATGAAGGTGATCAACCTGGCGCACGGCGAACTCGTGCTGCTGTCGGCCTATATCGCCTACTCGGTCGAATCGGGCTTGGGTTGGAATCCCATTTTCGCCATCCCCATTTCCTTGGTGGTGGTTTGCCTGACCTCGGTGCTGGTCTACTTTGTGGTTGGACGCATCAAGAAAGACCGTGAGATCAATTCGCTGATCCTCACTTACGGCATTGGCGTGATCCTGACCAACGTCATCTTGCTGGTCTGGAAGGCGGATGTGCGCTCCACCGGTTCCAACTGGATGCAGGAGGCCATCGTGATCGGCCCGTTCTTCAGCATGCGCAGCGAAATGCTGTTCTTCGTCGTCAGCCTGGTCATGATGGTGGGACTGTGGTGGTGGCTGTCGCGCAGCTGGTACGGCCGCGCCGTGCGCGCTGTGTCGAGCAACCGCGATGCGGCCAAACTGATGGGCATCGATCCCGGCTACACGGAACTGGTGTCATTTGTGGTCGCCGGCATTCTGGCCGCCGTGGCCGGTGTCGCGCTCTACAGTTACGGCGTCGTCAGCCCGGCCTACGGCAGCGTTCTGACGGTCAAGGCCTTCATCATCACCGTGCTGGCGGGGATCGGCTCCATTCCCGGCGTTCTGGTCGGCGCGCTGCTGCTCGGCGTGGCGGAGGCCTTGACGGTGACGCTGGCCAGTTCTGCCCTGCAGGAACTCGTCGGCATGGCACTGTTTCTGCTGGTCCTGTTTGTCATGCCGAACGGACTGTTCGGTGCAAAAGGGAGGCGCGGATGAAGATCAACAAGTCGATTGTGGCCATGCTGTTGGCGGTGTATGTGGCCGTGCCAGTGCTGTTTGGCGCAGACAATTACGTCATGAGCCTGGTCGTGGCTTCCATGGTCATTGGCGGTGTTGCCCTGTCGTGGGCCTTGCTGGGCAACCTGGGCGGGATGGTCAGTTTCGGCCACGCCGCCTTCTTTGGCGTCGGTGCCTACGTCTCATCCGTCTTGAGCATGAAGCTGGGTGTGCCGGTATTGCTCTCCATGTTGCTGGGCGGTGCGGGTGCCGTCATTGCGTCGCTGGCCATGCTGCCAGTGCTGCGCCTCAGAGGTCCCTATTTCGCCCTGGCGATTCTGGCCTACGCCCATATCTTCCGGATTCTGGCGACGCAGTGGACTTCGGTGACGGGGGGCGCCGGTGGCCTGTCGAATATCCCGCGGCTGCCGGAAATTGCGGGCTTCGACCTGAGCGGCAAGATCGGCAGTTACCTGGTGATCTTGAGCATCGTGCTGGCGTTTGCTGCGCTTTACCGGTACATACGTGACAGCCATTACGGCCTGGCTTTGCGCGCCATGCACGAGAGCGAGGACGCGACCCGGGTCGTCGGCGTCAACAGCACCCTGCTCAAGGGCGTGATGCTGCTGGTTTCCGCGTTCATGTGCGGCGTCGTCGGCGCCTTCAACGCCCACTACATCAATTTTCTGGAACCGGACTACGCCTTCAGCGGCCTGTGGGTGACGATACCCATCGTTGCCGCCATCTTCGGTGGATATCGGACCATCACCGGGCCCATCGTAGGCGCCGTGGTCGTGTACCTGATCGATCAGTTGATCTTCAAGAGCATCATGCCATCGGGTCACCAATTGGTGCTGGGGGTGTTGCTCGTGGCGATGATCGTCTTCAGCCCGGATGGTCTGCTGTCGCTGCTGCGCCGCCTGACCAGGAGGACCCATGCTGCAACTTAAGGACGTATCCGTGCGTTTTGGCGGATTGACTGCCGTGAACAGCGTGACGCTGGCTGTGGGCGCGCACGACGTGGTCGGCCTCGTTGGGCCGAACGGTGCCGGGAAAACCACCTTGTTCAATGCCATCTCCGGTCTGGTGCGCCCGACCAGCGGGCAGATCACATTTGACGGCGTCGACGTGATTCGCGCACCCTTGTACCGGCGTGCGCGCATGGGAATAGGTCGCACCTTCCAGATTCCTCAGCCCATGCATGAACTCACTGTGCGACAGAATTTGATCGTGGCGCAGCGCTTTGGCACGGGCAAGGTCGATGACAAGAAGATCGACGAAATCCTCGAATTCACCAGCCTTGCCGGCAAGGCCGCGCGCAATGCGGCAACAGAGTTGGCTTTGACTGAATTGAAGGCGCTCGAGGTGGCCAAGGCCCTGGCCACCAATCCCAAGCTGCTGCTATTGGACGAAGTGCTGGCCGGTCTGGAGACGACCGGCAAGCGTCACTTCATGAACATGATCAAGAACCTGCACCAGGAATTCGCGGTCGGCATCATCATCATTGAACACGACATCGAGACCATCAGCAACTTGTGCCAACGGGTCGCCGTGCTCAACTTTGGCGAGCTCATCGCAGAGGGAACACCCGATGCCGTGTTCCGTGATCCCGCGGTCATCAAGAGCTACACAGGAGGCGCCAGTGCTTGAAATCTGCAATGTGCGCGCCGGCTATGGCGCCATCAACGTCTTGTGGGACGTGTCGCTGAGCGTGGCCCGCGGCCAGTTGACCACCATCATCGGCCCGAACGGCGCCGGCAAGACAACCCTGCTGCGTGCCATCATGGGCCTGGTGCCCGTGTCCCAGGGCGAGGTAAAACTCAATGGCGAGAACTTGAACGGCACGCCAACCTGGAAGATGGCGGACCACTCCATGGCCATGATCCCGGAAGGCCGCATGACTTTTCGCGACATGAATGTCGAGGAAAACCTGATCATGGGCGCCTTCCCCAAGCAGCACCGGGCACACGTCAAGGAAAATCTGGAAAAGTCCTATCAGATGTTTCCCCGGCTGAGCGAGCGCCGCAAACAGTTGGCGGGTTCCCTGTCTGGCGGCGAGGCTCAAATGCTGGCCATGGCGCGGGGCCTCATGGCGGATCCGCAACTGTTGATCATCGACGAGCCTTCACTGGGCCTGGCCCCCGTGCTGGTGAATGAACTGTTCGAAATTCTGGCACGACTCAAGGAGGGTGGTCGCACGATCGTCCTGGTGGAACAAAACACGCATAAGGCGGTGAGCGTGGCGGATCATGTGTATTTGATGCAAAGCGGCAAAGTCATACTTTCGCAGCCGGCTTCAGAGGTCAGCCTTGACCGCTTGCACGACCTGTATTTTGCGCGATGAGTCGAGCGCCGAAACAGTTGATCCAACAGTCCATTTGCTGAAACGGTAGAAACACAATGACTATTCTTGTCGCCTACGTGCCACGTCCCGAGGGCCAAGCCGCTCTGGACAAAGGCATTGAAATTGCGCAAAGTCGCAATGAACGTCTGGTCGTGGTCAATGCCACTGCGGACGGACAGAGGGATGATCCCTCATTCGCTGAAGCGCCCGATTTCGAGCGAATAGAGAAACTGTTGGCGAGTACGGGCCTGAATACGGAATTCAAACAGTTTGTGCGCGGCAACAATGCCGTCAAGGAAATTGAAGCGCTGGTGGAACTGCTGAATGTATCCGTTCTCATCATTGGTTTGAGAAAGCGTTCGCCCTTGGGAAAGCTCATCATGGGCAGTGTCGCCCAAGAACTCCTGCTTTCGGTTTCCTGCCCGGTATTGGCGGTGAAGGCCTAGGAACCTGGGACCCAGGCTACTAGAGCTTTGGCAACGCCATCCTGGCACCTGCTGGTGCTGGGGTCCGGGCACCATTCATGACCACAGACAGCATGGTGTAGTAGCCCACAATCCCCAGCAAATCAACAGCGCCGTGCTCTCCCAGATGCGCTATCGCCGCCACCCAGGTGGCGTCACAGACCTGCTTTTCCTCCAACGATTGCCGAGAAAAATCGTAGACCACTTGCTCATCCGCTTGGCCGAACTGGGGGTTTTCATTCAAGCCAATGGCATGAACAATCGCTTCGCTGATCCCCTCACGCAGCGCAATGGGAGCATGAATTGCCCACTCCACCTGTTGCGACCAATGGCGTGCTGTCACCAAAATGGCCAACTCCGACAAACGCAAGCCGATGGCACTGCGGTAACGCAAATACTCTCCCATGCGCTGGGCGTGCGTGCACAACTCCGGGCTGCGCAGCAGCGGAATGAACGGTTCCAGCACGGCGCCGCGTGGTCCATCGATGATCTCCTGCGCGCATTCGCGCTGTGCAGCAGTCCATTGCGACTCTGGAATAGGGGCTAAACGATCTTCGGTCATGGTGAATTTTCAATAAAAGTAGATTGATGTCCGTAACGGCCCAAATCAATGGCCGTCTCGTAAATGGCTTGGTGCTGGCGCTGCGCCATCGGTTGCGCCCGGCCATCGCTCGACTTGACGTAGTTGCCGAGCCAGCGCGCACGCTGCACAGCCGAGCGCCCGGCGGGCAATCGCAGTTTCGCGTACGCCGCCAGCGCGGCCGCATTGGCCCCGTGGACACGAATGGCGTCGGCAATGGCCACGGCATCTTCAGCCGCCTTCGCCACACCCATGCCGATGTGCGGGCGCGCGACAAATGCTGCGTCACCCATTAAGGCAATGCGCCCGACCGACACCGCGTCAGAAAGCAAGTCAAAGATGGGCTGAAAGAAAGGTTGTGGTGCCTTCTCCAAAATTTCGGCAAATTGCGGCGGCAACAAGCGCCGGCCATCCTCGCGCATTCTGGCCAGTTGTCGCCACGCCACCTTGTTGGGTGGAACCCCTTGCGGGCAGTGCACGCCATCGCCATCTGTCAGCATGGACTTCAAGTCCTCACCGGCCGAAACCGGGCGATACCAAACAAAATTGTAGGCACGATGTCCTCGACCGGTGGCATTTTCAGAGCCGGCCACGGGGTAGCCAATGATCTGCTCGTCCGGGGGCACACTGAAACCAAAGTAATCAAACAGGGTGCGCAAAGTAAAGTCTGACAGCAACGACTCATCGCACACCCCACGCCACGCGATGTAGCCGCCGTACTGCGGTTGCACCTGGGGGAAAAACTGTTGCCGCACCCTGGAACGAATGCCGTCACAGGCAACCACCACATCGGCCGCCCAAGTGGTTTCCTTGCCATCGACAGACGCAAAAACCTGAACACCGTCATCTCGCTCTTCAACACGCGTGACGGATACGCCTTGCAAATATCGATCCGAAGGCAACTCGGCACGCAAGATTTGGTACAACCGACTCCACGAGGTCAGCACCTGCGGCATGTCTATTTTGATCAAGCCAGTCCCCGCCTGGTCCAACAATACACGCCCTGGTACCGCAACCCCCAAAGTGGCTTGCACATCCAGGCCGGATCGTTCCAGCGCGCTGACCAGCACGTCATGCGAAACAATGCCGGCACCACGCCCGCTCATCGAACCTCTGACTTTTTCAAGGACCTGCACATCGTGGCCATCGCGCTGCAACATGTTGGCAACGAACAAACCGCCCAAGGAACCACCAATCACCAAAATGCGTGCCATCTTGGTCTATACCTCTTGGGCGTCGAGTGCCTGCTTTTCCGCGAACGGGTAGTTCAGTTCAACGACGATGTCATTCGGATCATCCAAAAAAAGCTGATGCAAACCCGCGCCTGGCACGTCGCGACGCCGTGGCTCGATGCCCAGCAACTGCAGGCGCGCCAACATGGTCGCCAGCCCCGTGGCGAAAAACGCCACATGATCAAGCGCGCCGCTGCCTCGCAATTTTTGCTCATTGCGATCGCCCAGATAGTTGGACAAACCCGTGCTGCCGTTGGCATCACTGGCAAAGATATGCACGGCTGCGTTGGCGTACTCGCTCAATGGGCCTTGATAAAGCCAATATCCCGGAAACGGAAAGTCAGGGCGCGGCCCTACTTGCAAGCCGAGAACCGAGACGTAAAAGTCTTTCGTCGCAGCCATATCCTGGGTTCGTATGGAGAAATGATTCAAAGACAAAGACATGGAACTACTCCTTGCGTGACACCGACTTTTTCGGCGCAGCTTTGACAATTTTCGAGGACATTCGTTCCAACACATCAAACACCGCGGCGGTGTCATTGGCTTCGTGTCCCAAACCCATGGCGGCGTTGTAAATCGGAATGGTTGCCGTGAACAACGGGGCCGGAACCTGGGTATCTGCCAACGCTTGCGCAATCAGCTTCATGTCCTTTTGCCACACCGAAACCTTCATGGTGGCCTCTTTCCAGCCTTCGTCTTCCATCATCGGACCTCGCACCTGCAACATTCGAGACCCGCCTGCACCATCACTCAACACCTTGACCGCCGTGCGTGGCGATATTCCCCAACGTTTTCCCAACAGCAGGGCCTCTGCGGTCGAAACATTGTGAATCGCCACCAGCAAATTGGCCATCAACTTCATCTTCATGCCAGCACCAAACGGGCCCACGTAAAAGTGTGCTTTCGAGAAGCCTTCGAACACCGGCGCCAGGCGCCGAATGGCCGCCGCGGGCCCGCTGGCATAAACCGTCAAATCCTTGAGCACGGCTTGCGCACCTGTGCCTGACAGCGGACAGTCGAGCAGAACGACGCCCCGGGTCGCCATGATGTCACGGGCGGCGTCCTTGTCTTTGCCGTCCAAGGTGCTCGCCTCGATCACGAACAGCCCTTTGCACCCTGCGCCCGCCAATGCGTTGGCGGTGTCCATCAGCGCAGCGGCACTGGGCAAGGAAGTGATCACCACTTGCACCGAGCGCACCAATTCCGTGGCGCTCTTGCTGAGATGCCCCCCTGCGGCCTTGAAGCTCCGACATGCGGTCGCGCTGGGATCAAACCCATGCACTTCAAATCCAGCCTTGATCAGGTTACCGGCCATCGCCGATCCCATGATTCCCAGGCCGAGTATTCCGATGCGCTTGACCGCAGGCGCAGCCGCAGAGCCAGCCTTCGACCTTGAGCGATTGACGACGTCTTTTGTGTTCATTTGATCTCCAATTGATGTATTCGGCTAAACTAGTCTAACCCGGTTAGGCCCAAAGGAGACAAGACTGTGACAGGAAAGAACACATCAAAGCCCACCACACTCCCCGTTAAAGTCGGACTCGTCGGCTACGGATGGTGGGGGAAAAACATTGCTCGCCAGATTGCAAGTTCCATCTGGTTTCAGTTGGCAGCGGTCGCCGAGGTCGACCCCGACGCACGCAACGCCATGGCCTCAGACCCGGTTCTCAGCGACGTTGCGGTATTTGGCTCGACTGAAGAATTGATGGCACAGCGCGGACTGGAGGCCATCATTTTGTGCACGCCCCATCAGCAACACGCCGACCAGATGGTGGCCGCCGCGCACGCGGGTTTGCACATCTTTTGCGAAAAGCCTCTGTGCTTGACACTCGCAGACGCCACACGCGCCGTGGCACAGTGCAAAGCGAAAAACCTGGTGCTGGGCATTGGCCACGAGCGCAGATTCGAACCCGAAATCATGGCCCTGCGTGAATTGATCGCCGACGGCGCTTTGGGCGAAATACTTCAAATTGAAGCCAACTTCAGTCAAGACAAATTCTTCGCGCTTCCCAAAGACAATTGGCGACTTTCCAACAAGCACGCCCCGGTGGGCCCATTGACCGCGACGGGCATTCATTTGGTGGACTTGAGCATCGCCTTGTTGGGTCCTTGCGAATCCCTGTGGGCCCGACTGGCCACGCTGGGGTCCGACTTTGAAAACGGCGACACGCTGGCGATCATGATGGGTTTTCCCAATGGTGCAAACGCGATGATCAGTGCCATCCTGGCAACCCCTTTTGAAGGGCGCTTCGCGGTCTATGGATCCAAGGGATGGATTGAAATTCGAGACCGGACGCACCCCGAAAATCCGACCGGCTGGGACATCACCACCGTGCTTCGCGGGCAAGCGCCTCAGACCCGATTTGCCCCGCCCCACCCCACGGTGTTGGCGAACCTGGAGGCCTTTGCCAAAGCCATTCGCAAGGTGGCGCCTTACCCTGTCACTCACCAGGAAATGCTGGCCAACGTGGCGGCCCTCGAGGCCGTCATGACATCCGTGCAATCGCGTAGTTTGGTCAGTGTAGAACCTCTTCATCGGTGAATATTTATGGCCAGCAAAAAGACACTCGCTACCAAGGCACCCACGGCACGCCGACTCAGTGGCGCCGAGCGCGAAAAGAACATCGCCCAGGAGGCTGTGCGGTTTTTCGCAGACGTCGGTTTTGGGGGTGACACGCGTGAACTGGCGCAACGCTTGGGGGTTACGCAGTCACTGCTGTACCGGTATTTTCCGAGCAAGGAGGCGCTGATCAATCGGGTGTATGAAGAGGTCTACATCGGGCGCTGGAATCCATTTTGGGAAAGCGTCATTCGGGACCGCAGCATACCGCTGCAGGAACGCTTGACGCGCCTCTACATCGCCTACGCAAAGGAAGCGCTGAACAGGGACTGGGTGCGCATCTTCATGTTTTCCGGGCTTCGGGGTGAGGACATCAACCGCAAGTACCTCGACGTCTTGCGGGAACGCATATTGAAGCCCATTGCGATTGAGGTTCGTCATGAATTCGGACTTCCAGGGATTGAAGAAATACCGCTGAAAAGCAGCGAAATTGAATTGGTTTGGGGCAACAACGCCAGGGTCTTTTATTTTGGGCAACGTCAATGGATTTTTGAGGTTCCGATAGAAGATGATCTGGATGAATTGATCCGCATGACCATCGAACACTTCATTGCAGGCGCACGCGTTGTCTTGCCGTCCATACTGGGGATAACCCCTAAGCAAAAGCGTCCAACACGCTTCCCTGTCAAGGCCAAGAACTGACGACGAACAAGGATCGCGAACACCTTATCGCTGTGCACCGCGATCAAGGGAACGGATGGCTGCGCATCGTCTGATTCATGTGACTTGAGCGTTGGCGCAGCCTGCGCTAGCGCCATCGGCGCGGGTCCATCATCTTGAAGAGGGTATCCCTCGACATCGGCCACAGTTTGCCCCCAGCGCCGACCCACCCCCCTCGTAAACCCTGAGTTTGTGCGCAACTCGAATACAAAAATCCGCCAATACCCGTCGATCAATTGAGGTCAATTTCAAAAGATATTTTGGAGATCATCTGATCATTTACGATGAGGGCATGAACACCAAACAAGCATTTGATCGTTTAGATTTGCGCAAGGCTCTGGGCAGTTTCGGAACTGGCGTGACCATCGTCACCGCCAAGTCTTCAGACAACCGCCTGGTTGGAGTCACTGCAAACTCTTTCAGTTCAGTCTCACTCGAGCCGGCCATCGTGCTGTGGAGTCTGCAGAAAAATTCTCCCAGTTTGTCCGCTTATGACGACTGCGGTCGTTTTGTGATCAACGTGCTGAGCCTGGAGCAGATCGGCCATTCACGTCGATTCTCGAGCCAGGTACCCGAGAAGTTCCAAGGTATCGACTATCACCTCGGCCTGGCCGGCCTGCCCGTGCTCGAAGGCTGCGCCGCGACGTTTGAATGCCTGACTGTCCAGCGTCTTGATGTCGGCGACCACATCTTGTACCTGGGCCAAGTCGAAGCCTATCAACACCAGGAACACAGCGCACTGATCTACGTACAAGGCAAATACGCCAGAAGCGCCAGCGCTGAACTTCAAGCGGCCTGAACCTGCAACCACTCTCTTCCAAAGGACTCGAATGACCATGAAATACAGCACCTTCATGATGCCCTTGCACCCTCCGGGCCGCAATGTGACGCAGACCCTGCAAGAGGACCGCCAGGCCGTCATCCTGGCCGACCGTTTGGGCTACAGCGAAGCCTATGTCGGTGAGCACGTCACTGATGCTGCGGAGACAGTCACCTCCAACATGATTTTCCTGGCCAGTTTGGCGTCTGAAACCAAGAACATCAAACTCGGTACCGGCACCATCAATCTGCCCAACTCACACCCGGCGATGATCGCAGCGCAAGCTGCCATGTTGGACCACTTGCTCGAAGGGCGCTTCATCATGGGTATCAGTCCCGGCGGATTGATGTCTGACGCGGAGGTGTTTGGAAACCTGGGCAAAGACCGTAATGCCATGTTTGTCGAATGCATCAACACGGTGCTGAAAATTTGGGACTCCGAGCCGCCTTACAACATCGAAGGGAAATTCTGGAACATATCGGTTGAAAAAACCATGATTCCCGAAATCGGTCAAGGCTTCATCATGAAGCCCTATCAAAAACCCTATCCCCCCATCGTCGGCACGGCGGTGGCGCCCTTCTCCCAAGGCGTGACCGAAATGGCGAAACGTGGCTGGGGGCCGATCTCGGCAAATTTCCTGATGCCCGAATGGGTAAAGACGCATTGGCCCAAATACGTGGAAGGGCGTGAATCCGTCGGTGCAGTAGCACATCCCGCTGAGTGGCGGGTTGCGAAAAGCATATTTGTCGCAGACGATGAGGCCACTGCCAAGCGCTACGCATTGCAAGCGGGCGGCCCCTACCATTTCTATTTCACGCAGTTGGTGCGAAAACTTGTCAGCGGTGGCGGTCGGAGCAACTTGTTCAAGACCGATCCAAGCATGCCGGACAGCGAACTCACGCCCGACTACGTCACCAACCGCCTGGTGCTCGCCGGCACGGTGAATTCCGTTGTCGACCAGATTCTGGCTTTCCGCGAGCACGTGGGCGACTTTGGCAACCTGGTCTACGCTTGCCACGACTGGATGGACCCCGCATTGGGCAAGCGTTCCATGGAACTTTTCGCCACCGAGGTCATGCCCCGGGTCAATGCTGCCATTGGAGCCTAGCCCATGACACCCACCGCGCACCCAAAGAGCGAAGTTCGTCAAGGCATGCAAATCGATTGGGATGTTCCGATCCAGATGAACGATGGATTGGTGCTTCGTGCCGATGTCTTTCGACCGATCGGAAACGGCAGCTATCCGGTGCTGCTGAGCTATGGTCCCTATGCGAAAGGATTGTCCTTCCAGGAGGGCTACCCCAGCGCCTGGCAAAAAATGGTGACCGATCACCCGGATGTGCCTCACGGCTCCAGCAGCCTGTTTCAAAACTGGGAAGTGGTCGACCCTGAAAAATGGGTACCCGACGGCTACGTTTGTGTGCGCGTTGACTCACGTGGCTGCGGGCGTTCGCCCGGCTATGTCGACCACTTTTCGCCACGCGAGACACAAGACTTCCACGACTGCATCGAATGGGCGGGCGTGCAAAACTGGAGTAGCGGTAAGGTAGGCTTGTCCGGCGTCTCCTACTTTGGCATCAACCAGTGGCAGGTCGCAGGAACGAACCCACCGCACCTGGCGGCCATGTGCATCTGGGAAGGTGCGTCGGACTGGTACCGGGACATGACCCATCACGGCGGCGTGTTGTCCACCTTCTGGGCCAACTGGTACGACATGCAGGTCAAGACCGTGCAATACGGTTTAGGCGCACGCGGCCCCAAAAGCAAGGCTACAGGCGAATGGATCTGTGGCGACGAAACCCTCAGCGACGCCAGCTTGGCGTCCCATCGCTGTTCGTTTGGCGACGATATCCTGGCGCATCCGCTGGAAGGTGCGTACCACCAGGAACGCTCTGCCCAATGGGATCGCATCACCGTGCCGTTTCTGTCCGCGGGAAATTGGGGTGGCCAGGGACTGCACTTGCGGGGCAACAGCGAGTCGTTCATGCGCGCCGCCTCCAAACAGAAATGGCTGGAGATGCACGGTCTGGAACATTGGACGCATTTCTATACCGACTACGGCATCGCGATTCAAAAGCGGTTCTTCGACCACTTCCTCAAAGGCAAAGCCAACGGCTGGGACACGGAACCTGCTGTTCGGCTGCAAGTGCGCCACGTCGATCGTTTTGTGGAGCGCAAAGAGAGCAGCTGGCCAATCGACCGCACGCAATGGACGCGACTTCACTTGACGCCCGTCGGACAGGCATTGTCTGAAACACCCGCAAGCAAAGAAGCAAGCCTGTCGTTTGCGGCACAGGGCGATGGCTTGACTTTCATTTCTTCGCCGATGGAGCAAGACACCGAGATCACCGGCCCGCTCGCCGCCAAGCTTTGGGCGTCGTCCAGCACCACCGACGCCGATGTATTCCTCGTCGTGCGGGTGTTCACACCCGACCTTCGGGAAGTCACCTTTGCTGGAGCGATCGACCCCCACACACCGGTCGCACAAGGTTGGCTGCGCGCCTCGCACCGCGAGCTTGACCCGTCGCTCAGCAAGGCCTTTCGTCCCTATCACTCACACCAAAAGGCACAGCCCCTGGCGGCACACATGCCGGTTGAGTTGGACATAGAAATTTGGCCTACGTGCATCGTCGTCCCGGCGGGTCATCGCCTTGGTCTGAGTGTGCGCGGCAAGGACTATATCTACGCCGAAAAGACCGGCCTGAAACTTTCGAACTTCAAAAATGAATTGCGCGGTTGCGGGCCATTTCTGCATGACGACCCGCGCGACCGCCCCGCTGCAATCTATGCCGGCGAGACCACTTTGCATTTTGGGCCCCAGCATGAGTGCTATTTGCTTCTTCCAGTGATCCCCTCATCACCCTGACAACATTCCCGAATTTTCGCGTTCTATCACCACGACCATAAAGGAGACATCATGACAACAAGACGACATTTCATTCAGGGAACGGCAGCGGTGGCCATGAGCAGCACTTTGCCGCTGGTTGCCCAAGCGCAGGCCAGTGACGAGATCATGCGCATCGGCCTGTTGACGGTCAAAACAGGGCCCTTGGCGTCCGGCGGCATCGACATGGAACGCGCCCTGGTCATGTACTTGAACGAGCGCAACAACACTCTGGCCGGAAAAAAAGTGCAGCTCTTTGTTGCCGACACCGGCGGTGTTCCGACCACGGCGAAATCCAAGGTGCAGGAACTGGTTGAGCTCAACAAGGTTCACGTACTGATGGGGCCACTCGCCGCGTTTGAAGCCCTGGCAATCGACGACTACATCAAAGCCAAGAAGATACCCACCCTGTCAGTGGCCGCGGCCGAAGACATGACGCAGCGCAAACCCAACCCATGGTTTGTGCGTGCCACCTCGTCATCGGCTCAATCTTCACACGTCATGGCCGATCATTGTGCGAAGACGCTGAAATTCAAACGCATGATCATGATCGCCGATGACATTGCCTATGGTCACGAAATGAACGCCGGATTTCAGCGTGTATTTGAAGAGAACGGCGGGAAGATCGTGCAAAAATTCTTCCCACCGCTGAGTGCCCCGGACTACGGAAGTTTTATTGCACAGTTGAAAACGAACGTTGACGGAATCTTCTTGGGTTTTGCGGGCTCGAACGGCTTCCGCTTTGTCCGGCAGTTCAACGAATACGGTCTTCGCAGCAAGATGGCGGTTGTGGGTGGAATGACCGCCCTCGATGAATCGGTATTGCGCAACATGGGTGACGAAGCATTGGGCATCCAAACGGTCTGTTGGTACTCAGCCGAATTGTCCAACCCGGTGAACACCAAGTTTGCCCCGGCCTTCCGCAAGGCTTTTGGCTACGATCCCGGCTACTACGCTGCCGGCACATATGTGAGTGGCGCTGTGTTGGAAGCTGCCATTGAGACCGTGAAGGGCAAGTTTTCCGACCGGGACGCTCTGATGGCGGCGCTGCGCAAGACGAATATTCAGACAGCTCGCGGCCCTGTTCTGTTCGACAGCTTCGGCAACGTTGTGGGCGACGTGTACATCAGGCAAGTCGAGCGCAAGGAAGGTCGTTTGGTCAACTCGGTGGTCAAGACCTACCCGAACGTGAGCCAGTTCTGGACCTATGACCAAAAGCAGTTTCTGGCGAATCCGGTTTACAGCCGCGACTATCCGCCCGCCAAAAACCTAGAGTCCTAGTCTGCCGCACCAGCCCATGCAAACCTGGCTCATTCAAACCCTCAACAGCCTCTCCCTGGGGGGGCTGTTATTCATGTTGTCATCTGGCTTTGCGCTTATTTTTGGTTTGATGCGCATTGCCAATCTGACACACGGATCCTTGTTCATGCTGGGCACCTACGTGGCCGCCACGCTGGTGCGTGACGGCCACAACCTGTTGGTCGCAGCAAGCTGCGCCATGCTTGCCATTGCCGTCCTCGGATGTGTGATCGAGCGCCTGATCCTGCGACGATTAACTGGCAACTCGCAAGGCCAAGTGCTGGCCACACTCGGCATGTCGTTCATTGTGGCGGACTTTTGCTTGATGGTTTGGGGTGGCGACCCGATTCCCATTGCGACGCCAGCCTTGTTCCAAATACCGCTTCGCTTCTTTGACCTCAGCTTTCCCACCTACCGATTGGTGGTATTGACTGCGGCCATCGTCGCGGCCACGGCGCTGTACTTGCTGATGGAGCGAACACGCCTGGGCGCCATGATCCGCGCGGGCGTGGACGACATGGGCATGGCGCGCGCTGTCGGTATTCCAGCGTCTGCATTGTTCACCACCGTGTTTTGCCTGGGCGCAGCACTGGCCGGTCTGGGTGGAGCCTTGGCCGGTCCCATTTTCAATGCCTATCCAGGCCTGGACGCCGAGATGTTGCCTTTGGCTTTGATCGTTGTCATCCTGGGCGGCGTGGGCAGCTTGCTTGGCACCTTTGTTGCCAGTTTCATCGTCGGCTTTATCTATACCTTCGGCATCGCCCTGGTGCCCGATTTGGCCTACGTCATCTTGTTCTTGCCGATGGTTGTCGTGATTGCATTCAAACCTCAAGGACTGTTTGGGAGAGTCACCACATGAAGCTCTGGTTCAGTCTTCTGGGGTTCGCTGCCTTGGCATCGCTCCCATTTATCGCCGGTGAATACTTCGTCAACCTGGGCAGCCAAGTACTGATTGCGGTGATCTTCGCTTCAAGCTTGAACTTGCTGGTGGGCTATGCAGGACTCACCTCGCTCGGGCATGCCAGCTACCTCGGACTGGCTGCCTATTTTTCGGCCTGGCTGAGTTTGAAGTTTGGCCTGGGGCATGGCATCACCGCACCCGCCGCCTTGCTCCTGACGACCCTGATGGGTATGCTGTTTGGCTGGATCGCACTGCGTGCAACCGGCTTGGGATTCTTGATGCTCACCCTGGCCTTGTCGCAGATCGTCTGGGGCTTGGGCTATCGATGGATCTCGGTCACCAACGGCGACAACGGCTTGTCGGGCCTGACGCGCCCTTCGCCCTTCGGTATCGATTTGGAGGTCAGCGCCAATTTCTACTGGTTTGCTCTGGTCATCAGCGCAGTCTGTCTGGTCGCCATTGCGCTTTTGATTCACTCTCCATTCGGCGCCTCCATACGGGGCACACGTGACCAACCCCGTCGCATGAGCGCTCTGGGCTACAACGTCTGGTCAATCCGCTGGTTCACGTTTGTCATTGCCAGTTTCCTGGGCGCGGTCGCAGGCCTGTTGTATGTGTATTTTCAC
>CAIKVZ010000053.1 GCA_903830985.1 uncultured beta proteobacterium
CAATCAATGCGCGGTTGCCCGACATGTCGACGAACGCCGTCTTCACGCCCGGGTCAAGCTGCTCGAGTTCGTCGTAGGCAAGCACTTGGTCGCAGACATCGAGCGACTGCACAAAAGCGAGTTTGCCCGGCGAGGTCAGTCCGACAACGCGCTTGCCCTGGCGCAGCACAGCCGGGTCGTGGTGCAGCAGGTGCGCCAGACCGAACGCGGTCTTTGAAGAGGCCGAAGCGATCACGACCTGTTCGGCGCCGAAGAAGCCGTTGTCCAACAGGCTGTCGTAGATCATGAACGACGTGGCAAACAGCGGGTACAGCAGGCAGCGCTCGTCTTCCATGGCGCGCAGCGCCGCCGGGTCGCTGTCGGTGCGGTAGTACTGGTTGTACAGGCGCGGCAGGTCCTGGCGGTGCGCCGCCATGTCGAAGAAATTGCCCGCACTGAGACGCCCGGGCTGCATCGTGACGTGGCTGGCCATCGGGAAAAAGCCCCAGATGCGCTCGCCCGCGTTCAGCCCCGGGCAGCGCGATTCCAGCACGTCGGCAAAGCCCCAGACCGGCACCTTGCCCCATTCGCCCTCGGCCGGGAAATACCGCCAGTAGCCAATGGCCTCGCCGCTGGTGGCGTAGCTCACGTTGTTCGCGGTCAGGGCAAACTTGTCGATGGCCAGACGACATTCACCGTCGTTCAGCGCGATGGACTCCCGTTGCACGATCTTGGTTTCGCGCAGGCGGCTGCGGTGTGTCCAGAATTCGGTGATCTGCATGGTGTTGATGCTCCTTGGGTTGTTCATTCGGCGCACGCGCTCGCCAGCGCTTCGTGCACCAGCGCGGCACAATCGCCGCGCTGCAAAATGTCGTCAGCGGCCGTCTGTTCGGGCGCGCTGAGGGCGGCAAATTCTTCGCGCAGCCAGCGCAGGCATTTGCCTTGATAGTTCACCGTCCCCTGGGTCCAGGGCGCGCCATCGATCACGGTCTGAAACTCTGGCGCGCCGGCCAGCAAGGCACGGGCATTCGCCAGCATCATGGGCACGTAGCCGCGTCCCAGTTCCCGCAGCAATGCGATCAGCGTCTCAGGCAAGGCGGCCACCGGCACCCAGTCCTTGTCGGCAGGCTCCAGCCCAGACAGGTCTTCCATGAGTCCGACCCAGGCGAAGGTGCGAGGCGAATGGCGCAGCGTGACGGCCATCGAACCGGGATCGAACAGTGCCAGTTGCGACAGCTGGCCATACAGGGCGAAGTCCGACGCGCCGGGCCGTGCGCCGAGCAGAAACGGTTGATGCTGGAAGTGGGCATCGAGCAGCTCAAGCAGGCGCGCATAGGCGGCCTCGATGGTGGGGCCGGTGGCGGGGTTGGAGCCCACCGTCGCGAGCCGCTTGATCTGGCGCTGCGAGAACTGCTGCTGCATGCTCTGCTGCACGGCGTCGGAGACGCAAATGCCCAGGTACTGCAGGGGAATGACGCTTCCCGCCTTGTCGATGTCGGCGGCAAAACTCCAGCGGTAATGGAACATGGCCTTGGTGAGCCACTCGTCGGCGTAATCCTCCAGCAGGCTGTCGATGAAACGCAGCACCGGATCGAGCGGCTGCACGGGCCGGGCGGCGATCTCGCGCTCGAAGCGCCGGATCAGCGGCGTCGAGTCCGTCACGGCCTGCAGCGCGCCGCTGGCGTCGGGCAGGTAAAAGGTGGGCAGGAGCTCGATCGCCGGTTTGGGCATGCCGGCCTGGTCTGCGGCCACGCCGTTGAGCAAGCGGTAGGGGATGCGGCGGTAACGCAACAGCGCCAGCATCTTGCGCGTGTAGGGCGATCCCGGCGCCCCCTTCAAGGCGATCGTGGGGTTCATGCTGAAGTCTGCTGCCATGGCCAAAGGGGTTCAGGCGATCAGGGCTGCCAGGCAGACGCCGACCAAGGCGAACAGCACGGCAACAGCGGCACGCACAAAGATCAGGCTCGCCAGTGGTTTGAGCGGCGTGATCTGCGTCTGTTCTATGGCCGCCCATTTGTGCACGGCGATGTCCTGGCCCTCGATCACCACGGCAAAGCGCAAAAAATCGCGCCGGCTGCGATAGCGCACCATGGCCACGTAATCCCAGGCGGGTGTGCCCTCGGGGGCCATGAAGCGCCCGGCGCATTTGGCCAGGAACACCGGCACCGAGGCGCTGCGCAGCAGCGGCCACAGCACGGCGCGTCCGTAACGCTGGTCGGCAGCGCGCGCGCTGTCGCCAAATTCGTAGCCAGCGGGGTACAGGGCACGGGCGCGGTAACGCACCAGGTTGTGCATGACAAACTCGCGCCCGTCGTCGCGCGCTGCAAGCGCGCGCACCAATTCCTGCGCCGTTTGACCCTCCCGGCCGTGCATCAACCGGCTCAGTTCAGTTTCAAACTGCACGATCTCGGCCTCGCTCAAGGGGTTGCCACGCCCGCCATACCAGAGCAGGAACAGCCCATAGAGCAGCGTCAGAATCGTTGCGATCAGCAAGGTGGAGTTCATGCACGCTCGCGCAACTGGCGCCGCAGGATCTTGCCGACATTGCTCTTGGGCAGTTCGTCGACGAACACCACTTCGCGCGGCAGCTTGTAGCCGGTGAGGTTTTCGCGGCAGTGCGCGATCAGTGTTTCCTGCGTCAGCGATGGTGTCTTGCGCACGACGTAGACGACCACCTTTTCGCCCGAGTCGGCGCTGGGTTTTCCCACGGCCGCGACCTCGAACACGTCGGGGTGCATCATCACCACCTCCTCGATTTCATTCGGGTAGACGTTGAAACCCGACACCAGGATCATGTCCTTGAGCCGGTCGACAATCTTCAGGAAACCGCGCGCGTCCATGGTCGCCACATCGCCGGTGCGCAGGAAGCCGTCGGCCGTCATCACCGCGGCCGTCTCTTTGGGGCGCTGCCAGTAGCCCTGCATCACCTGCGGGCCCTTCACGCACAGCTCGCCGGCCACACCGGGGGCGACTTCCATGCCTTCGGCGTCGCGGATCGACACTTCGGTGGAGGGCACGGGCAGGCCGATGCTGCCGCTGAACTCGGTGATGTGAAACGGCACGACGCTCACCGTGGGCGAGCATTCGGTCAGGCCGTAGCCCTCGGCCAGCGGCGTCTTCGTGACCCGGTGCCAGGCCTCGGCCACGGGGCGCTGCACGGCAGCACCCCCGCCGATCGCCAGGCGCAGCCGGCTGAAGTCGATTTTGGAAAAATCAGGGTCGTGCAGCAGGCCATTGAACAGCGTGTTCACCGCGGGCAGCGAGACGAAGCGGTACTGGGCCAGCACCTTCACGAAAGCCGGCATGTTGCGCGGGTCCGCCACCAGCACGTTGGTGCCGCCCAGGCCGATGAAGCTCAGGCAGGAACCCAGGGCAAAGATGTGGTACAGCGGAATCGCCGTGATGCTGATCAGCTCCACGCTCTTGTCCAGGAAGGGGTCGCTCCAGACCTGGCCCTGCTTCACATTGGCCAGGATGTTGTAGTGCGACAGCATCGCGCCCTTGGACACGCCGGTCGTGCCGCCGGTGTACTGCAGGAAGGCCAGGGCCTGGGTGTGCACCGTGACCGGCTTGAAGCCCGCCGCCGCGCCCTGTTCCAGCATGTCCAAAAAGCCCACGCTGCCCGGCAGTTCGTAGGGCGTGACCAGCTTCTTCACCTTGCGGACCAGGAAATTGCCCAGCACGCGCTTGGCCCAGGGCATCATGTCTGCCAGCCCGGTCACCACCACGTGCTTCACCGACGTCTCGGCGATCACCTTGGCCAGGGTGTGGGCGAAGACGTCGACCACGATCATGGCCTGCGCGCCCGAGTCCTGCAGTTGGTGCTGCAGCTCGCGCGCCGTGTACATCGGGTTCACGTTCACCACCACGTAGCCGGCGCGCAGCAGGCCGAACAGGCAGACCGGGTACTGCAGCAGATTGGGCATCATCACCGCCACGCGGGTGCCCACCGGCAGCTTGAGCACCGACTGGAAGTAGCCCGCCAGGGCGCGCGTGCGGCGGTCGAGCTCGGCGTAGCTGATGGCCACGCCGGTGGAGCCGCTGATGAAGGCGCGCCGTTGCGGGAAGGCCCGCGCCGCCGCCTCAAAGTAGTCGCCGATCGAGCCCAGGGCGGCCAGGTCGATTTCGGCCGGCACGCCGGGCGAGTAGCTGTCAATCCAGATCTTGTTCATGGTGTGTGCTCAGTGAAAGGCGAAATGCGCTGCGTCCATCTGCATCACCGCGCTGGTGGGCGCCAGCGCGCCTTTGCAGTGTCCCTCGGCGCGGGGCAGGAGACGCTCGAAATAGAAAGTGGCGGTCTGGACCTTGGCCAGATAGAAGTCGGCGGATTCGGCACCTTTTCCACTGGCCAACAGGGCCTGCGCCTTGGCCGCCTGCAGGGCCCAGAAGTAGGCCAGCATGACGTAGCCGCTGTACATCAGGTAGTCCACGCTGGCCGAGCCCACCAGCTCGCGGTCGCCGCGCGCGCGCAGCAGGATGCGGGTCGTCAGCACATTCCACTGCAGGGCGCGGCGCAGCAGGGTGCGCGCCATCTTGCCAACCGGCCCGCCCTGGAGCAGATGCGGTTTGGCAAAGCGCAGCATCGTGCCGGTGAAGTCGCGCACGCAGCCGCCGCGCGTGCCCAGCAGCACCTTGCGCCCCAGCAGGTCCAGTGCCTGGATGCCGGTCGTGCCCTCGTACAGCGTGGCGATGCGCGCGTCGCGCGCGATCTGCTCCATGCCATGCTCTCGGATGTAGCCGTGGCCCCCGAAAACCTGCATGCCCAGGTTCGCCGCTTCCAGTCCCATTTCGGTCAGAAAGCCTTTCAGGATCGGCGTGTAAAAACCCAGCTCGCTGTCCAGTGCCCGGTGGGTCCTGGTGTCGCCGGAGGTGATGGCGTTGAACATCCTGTCGGCCAGCTGTGCCACGCTGTAGATCATGGCGCGGCCCCCTTCGGCGATGGCTTTTTGCGTGAGCAGCATGCGCCGCACGTCCGGGTGCCAGAGCAGCGCGTCGGCGGCGTGCTCCGGGTCCTTCTTGCCCGACAGGGCGCGCATGGAGCGGCGTTCGCGCGCATAGGGCAGGGCGCCCTGGAAAGCCGCCTCGGCGTGCGCCACACCCTGTATCGCTGTGCCGATGCGCGCCGTGTTCATGAAGGTGAACATGGCCTCCAGACCCTTGTTCGGCGTGCCGATCAGAAAGCCGGTCGCGCCGTCGAAATTCAGCAGCGCCGTGGCCGAGGCGCGGATGCCCATCTTGTGCTCGATGGAGCCGCAGTGCACGCCGTTGCGCGCGCCGGCCGAGCCGTCGGCGGCGGGCAAAAACTTTGGCACGATGAACAGCGAGATGCCGCGCGTGCCGGCGGGTGCGCCGGGGAGGCGCGCCAGCACGATGTGCACGATGTTGTCGGCCAGGTCGTGCTCGCCCGCCGAGATGAACATCTTGGTGCCCGTGAGCAGGTGGCTGCCGTCGGCCTGCGGCACGGCCAGGGTCTTGACCTGGGCCAGATCGGTGCCGCATTGCGGCTCGGTCAGGCACATGGTGCCGCTCCACGCGCCGCTGACCAGCGGCGGCAGGTACAGCTTCTTCTGTTCCGCGCTGCCGTACTGCAGCACCGTGTTGATGCAGCCCACGCTCAGACCCGGGTACATGCCGAAGGACCAGTTGGCGCTGCCCACCATCTCGGACTTGAAGACATTCACCGATACCGGCAACCCCTGACCGCCGTATTCTTCCGGGAAGGACAGGCCCTGCCAGCCGCCGGCCACGTACTGCTCGTAGGCCTCCTTGAAGCCCTTCGGCGTGGTCACGGCGCCGTCCTGGAAATGGCAGCCCTCTTCGTCGCCGCTGCGGTTCAGCGGCGCCAGCACCTCCTCGCAAAAGGTCGCCGCGCCTTCGAGGATGGCGTCCACCATGTCGGGCGTGGCGTCCGTGCCATTGGCCAGTTGCGCGTAGTGCGCGGGGTAGTCGAACACCTCGTTGATCAGGAAGCGCATGTCGCGCAGCGGAGCTTTGTAGGTGGTCATGGTCTAGGCTGCCTTGATCCGAGCCGATGCCGCACACGGGCCTGAAACCGGCAAGGTGGAAACCGCCATTGCGAGTTGCGTCAGTGGCGTGGCAATCGAAAACTTCCGAGCTTTGCGCCAGCTCTGGCCGCCATGGTGCCCGCCTCCGCGGCTGTCCCCCGGCCTGCGGCCTCCTCCTTTATGCCGCTGCGCCGGGTACCACGCCGACCCGAGCCAAGTGGCGGCCGTGGTGATCCGGGCGCGCATACCGACCAGGCTTGTTGACGCTGGGGCTGGGGCAGGTGGCGCAGCGAAATAAAGGAGGAGCCAAAGGCCGAAGGCCGACGCGGGGGACATTCGCGGAGGCGCCTGCCTCGGCGTCAGCGTCTGGCACTGCCGTTTGTTCATGGAAAGGAGGTTTGCCGACTTGGCAACATGGATTGCCACGGCCCTCCGGGCCTCGCAATGACGACTGGTGGTGCGACCGTCATTGCGAGCCGCGCCAGCGGCGTGGCAATCCATGGGTTTGACCACTTTCATGCGTTTCAAATGTTTCATGGGCGCTCCACGATGGCGACCACGCCCTGGCCACCGGCGGCGCAGATCGAGATCAGGCCGCGGCCCGAACCCTTTTGCGCCAGCAGCTTGGCCAGGGTGGCGAGCAGGCGCCCGCCGGTGGCGGCAAAGGGGTGGCCGGCGGCGAGGGAACTGCCGTTGACGTTGAGCTTGTCGCGGTCGATCGCGCCCAGCGCTGCGTCCAGACCCAGGCGTTCGCGGCAGAATTTTTCGTCCTCCCAGGCCTTGAGGGTGCACAGCACCTGCGCGGCAAAAGCCTCGTGGATCTCGTAGAAGTCGAAGTCCTGCAGCGCCAGACCGGCGCGTGCCAGCATGCGCGGCACGGCGTAGGCCGGCGCCATCAGCAGGCCTTCCTTCTTGTCGAAGAAATCCACGGCGGCGACTTCACTGAAAGTCAGATAGGCCAGCACCGGCAGGCCGCGTTCAGCGGCCCAGGCTTCGCTGGCCAGCAGCACGCTGGATGCGCCATCGGTCAGCGGCGTCGAATTGCCGGCGGTCAGCGTGCCCTGATCCGGCGCCACCTTTTTGTCGAATGCCGGCTTGAGGGAGCGCAGCTTCTCGATCGTCAGGTCGGCGCGCAGGTTGTTGTCGCGCACCACGCCCTTGAAGCTGGTCATCAGGTCGATGAAGAATCCTTCCTCAAAAGCCCGGGCCAACTGCTGGTGGCTTTTCAGCGCGAGCGCGTCCTGGTCCTCGCGGCTGATGCCCCATTCGCGCGCCATCAGCTCGGCGTGTTCGCCCATGGACAGGCCGGTGCGCGGCTCGCCATTGCGCGGCAGTGACGGCTTGAACAGCATCGATGGGCGCATCCGCGCCATCGCGCCCAGGCGCTGGCCCGTGCTCTTGGCGCGGCTGGCGTCGAGCAGGATGGTTCGCATTTTTTCGTTCAGGCCGATCGGCGCGTCCGAGGTCGTGTCGACACCGCCGGCGATGCCGCAGTCGATGTGGCCCAGGGCGATCTTGTTGGCCACGACCATGGCCGCTTCCAGCCCCGTGCCGCAGGCCTGCTGCACGTCAAAGGCCGGGGTCTCGCGCGCCAGCGTGGTGGACAGCACGCACTCGCGCACCAGGTTGAAGTCGCGCGAATGCTTCATCACCGCGCCGCCCACCACGTCGCCCAGACGCAGGCCGTGCAGGCTGAAGCGGTCCACCAGGCCCTGCAGCGTGGCGGTGAGCATCTGCTGGTTGCTGGCCTGTGCGTAGACCGTGTTGGAGCGCGCAAAGGGGATGCGGTTGCCGCCGATGATGGCAACCCGGCGAATGCTGTTCATGCTGCTGTCCCTGAAGTTGCTGCGTGGGCGAAGCGCCCGCGCAGATGGGGTTTGTCGCCGCGCTCGTTGCGCACCTCGAAGCTGACTTCTTCGCCGCGGTCGGATGCGCTGCGCCGCGTCCACAGTGAGGCCCGCGCCGGCAGATACAGCGGGGTCTTGAATTCCGCGTCGAGTTCGGCCTGTGCCAATGGGGCTTGCGGCATCAGCGCCGCCAGCGCGCGCGCCTGGGTCCACAGGCCGTGGGCGATGGCGCGGCGAAAACCGAAGAGTCGTGCCGAAAGCATCGAGAGGTGGATGGGATTGATGTCGCCGCTGACGTGCCCGTAACGCCGACCGATGTCGGCCGGTGCCCGCCAGTCGGCCTGGCGCGACAGCGGGATGTCGGCCTCCAGGCGGCTGGCGTAAGCCGGGCCCGCAGGCTCCTTCACGCCCAGGCGCAGCAGGGTTTGCGTGCCTTCCCAGACCGGTTCCTGGTCACGCAGCAGAGTCAATGCCAGCGTGTAGATCTGCCCCTTTTCGTGCGCAAACAAAGTGCCGGTGCTCAGCTCAACGCGCAGCGCGTCGCCCATGTTCAGACGCTGGTGCTGCACGATGCGGTTCGCCAGATGCACCGTTCCCATCGCAGGCCAGGGGCATTCGGCCGAGGCCAGAAAGGCCATGACCAGGGGAAAGCTCAGCAGTTGCGGGTAGCTGAGAGGCACGCCGTGGATTTCCTGGAAGCCGCAGACCCTGGCGTAGCGCTCGACGTGGGCGCGTTCCAGCAGCACAAGGGGTCGCACATAGGTCAATTCGGGCAGCGCCTGCACGGCCTGCGCCGACTTGCCGCCGGCGCGCAGCATGGCAAGTGCCATGGCGAGG
>CAIKVZ010000054.1 GCA_903830985.1 uncultured beta proteobacterium
GTCCCTTCTAAGTCTCACTCAAAAATACCGATTGGCATTCAGGGAGCTAAACGAGGCATGTAAGGCTGACTTAGGCAATGTGGTCCAGAAAGCATTTGCCAGGAAGTCGTTGCGGGAAAACCGTCCGATAGGAATGGAGGTTTCGCGGTCATGACAACACCCATCATCATCGAGGTCACAGGAGACCCAAAACCCCAACCCCGCGCCCGTTCCTTCGTGCTCCGTGGTCGCGGTGGCAAGCCAATCATGAACCGGGACGGCCAGCCGATTATCCGCGTGCATGAAGCGGGCACGGCTGAATTCTGGAAGGGCCAGATCGCCGACGTTGCCAAACCGTTTGTGCCGATGCCTCCGCTCCATGGGCCGGTGCGCGTGGACATCGAGTTTCGTTTCCGCCGGCCCAAGTGTCACTTCCGCAGCAACGGTGAGCTGAAGCCTCTCTCCCCGCTCTGGTGCGACGCTAAGCGAAACGACGTGGACAATCTCTTCAAGGCCGTGACCGACTGTCTGACAGTGCTCGGAATGTGGGAAGACGACGGCCAGATAGTTTCCACGAAGATCACGAAGCGCTACACCGTAGGCGCGGAATACGACCGCCCCGGCGCCACAATCTCCATCGAACCGTTGAGCGACCAGGCGCCGCACGTTCAGCCCAAACGCGAAGCAACCCTGTCAATCGGTATATGAGCAAGAGCGCAGAATATCCGGCTGAGTGGCCGGCGGTAGCTAAAGCGGTGAAAGATGCAGCCGGCTGGCAGTGTGAGCGTTGCAAGCATCCGAACGACCTTCAGTCTGGTCACGTGCTTACCGTCCACCATCTGGATGGAAACAAGCACAACCTTGAGCGGTGGAATTTGGCTGCGCTCTGCCAACGCTGCCATTTGAAAATCCAGGGGCGAGTAAAAATGGATCAGCTTTTCTTTCTGGAGGTATTGCCAGTCTCGGGCTGGTTCAAATCGCACCTGGATGGATATCTGAAGAACAGAGGCGGCAACAAAGATTCGGTAAACCATTGAAAGGAACTTCAAATGCCAGGCGAAAAACACGCACAACTCACTGTCCTACGCGATCGCCGCACCCGACTGGAGGAAGAAAGAGAAGCCACGCTCAGACACATCGAGCAGGCATCCACCCGATACAAGACGCTCGGCGACCAACTGACCAACACCAGCCTCGCCATCGCCACCCTTGAATCATACTTGCCACACGTCCGCAAAACGACGTGACCCGTTATGCCGCTCATCGATGACGAGACAATCGACAGCCTCCGCGCCCCTGACGGCCGATGGTCTCACTTCAGCCTGTTCTTGCTCGGAGTCGTTTCGAGCATCAGCAAGCCCGCCGATCCGGCGCCTCCTGAGAGCGAATGGCGACCACGCATTCTCTGCTCCCGGATCAGCCAGGCCAGGCTGCACACCATCAGGCATCAGGCGAAGTATATGCACCTGGCCCCCAAGCTCATCACCAAGCCGCAGCGGCACAGGCGCAGCCACATGATCCGACACCTCCGCAAACTTGTGAAGCGCGCCGCCCTCACCATCAGCATCATCGACCGAATTTTTTGCGAATCGAAATGAAAGCCCCCTTCCCATGGTTCGGCGGCAAGCGCCGGGTGGCTCACCTGGTCTGGGAGCGCTTTGGCGATGTTCCGAACTACGTCGAGCCATTCGCCGGCAGTCTTGCTGTCCTGCTCGAACGGCCGCATGAGGCGGGGATCGAAACCGTCAACGACCTCGATTGCATGGTCGCCAACTTCTGGAGGGCGCTGAAGCAAGATCCTGAAGGCGTGGCCGACGCAGCGGATTGGCCCGTAAACGAAGCAGACCAACACGCACGACACCTTTGGTTGTGCTCACAAGCCGACTTTCGCGAGGCAATGAAAGTTGACCCGGATTATTTTGACAGCAAAATTGCCGGCTGGTGGGTGTGGGGTCAGTGCATTTGGATTGGCTCAGGATGGTGCGAGCGCCAGCTA
>CAIKVZ010000055.1 GCA_903830985.1 uncultured beta proteobacterium
GTTGCGAAAGGCCTGCAGCACGCGCGGCTGCAGCTTGTCCTGACAGTAGGCCTGCGCCGCCTCGCGCACCATGCGCTCCTCGTCGCTCAGTTGTTGTTCCAGCAGGAACGGGTCCTGCCATTGAAATGCTGCGTGCGCCATGGTGGTTCTCCAGAGTTTGAAAGCGGGGCGCAGAAGCGGCGCCGAGGCCATCGTAGGGCCCATCGGAGTTCCAATGCAAGCGATGAATAGTGATCCAGTTATGCGATTTATTGATATATAGTCTTGTTTCCAGAATTACTTATAGGAATCCGCCTTTTAAAACTGAAATTTGGTCACTTTTAAATCATGCGCAGAAAAATCCCCTCCCTGCAGGCGCTGGCCTGTTTCGAAGCCGCGGCACGCCACGAGAGTTACACCCGCGCTGCGCAGGAGCTGGCTTTGACCCAGGGTGCGGTGTCGCGACAAATCTCGGTGCTGGAAGAGTTCCTGGGGGTGGCCCTGTTTCGCCGCACCCGGCATGGCGTGCTGCTGAGCGTGCGCGGCGCCGAATACCTGAGCCAGGTCGCGCCGCGCCTGCAAGGTCTGGAACAGGACACCCTGGACTGCATGTCCAGCCGGGGACAGGGCGGCATCATCCACCTCGCTGCGGTCCCGACTTTCGCCACGCGCTGGCTGATTCCTCGCCTGCCCCGGCTCAAGCTGGCCCACCCGCAAATCACCGTCCACATCGAGACGCGCACCCGCCCTTTCATGTTCGCCGATACGGCCTTTGACGCCGCCCTCTATGCGGGAACACCGGACCAGGTGAGCAACTGGGCCGGTACCCGGGCCACGCGCCTGATGGGCGAAATCGTGGTGCCGGTTTGCAGCCCGAAGTTTCTCGACCGGCGCCGTCAACTCACGCCCGAGACCATGGTGCAGTTGCCCTTGCTGCAACAAAGCACCCGCCCTGCAGGCTGGCGCCAATGGTTCGACGCGGCGGGCGTGACGGCGCCCAATGCACTGTTCGGGCCGCGCTACGAGCTTTTTTCCATGACCGCAGCGGCCGCGGCCCAAGGCCTGGGCCTGGCCCTGGTGCCGCGCATGCTGATCGAGGACGAACTGGCCCGCGGTGAACTGGTGGTGGCGTGCGAGCGCCCTCTGCGCGGCGAGCGTGCCTACTACCTGGTGACGCCGGAGCGCGCCGACGAGCGCAGCGCCACTCAGACTTTTATCGACTGGTTGCAGCAAGCCGCACAGGACACGCCCTGAGCGGGCTGCGGGCCATAAGGACCTGTTGCTGTGACCTGCAGGAGCCTGAGCGACAATGGCCGATCTCCCACCCGGCTGGAAGGGCCAGCGGGTCCGCGTTGCGGCACGGCCTCGGCCAGGGCCAACCGGGTGCGCACTCGACAAGTTTGAAATCATGACCAGCAAGCCTTTGGAAAACAGCTCGACACCACGCCTGCCGGACGACAGCGATGCATACCTGCACGCCTTGGGCGAACACATTCGTGACCTGCGGGTGCGCCGCGGCATGACGCGCGCCATCCTGGCACGCGATTCGGGCGTGTCGCTGCGCTACCTGGCACAACTCGAAGGCGGTGAGGGCAATATCTCCATACTGCGCCTGCGCCAGGTGGCGCAGGCCATGGCCATGCCGCTGGAAGAGGTGATTCGGGTCGGCCCTGAGCAAGCCGCTGAACTGACGCTGTTGGGGCAGTTTCTGGCCCGACTGTCACCCGCGCAACTGGTCGAGGCCCGCAGTCTGCTGGGCAGTGCCTTCGAACAAAAGAACCGGCGCAACCGCATTGCCCTGGTGGGCCTGCGCGGGGCCGGCAAAAGCAGTCTGGGCAAAAGACTTGCAGCGCAACGCAATGTTCCCTTTATCGAACTCGCCGACGTCATCGAGCAGACCGCAGGCGTGCCCCTGTCGGAGGTTTTTTCACTGTATGGGCAATCCGCTTACCGGCGCTACGAGCGCCGCTCGCTGGAGTGGCTGGTGGAAACGCATGACAGCTTTGTCCTGTCGACGGGGGGCAGCATTTCGACCGAGCCGGCCACCTTTGACGAACTGCTGACCTCGTGCTACACGGTCTGGCTGCGCGCCAGTCCGTCAGATCACATGGCCAGGGTGGTGGCGCAGGGCGACCAGCGGCCCATGGGCGACGACCGGGAGGCGATGCAGGATCTCGAGCGCATCCTGATCGGGCGCGAACCCATGTACCGCAAGGCCGATGCGATCGTGAACACCTCGGGACTCGATATCGAGCAAAGCCTGGCCGAACTGCTCAAGCAGATCGCCGCCTGACCCCGGCAGGAATTTCCCGGCGCCGGCCTGCAATATGCGGGCTCTGCATGACGCCCAGCCGCAAACCGCGCGGCCGACCCCGTCGACTCACTGCGCTCTGGCAGCGCCCTGACGCGTTGACGACCATACCTATTCGAGCTGCTCGGCATCGGTGTTTTCACTGATATCGACCAGCAATAGAGGTTTTCCTGCGCCAAATCAATGTTCCAGCGCTTTGGTCAGAAAAGATGCGCTATATCGCACTTTGCGCTTTATAGTGCATTACCGGCGATATAGTGCACACCGTGACACTGCCCCGGCCAGAACTTAATGCGAACAAGGAGACTTCGATGAGCGACGGTTTATTTGACCAGTTCAAGGGCTGGTACGAAAAGCGGCACGACTACGCCAAAGACTGGAAACAGCGCACCGGCGGTCAGGTGGTGGCGACGATGTGCACCTACACGGCCGAGGAGTTGCTGATCGCGGCCGACATGCTGCCGGTTCGGGTGCTCGGCGCGCACGAGCCGCAGAACGTCACCGAGCCGCATATCTTCGGCATGTTCTGCCCCTTCTGCCGAGATTCGCTGGCGCAGGGACTGCTGGGACGCTTCGACTACTGCGACGGCGTGACGCTGACGCAGTCGTGCATCCAGTACCGCCAGACCTTCAGTTCCTGGCGCACCAATGTGCCCAGCGTGCAGTGGGACTATTACGTGCCCATGCCCAACGAGGTGCAGTCGATCCACGCCCGCAAAGCACACCACGCCGAACTGCAGTCGTTTCGCATCTTCCTGCAAGCGCTGACCGGCAAGGAGTTGACCGACGCCAAGCTCAAGGAAGCGCTGGCCGTGGTCGACGAGAACCGCCGCCTGCTGCGCGAGCTGTTTGAGTACCGCAAGGCCACCAACCCCCAGGTCAGCGGCGTCGAGGCGATCTACGCATCCCTCACGGCGCAGTTTGTCGACAAGCGCGAGCACAACGAGGAACTCAAGCGGGTGCTGGCCAAACTGCCCACGCGCGGTCTGGTGCGCCCCGAAGGCGTGCGCTTCATGACCATCGGCTCGGAGAACGACGACATCGCATTCATGGCCATGGTTGAGTCGGTGGGCTCCACCATCGTGATCGATGACCAGTGCTCTGGAACGCGCTATTTCTGGAACGAGTCCAAACCCGACGAGGACGTGATCAAGGCCATCGCCGACCGCTACTGCGACCGGCCCGCCTGCCCGACCAAGGACTACCCCAGCCACACGCGCTTCGACCACGTGCTGGGGCTGGCCAAGGAGTTCAACGCACGCGCCGCGATCTTCCTGCAGCAGAAATTCTGCGACCCGCATGAAGGGGACTACCCCGATCTGAAACGGCACCTCGAATCCAACGGGATCCCGACGCTGTTCCTCGAATTCGACATCACCAACCCGATCGGACCGTTCCGCATCCGGGTCGAGGCCTTCCTCGAAACGATGAGCGAAGAAGACCTTTTCTGAACCCACGGGAGACACAGTCCATGCACAACAAATACCCGACCGAGCCGCTGAAGCTCTGGAAAAAAGCCAAGGAACTGCGCGAGCAGTACTACCTGAACTACGCCAAAGCCAAGGACAACGGCGGTCTGCGCTGGTCCGGCTCGGCCTGGGCGCTCGACGCACTGCCTGCCGGGCTGGGAACCGACGTCTTCTCGCTCACCGGCGAGCCCTATGCGGCGGCGATCTCGCACGACCGCAAGTTCGCCAAGGAATGCATGGACACGGCCGAATCCTACGGTTTTGCGCGCGACCTGTGCTCCTACATGCGCATCTACTGGGGTGGCATGCACCTGGACAAATACCTGTTCGGTGGCAAATTCCCCAAGCCCGATTTCATCTTCCAGACCCAGATCTGCTGCTCGCACTCCAAGTGGTACCAGCATGTCTCCACCGTCGAGCAGGTGCCCCAGTTCTACGTCGACGTGGGGGTCGGCCCCTACAAGGACATGACCGACGCGCGCCTGGACTACGTGGTGGGACAGCTCAACGAGGGCATCGAATTTTTGGAGAAATCCACGGGTCGCAAGTTTGACGACGAGCTGTTCATCAAGGCCGTGAAGAACGAAATGCGCTCGACCAGCCGCTGGGCCGACATCTGCGCGCTGAACAAGGTCAAGCCGGCACCACTGGACGAGAAGACCATGTACTCGCTGTACGTGCTGGCAACCCTGTCCAAGTCGTCGCAATGGTGCGCCGACTTCTACGACGAGCTGTACGACGAAGTCAAGGACCGGGTCGCGCGCGGCATCGCTGCCGTGCCCAATGAGACCGTGCGCATGATGTCGGACACGCAGCCGCCCTGGTCGTTCCTGAAGATCTTCCGCTACCTCGAAACCTTTGGCGCGGTCTCCATCGGCTCGCTCTACACCTTCGCACTCGAAGGCATCTGGGAGACCAAGGAAGACGGCAGCTGGGGTGGTCGCACCCTGCCCTGGAACAAGGGCATAGCGATGAACGACAGGCAGACCGCCTTGCGCCTGTATGCCGACTGGAACCTGTCCAAGCCCCAGTGGCAGCACTTCTACGACCCGCGCCTGAAGACCGAGATGATGCTGCGCATCGTCAAGGAGTGGCAGGTCGACGGCGTGATGCTGCACCTGAACCGCGGCTGCGAAGGACTGTCCATGGGCATCATGGAAAACCGCATGGGCATTGCCAAGGCGGGCGTTCCCATCATGACCTACGAAGGCAACATGGGCGACGAGCGCGAGTTCGACGAGGTGCGCACCCAGGCCCGTGTCGATGCATTCATGGAGCAACTGGGCCTGCGGCGCCAGGCTGCCTGACCCTCACCCTGCAAGGAGACAAAGATGATTACCGCTGGCATAGACATGGGTTCGCGCACCGTCAAGGTCGTGTTGCTCGAAGAGATCACTGTGGAGGACGCGCCACAACTCAAGTACAAGGTGAGGAAGGCGCACATCATGATGCCGGGCGATCTGGACCCGGATCAGGCGGCCGAAAAGGTCTACGACGATGCGCTGGCTGCGGCCGGACTGACGCGCGATCAGGTCACGGCGGTGTTCGCCACCGGCGCCGGGCGCAAACAGGTGGCCTTCGCCACCGAGGGCATCACCGAGATGACCGCCGGCGCCAAGGGTGCGTCCTACATGTACCCACTGGCGCGCACCGTGGTCGACGTGGGCGCCGAAGAAGGGCGCGGCATGAAGACCGACGCGCAGGGGCGTGCCATCGATTTCGCCGGCAATGAGAAATGCGCCGCCGGTGCCGGCTCGTTTGCCGAGGCCATGTCACGCGCGCTGCAGATGACGCTGCAGGAGTTTGGCGACGCCAGCCTGCAGTCCGACAAGAGCATCCCCATGAACGCCCAGTGCACGGTGTTCGCCGAGTCCGAAGTGGTGTCGCTGATCCACTCCGCCACGCCCAAGAACGACATCGCCAAGGCCGTGCTCGACGCGGTGGCCAGCCGGGTCTGCGCCATGGTGCGGCGCGTCGGCATCGAAGGGGAAGTGGTGCTGATCGGCGGCATGGTGCACAACGCCGGCTTTGTCCAGTCACTGAAGAACGCCATGGGCGTGGACACCATATCCCTGCCCGACATGCCCGAGTACATCAGCGCGCTGGGCTGCGCACTGATCGCCGCCGAGCGTCAGCACTGAACGACCAAGGAGAATGAAATGAGTGCAACAAGTGTGGAAGTCATCGCCGAGACCGTTCCGGAGAAGAAGGAATTCTGGCGCTGGCAGGAAAACGTCTGGATCGACGAAACCAAGGACTGGAAGAACGCCAAGATCATCACCTGCGGCATCGACGTGGGCTCCGTGTCGTCACAGGCGGTGCTGGTCGTCGACGGTGAACTGTACGGCTTCAACAGCATGCGCACCGGCAACAACTCCCCCGATTCGGCGACCAATGCGCTGCAGGGTGTGATGGACAAATGCGGCATGAAGCTGGAAGACATACGCTACGTCGTGGGCACGGGCTACGGCCGCGTGAACGTGCCGTTTGCGCACAAGGCCATCACCGAGATCGCCTGCCACGCACGCGGCGCCAACTACATGGGCGGCAACGGGGTGCGCACCATTCTCGACATGGGCGGCCAGGACTGCAAGGCGATCCACTGCGACGAAAAAGGCAAGGTCACCAACTTCCTCATGAACGACAAGTGCGCAGCGGGCACCGGACGCGGCATGGAGGTGATCGCCGACCTGATGCAGATTCCGATCGCCGAACTGGGCCCGCGCTCCTTTGACGTCGACGTCGAACCCGAGGCCGTGTCTTCGGTCTGCGTGGTCTTCGCCAAGTCCGAGGCACTGGGCCTGCTCAAGGCCGGCTACACCAAGAACAAGGTCATCGCCGCGTACTGCCAGGCCATGGCCGAGCGGGTGGTCTCGCTGCTGGAACGCATCGGTGTGGAAGAGGGTTTCTTCATCACCGGCGGCATTGCCAAAAATCCGGGCGTGGTGCGGCGCATCGAAAAGCTGCTGGGCATCAAGGCCATGGAGACCAAGGTCGACAGCCAGATCGCCGGCGCCCTGGGTGCCGCGCTCTTTGGCTACACCCTGATGCAAAAACAGGACAAGGCCGCCTGAAGCGGATCGAACCGACTTTCGCCCCACCAACAAGAGGAACGAACATGATTGCCAACTACGGTTACAAGGACGGCTCGGGCGAGTACTACATCAGCATCGACACCGACAAGTGCATTGACTGCGCGGCCGGGCGTGCCTGCATCAGCGCCTGTCCCAAGCAGATGTTTGAGCCCCTGGTGGACGACTACGACGACGAAGTGGTGTGGGTCAAGAAGCCCAATTGCCGCACGCTGTCGTACGACTGCTCGGAGTGCAAGCCCGCATCCGGCTACACCAGCCTGCCCTGCACCACGGCTTGCACGCCGGGCGCCATCAAGCATTCCTGGTAAGGAGCGAACATGGGCAAGAGCCAGGTGATGATTCCCATCGTGCAGGCCGACACCGCCTGCGCCAGCGCCAGCGCCAGTTCCTGCGCCTCGAGCGCGAGTTGCTCCTCCACGACCTGCTCCTCGTCGGGCGCCGTGGACAGCAACGACCCGTCCTTCCTGCTGCAGCAGCAGGGCTGGATCCTGCGCACCACCATCGGCGAGCCGCGCCTGTCGGAGGTGGTCGAGAACTACAAGACCATGGGCTACGAGGTGCACGTCGAGCGCTTTGGCACCCGCACTGCCGGCGCATCGGGCAGCACGGACGAAGCCTCGTGCACGGTCTGCTTTGATGCGGCCGACAAGACGAATGCCAGCCAGTCCTGGGGCTCGATCTACGTCCGCCCCGGTCGGACTGCGGCCAAGAGCGACGAATTGTTTGATTGAAAAACCTGCCGATGCGCGCACACGGCGCGCCGGCCTTAAGGAGAATGAACATGGCTAGCAAGCAGCGCATCCTGCGCGTACTCAAGGCACAAGATCTGGACGACATCGTCGCCATCGACGAGACCGCAAGCCAGCAGCCGCGGCGCGAGTACTACGAGAAAAAAATCGCCAGCATCCTGAACCGCACGGCCAACACCAACTGTTCCATCGTCTGCGAAGTCGATGGCAAGGTGGTCGGCTTCGTCATGGGATACATGTTCTTCGGCGAATTCGGCATCTCCGACGCCACGGCGACGATCGATGCACTGGGCGTTCACCCCGATTTCCGCAAGTTCGGTGTGGCCAGTGAAATGCTCGAGCAGTTCATGATGAACATGAAGGCGGTCGGCGTGAAGAAGGTCTACACACTGGTGAACTGGGACGACTTCGCGCTCGAACGGTTTTTTGCGCGGCAGAAATTCGTCCCCTCCAAACGCATCAATCTCGAGTTCGAGTTGCCCTGAACTGTCCCGCCCTGCGCTGCGCACCATGTGGATCGATACCCATTGCCATACGAAGTATTCGTACGACAACTGGCTCGAACCGGTCGACCTGATCCGTCGCGCCAAGGCGCTGGGCATTGACGCCGTGTGCATCACCGAACACTACTCCTTTGACGCCTCCGAGCCCGTGCTGCAGGTGGGCCGGGATGAGGGCATGCTGGTGCTGCGCGGTGTCGAGATCGCCACCGACCGTGGCCATCTGCTGGCCTACGGCGTCGATGACGACGGGTGGAATATCTGGAACCGCGACAACTACCTTCCGATGCAGGAAGTCATCGCCCACATCAACGCCCTGGGGGGAATCTGCGTGCCGGCCCACCCCTTTCGCCAGGTCGGTCTGTCCAGTCTGCTCGAAGGCATCCTGGATCTGGACGGCATTGCTGCGGTCGAGACGCACAACGGCAACAACAGCGCCGACGACGATCGCCTCGCGCAGCGCGCCGCACAGATCCTGGGTTTGCCCACGCTGGGCGGCAGCGACTGTCACAAGACGGCAGCGGTCGGTCGCTGCGCCACGGAGTTCGAAGGCGACATCCGGTGCATGGCCGATTTCATCGCCGCGGTGCGCGCCGGCGCCTGCCAGGCGCACTATTACCCGGGCTACGGCGCATCGGGCGCGCCGGCGCTCTGAGCGAATCAGGAGAAGCAGAGATGCCAGCGCAACAGACTTCAGTCATCACTTGGTGGCCGGCCAACCGGGCCGCCGACACGCCCGCCTTCGGGGAACCGGTGGAGCTCAGCATCAACGGCCAGCGCGTGCAGGCGCCTGCGGGCGCCTCCGTGCTGAACGCCGCCAGCGTTGCCGGGATCTATATTCCGGCGCTGTGCGCGCACCCGGATCTGCCGCCGGCCCAGCAGCGCGCCTGTGGCGACAAGGCCGACTCCGGCTGCAATCTTTGCCTGATCGAAATCAGTGGCATCCCCGGCATGAGCAAAGCCTGTTCCACCGCCGTGCGCGCTGGCATGACAGTGCGCAGCGACACGCCACAGATCCAGAAGGCACGCCAGGAGCACCTGGCCAAGATCCTGGGACCGCACCCCCATGTCTGTCTGGTTTGCCCGCAACGCGATGGCTGCTCGCGCACGCAGTGCTCGTACGGCAATCCGCCCGAGGCCCGCTGCTGCTCGATCTTTTCCAGCTGCGAGTTGCGCAAGGTGGCCGACTACGTCGTGATCCCCAACAGCACGCCGCCCTACAAGCCGGCGGGCTTGCCGGTCATCACCAATGAGCCCTTCTTCGATCGGGACTACAACCTGTGCATCGACTGCCGCCGCTGCCTGGTGGCCTGCAACGATGTGCGCGGCGTCGGCTGCCTGGAGGTCAAGGAAGTGCAGACCCCCCAGGGTGTGCGCCGCTATGTCGGCACGATTGCGCCCACGCTGATCGACTCGGGCTGCAAGTTCTGCCAGGCCTGTGTCGTCGTCTGCCCCACCGGCGCCCTCACCGACCGCACGCTGGACCCGGCGCGGCGCGAGCAAAGCATGGTTCCCTGCAAGCAGGCCTGCCCCGCCGGCATCGACGTGCCGCGCTACGTGCAGCTGGCGGCCCAAGGAAAGTACGGCGAAGCCATCGCCGTGGTGCGCGAAAAACTGCCCTTCCCCGGCATCGTCGGGCGCGCCTGTTTCGCCATGTGCGAGACCGCCTGCCGGCGCGGCCAACTCGATGATCCGCTGTCCATCCGTTCGCTCAAACGCATCGCCGCCGACAACGACACCGGCCTGTGGCGCGAGCACTCGACGCAACTGGCGCCAAGCGGGCGCCGGGCCGCGGTGATCGGCGCCGGACCGGCGGGTCTGACCGTCGCCTATTACCTGGCAAAGAAGGGGCACGCCGTGACCGTCTTTGACGCCCAACCGGCAGCCGGTGGCATGGCCCGTTACGGCATCCCCTCCTACCGCGTGCCGGTCAATGTCATCGACGACGAAATCGCCGAAGTGCAAAAGCTCGGCGTGGCGTTCCAGTTCAATAGCCGCGTGGAAAGCGCCGACGCGCTGTTCGGGCAGGGCTTCGAAGCCTTGTTCATCGGCATCGGCGCGCAGGGCGGCGACAAGCTGGGAATTCCCGGTGAGGATCTGCCCGGCGTGGTCGACAGTCCCAGCTACCTCAAGGCCGCAACCATGGGGCTGGTGAACACGCCGGCGGGCCTGCAGACCGGCGCCAAGGTGGTGGTCATAGGCGGCGGCAATGTCGCCACCGACAACGCCCGCTCGTCCCGGCGCTTTGGCGCCGAGGTGGACATGGTGTATCGGCGCACGCAGGACGAGATGCCGGCGCGCGCCGAGGAAGTCGAGGGCTGTGTGGACGAGGGTGTGAACCTGCGCTTCCTGCTCTCGCCCAAAAAGTTCGAAATGGCCAGCGATGGCCCGGGTCTGAACATCACCTACGCCCGCATGGCGCTGGGTGCACCCGATGCCTCCAAACGTCGCTCGGCCATCGACACCGGTGAAGAGTGCTGCGAGCGGGTGGACCTGGTGATCTCCGCGGTGGGCCAGCACCCCCAGCGTTTCGAAGGCTTCGGCGTGCTGACCGACCAAAAGGGTCGCATCACGGTGCGCCAGGACTCCATGCTCAGCAGCCGTGCGGCCGTGTATGCGGGAGGCGACTGCGTGCTCGGGCCGTCGACGCTGATCGAGTCCATCGCGCAGGGCCGCGTCGCCGCAGCCGCCATGGACCGGCAACTCGGTGGCGACGGTGACATCGAGGAAAAACTGCTGCGCGACGGCTGGGAAAGCGACCCTTTCCTGGGCCCCGACCCGCAATTCAATCGGCGACACAAGTTCCATCCGATCATGCTGCAGCCGGCGCAACGCGGCGGCTGGGACGAGGTGGAAAAAGGCTTTGACGACGCCAGCGCGCGCGCCGAAGCCGCGCGCTGCTTCAAATGCAATCTGGCGCCCAGGATCACCGATGCGGTGCTGCCGCCCGAGTCCTGGCTGGACTTCGAGCCTCAGGTGGTGGCGGGCATGAGCGCCGAGGCAGGGGTGTTTCAGCTGCTGGACGCCGACAAGAACGTGCTCATGATCAAGGGCGTCGAGAACCTGCAGCGCGGGCTGCAGGAGCAGCTCGGGGGTTCCCACGGCGCGGTGGCGTTCACCTTCGAAGCAGCCGCCATGTACACCTCGCGCGAGTCCCAGATGATCCAGGCCTATCTGCAGGAGCACGGCCAGATGCCGGGCGGTGGAGCGGATGAGCTTGATGACCTGTTTTAAGGAGAACTGTCCGATGAGCCCAACGCAAACTTTCGAATTCATTCGCTACGGCGTCGCCGATGGTCTGGCGACACTGAGCATCCACCGGCCGCCCTTCAACGTCCTGGACATCCCGACCATGGCCGAGATCAATGACGCGCTGGACGCGTGCAGCCAGGACGACAGCGTCAAGCTGCTGCTCATCACCGGCGCGGGCGAGAAGGCCTTTTCCGCCGGCGTCGAGGTGGCAGATCACACGCCGGACAAGGTGGACCGGATGATTGAAGTGTTTCACGGCATCTTTCGCCGGCTGCACAAGTTGCCCATGCCCACCGTGGCAGCGGTGAACGGCGCGGCACTCGGTGGCGGCATGGAGCTGGCCATCGCCTGCGACATGATCGTGGCCGCGGCCGGCGCCAAATTTGGCCAGCCGGAGATCAAGCTGGCGGTGTTCCCACCGATCGCGGCCGTGCTGCTGCCGCGTCTGGTGTCGCCCGCCCGGGCCATGGAGATGCTGCTGGGCGGAGAAAACTTCACGGCCGAGCAAGGCCACGCGCTGGGCCTGGTGAATCGCGTCTTCCCAAGGGAATCCTTCGCCGCCGACGCACAGGCCTTTGTGGCGCCGTTCCTGAAACTGTCCCGCGTCGCGCTGCTGAGCACGCGCCGCGCCATCCGCGCCGCCAGCGGCCAGCCCTTTGACGCCGCGCTTGACACCGTGGAAGACATCTACCTCAAGGAACTCATGCTGACCGACGACGCGAAAGAGGGTTTGGCGGCGTTCCTGGAAAAGCGCCCGCCGGTCTGGCGCAACAGCTGATTCGACCCCATTACACAAAAAGGAAACCCCATGATTCCGGAATTCATCGATACCTGGCAAATGGCCGAACCGGGCAAGCTGGTCAGGACCCGCATCCCCATGCCCGCGCTGGCCAGCGGCGACGTGGTGGTGCAGATCAGTGGTTGTGGCGTCTGCCACACCGATCTGTCGTACTTCTACATGGGCGTGCCGACGGTGCAAAAGCCGCCCCTGTCCCTGGGACACGAAATCAGCGGCGTGGCCATAGGCGGCGAAGCCAGCATGCTGGGCAAGGAAGTCATCATTCCGGCCGTGTTGCCCTGCGGCGAATGCGATCTCTGCCGCGCGGGCCGCGGCAACCGTTGCCTGGCGCAAAAGATGCCCGGCAATTCCATGGGCATCTACGGCGGCTTCTCCAGCCATATCGTGGTGCAGGCGAAGTTCCTGTGCGTCGTGGGCGACCGCAAGGGGATCCCGCTGGAACACCTGTCGGTGATCGCCGATGCCGTGACCACGCCCTACCAGGCCGCCGTGCGCGCCAAGCTCGGTGTGGGCGATCTGGTGGTGGTGGTGGGTGCAGCCGGCGGCGTCGGCAGCTTCATGGTGCAGGTGGCCAAGGCCATGGGCGCCAAGATGATCGTCGGCATCGACGTGAACGCCGAGAAGCTGAAAAAGATGGAAGGCTTTGGTGCCGACGCCACCATCAACCCGCGCGGTTTGAGCAGCAAGGAAGTGAAGGAACAATTCAAGAAAATCGCCAAGGACGCCGGCGTCTCCGGCAACACCGGCTGGAAGATCTTTGAATGCACGGGCACCAAGCCCGGCCAGGAAACGGCCCTGTCGCTGCTGTCCTTTGTTGGCATGCTGGTGGTGGTGGGCTATGGCACAGAAGAGACCAGCTACATGCTGTCCAAGCTCATGGCCTTCGACGCCGAAATCATCGGCACCTGGGGCTGCACACCCGACAAATACCCGGCGGTGCTGGAAATGTGCCTGGATGGGCGCATCCAGCTCGAGCCCTTTGTCGAAACCCGACCCATGAGCCAGATCGAACAGGTGTTCGACCAGGCCCATCACGGCAAACTCAGCCGCCGCGTCATTCTCACGCCCGATTTCAATTAACTCAACTCAACTAAGCAGGAGTATTTTCATGTCACTCAATTGGCTGCGCCGCGACAACGAACTGAAAGACCACGCCCTGTTGGGCGAAGAACATTTCGGCACCGAGGCTCCCTCGGTCATCTATGAACGCCGACCCATCGTCGACCCCCAGGGCAATACCGTGGAGGGACTTTTTTCCTCCTGGATCATCCTGAACAACCCAACGCAATACAACTCCTACACCACGGAAATGGTGAAAGCGGTGATTGCCGGATTCCAGCGCGCCTCCAGCGACCGCGCGATTGTGGCCGTGGTCTTCACGGCGGTGGGCGACAAGGCTTTTTGCACCGGCGGCAATACGGCCGAGTACTCGGCCTACTACTCGAAACGGCCGAATGAATACGGCGAGTACATGGACCTGTTCAATGCCATGGTGGACGGCATCCTGAATTGCAAGAAGCCCGTGATCTGCCGCGTCAACGGCATGCGCGTCGCCGGCGGCCAGGAAATCGGCATGGCCACGGACCTGACCGTCACCTCCGACATGGCCATCTTTGGCCAGGCCGGCCCGAAGCACGGCAGTGCGCCCGATGGCGGCTCCACCGATTTCCTGCCGTGGATGCTGAACATGGAAGACGCCATGTACAACTGCGTTTCCTGCGAGACCTGGAGCGCCTACAAGATGCGCGCCAAGAACCTGGTGACCAAGGTGGTCCCGGTGCTCAAGAAAGACGGCGAGTGGGTGCGCAATCCGCTGGTACGCACCGACACCTACGTGGACGATGGCGAGCTGGTGTACGGCGAGTCGGTGGCGCCCGAGCAACTGAAGGCGGCGAAGGAATTGATGGCGCAATGCAGCACCGATTTCAGCCGTCTCGACGCCGCGGTGAACGAACTGATCTGGAAATTCACCAACCTGTTCCCCCATTGCCTGATCAAGTCGATCGACGGCATTCGGGGCAAGAAGAAATTTTTCTGGGATCAGTTCAAGCTGGCCAATCGCCACTGGCTTGCAGCCAACATGAACCACGAGGCCTGGCTCGGCTTCAATGCCTTTGACGCCAAAAAGGCCACAGGCAAGGACGTGATCGACTTTGTCAAATACCGCCAACTGGTGGCGCAAGGTGCGCTGTTCGACGACGCCTTCGCCGAGCAGGTACTGGCCAAGCCCCGGGCCTGACAGCATGCAACTCAAGGACAAGGTGGCGATCGTCACCGGTGCCGGCCAGGGCATTGGCGCCGCCGTGGCCCAAGCCTATGCCGCCGAAGGCGCCCGCGTGGCCGTGATCGACATGAACCTGGACGCGGCCAGCGCCGTGGCCGAGGGCATACGCGCGGCCGGCGGGCAGGCCATGGCCGTGGCCTGCGATGTGGCGCAGCGCGCGCAGGTCGACGCCATGGCGGCGCAGGTGACGCTGGCCTGGGGCCGGGTCGACATCCTGGTGAACAACGCCGGCATCACACGCACGGCGATGTTGCACAAGATGACGTCTGAGCAGTGGCAGGCCGTGCTCGGCGTGCACCTGACCGGCAGCTTCAACTGCCTGCAGGCGGTGGTGGATGGCATGATCGAGCGCCGCTACGGCCGCATCATCTTCGTCACGTCCGCCGCGGGTATTCTGGGCACCGTGGGCCAGATCAATTACAGCGTGGCCAAGGCCGGCATCCTGGGCATGACCAAGAGCTGCGCGCGGGAACTGGCGCGGCACAACATCACGGCCAATGCCATTGCCCCGGGAGCGGCCACGCCGATGACCGAGACGATACGCACCGACGAACGCTTCAAGGAAAAATACCTGGACCGCATCGCCCTGGGGCGCTGGGCGCAACCGGAAGAAATCACCCCGGTCTTTGTCTTCTTCGCCTCCGATGCATCTTCCTACGTCACCGGCCAGATCCTGGCTGCCGACGGCGGCATGACGATCCACTAGGGCAAGGCTCATGGCGCAAATCTATTCCTTCGACGGTGTCGTCCCGGTGATCGATCCCAGTGCCTTTGTGCATCCGAGCGCGGTAGTCATTGGCGACGTCATCATCGGCCCCGGGGTCTACGTGGCACCGTGCGCCTGCCTGCGCGGCGACCTGGGACGCATCGTCATCGGTGCCGGAGCGAACATCCAGGACACCGTGGTGGTGCACGGTTTCCCCAGCACCGACACCGTGATCGAAGAGAACGGTCACATCGGACACGGTGCCATCATCCATGCGTGCACGCTGCGCCGCAATGTGCTGGTCGGAATGAATGCCGTCGTGATGGATTTCGCCGAGATCGGCGAATCCTCCATCGTCTCGGCCTCGGCCTTCGTCGCCGCCAAGAGCGTGATTCCGCCCAGAAGCCTGGCGATGGGGGTGCCGGCCAAGGTGGTGCGCAGCCTGACGCCGCAGGAGCTGGAATGGAAGCTGCAGGCCACGGCCACCTACCAGCGGCTGTGCCTGGATTCCAGGCGCTCCATGGTACCCTGCATTCCACTCACCGCGCCCGAGGAAGGACGGCGCCGCTGCAGCGCCGCCGATGTGCGACCACTGTCCGAATTCAAGCTGCAAATCAGCGCAGAATAGCGGGCATTGGCGTCGACCCTCCAAGCTCTTTCATTTACTTTTCGACTGCCAGCAGGTTTCCATCATGAACAGCTTCAAAGATCTCATGCTCGCCGACCATCGCCGTTGTGATGTGTTTTTTGCTTCGGCCGAACAGGCCGCTGCGGCCCAGGCCTGGGACCGGGCCCGGGCTTCGTTTTCCGCCTTCCAGCGCGCCATGGAGCGGCACTTTGCCGCCGAAGAACAGGTGCTTTTTCCCGCTTTTGAGAGCGCCACCGGCATGACCATGGGCCCCACGCAGGTGATGCGCGACGAGCATGTGCAGATGAACCAGCTCATGGCGGCAGCGCAGCAATCCCTTGTGGCCCAGGACGGCGAAGACTTCTCGGGCAACACCGAGACCCTGCTGATCATGATGCAACAGCACAACATGAAGGAAGAGCAGGTCCTCTATCCGATGTGCGACGCGCACCTGAGCGATCAGGCCGCCGCCCTGCTGGCGCAACTGAGCGCGCAGATCGGCACCGCGCCAGCGCCGCAGGCATGACGCCGCCGGACACGATCGAGGCGGTTATCGACGGGCGCGGCATGGAGCCGCCCGAGCCCTTTGTGCGGGTGATGGACGCGCTCAGCGTCTGCCCGGACGGACGGGCCGTTTTGCTGTTGTTGTCGCGTGAGCCCTACCCGCTTTATCGGGCGCTGGCGCTCAACGGTTTTGCGCACAGTGTGCGCCACGCAGAAGATGGAACCGTGGAAATTCTGAGCTGGCGCGATCCGGACCATGCAGGCACTGCTGTCGTTTGATCAGGCGCCGCCGATCAGCGCGCCGCTGCGCTTCTTCCTGAGCGCGCCGCTGTTTGCCATGCTCGCCGGCGCCCTGATCCTGTTCAGCGGGCCCGACATCTTCGCCTCGCGCTGGACGCCAGCGGCGCTGGCACTGACGCACCTGATCACGGTCGGCTTCATGCTGCAGGTGCTGCTGGGCGCGCTGCTGCAGTTGCTGCCCGTCATGGTCGGCGCGAACCTGGCACGGCCCCTGGGCCTGGCCCGCCTGGTGCATCTGGCGATCAGCGCCGGGGCGCTGTTGCTGGCGGCAGCGTTCCTGAGCTACGCGCCGGCGCTGTTTGGCGCGGCGGTGGTTTTCCTGGCCGGCGGCGTCTTGCTGTTCATCGGCGCGGCGGGGCGCGCCTTGCATGGCATTGCCGCGTCCACCCCGACGGTGCGGGGTTTGAAACTGGCGCTGCTCGGTCTGAGCGCGACCGCGCTGTCGGGCGCGCTGCTGGCCATCTCGCTCGGTGGCTGGTTGTCCTTGCCGCTGCTGGAGCTGACCAGCCTGCATCTGGGCTGGGGCTTGATGGGCTGGGCCTGCACCGTGCTCGCTGCGGTGGGCTTCGTGGTCGTCCCGATGTTCCAGTTGACCGCCGAATATCCGCGCTGGTTTGCGCGCAATTTTGCCTTTGCGGTGTTGGCCGCGCTGCTCCTGTGGACGCTGGCCGAACTGGACGGCTGGATCACGCCGGCGCTGCTGCTGGGCGCGGTCACGCTGCTCACCGGCGCCGTCTTTGCTGGCCAGACGCTGCACCTCCTGGGATCGAGCAAGCGCCCCAAGCACGATGCCTCACACCATCTGTGGCGCTTCTCCATGGCCTGCGCGCTGCTGGCCTGCGCGCTGTGGCTGGCCAGCAACTTCGTCCCGGCGCTGGCAGCATGGCCGGGTTTGACGCTGCTGCTGGGGGTGCTGCTGCTGGTGGGCTGCTTCATGTCGGCGATCATTGGCATGCTGTACAAGATCGTGCCGTTTCTGGTCTGGCTCCACCTGCAAAACCGCGGCCGCGGCCGCCTGCTGGCACCGAACATGAAAAAGGTCTTGCCGCAGTCGCGCATCGATCGCCAGGCGCTGGCGCACGTGCTGGCCTGCGCGCTGCTGCTCTTGTCGGTGTTCTGGCCAGCATGGTTCGCCTACCCGGCCGGTGTGGCCCTCATAGGCGCCAACGCCTGGTTGCTGCGCAATCTGCTGCATGCCACCGGCGTCTACCGAACTCAGCTGGCAGCGCTGAACGCCATGGCCAAGCCGGCAGACTCCTGACGGCGTTGCTTATGAAACCGGGCGCACGCCGCGCACCGGCATCTTGCTCAGCGCAAAACCCTGGTTGAAACTGGCGCGCGTCACCAGGATGTACTTGACCCTGGCGCCGGCACCGGCCGCGCACAGGCCGGCCACGGCCATCAGCACAGCGCCCACCGACCCACCCAGAAAGTAGCCGGCCAGCAGCAACAAGCCCGGCACGGCGCTGCCGACGATCAGCAAACTGCGCCCGGCGAGATCCAGCGCGCTGCGCGCACGCCCGGCCAGGCTGGCGTCGACCGCACTGCGATAACGGCGCCAGCCCAGCAGGCGCGCCGCCAGCAGGACCAGCAACGCGAGCAGCGCGCCGTCGGACGCGCTCCCCCGGATCAGGCCAAACAGCTGGAAGATGCCGAAACCCTCGCAGCCTGCGGTCAGCATGAAGAACACCGAGAACCAGACCGAGCGCCAGGCCGGAATGCCGCGCGCCGCCGGCAGCATGCGGCTCTGGCAATACAGGAAGAGCAGCGCCAGCGCGGCGGTCGCAAAGACCCCGCCGCTCAGACCCAGCAGCGCCGCCAGCCCGGCCGGAAACAGCGCCACGCTGACCCAGGCTTCACGCGACATCCAGGAAGTGCGCGGGTTGATGAAGACATTCAGGGCGCGCAGCGGGCGTCCAATCTCCAGCCAGACGCAGGCCAGCCCCAAGCCGACCAGCGCCAGCCCGGTGAAGACCAGCCAGTCGGGCGAGCGCAGGGATGACGGTGCGCCGGCGCCAAACAGCGCCGCCGCGACCAGCAGGCCGGTGCCGGCGCCGCCGCAGATGAAATTGCCCGCAGCACGCCAATCCCAGCTGGTCTGCTGCCAGGGATTGGGGCCGAATCCGGAAGCAGCACTCATGGTTCCACCTTGTCCCAAAGATAATGAAAGCCGGGCCCTGTGCCCAGTTCCTCATGCATGCGAAAGCTCTGATTTTTGGCGAGCAACTGCGACACATTGCTGTTCGGGTCCTGCAGGTCGCCAAAGGCCAGGGCATCGGCAATGCAGGAATTGACGCAGGCCGGCGTCGCCGCCGGATCAACGCCGGGTTTCAGCCCTGCGGCCAGGCCGGCGTCAATGCGGTCCACGCAGAAGGTGCACTTGGTGGCCACCGCCAGGCGTGAGTCGTCACGCCGCTGGGTTTCGCTCTGGATCGGCGTGCCGAAGGCAAAGCTTGCCTTGTCGGTGCGGTAGCGGGCCTGGTAGGGGCAGGCCACGGCGCAGTAGGCGCAGCCGATGCACAGGTCGTAATCGATGGTGACGATGCCGTCGGGACGCTGCTTGGTGGCCGTGGTCGGGCACACCTCCATGCACGGCGGGTCCTCGCAATGCTGGCAGCCCACCGGCACAAAGACGCGTTTGACGTTGGGGTACTCGCCAAACTCCATGTCGAGAACGCGGCGCCATTGCACCTCCGGCGGCGTGGCGTTGGTGTGCTTGCAGGCAGCCGTGCAGGTCTGGCAACCGACACAGCGCCGCAAGTCGGCGATCATGGCCCAGCGTGTCATGCGGCCTCCTTCTGCACACTGCAGATCTTCACGCGCACGATGTCGGCGCCCGAACCCGTGGCATCGGTCAGAGAGATCGACATCGTCGCCAGCGAGTTCAAGCTGGGCACGCCGAAGTCCCGCGCCACCGGCGTTTCCCAATGTTCGAACTGCCCGATCAGCAGCAGCGTGTCCGGACGTATGCCCTGGCGCAGCACCGCGTTGCCGCGCACGCTGCGCTTGGGCGTGGAGATCTCGATGGCGTCGCCGTCTTCTATGCCCAGCGCCTTCGCAGCCGCCGTGTTGATGATCACGCCGCGGTGGCCAGCGATGTTGTCGGCCACCTCGTGCATCAGCGGTATGCCGGCATTGGCGCCCCAGGCGTATTGCATGCTGCGTGCCGTGAGCAGCCAGAACGGGTAGTCCTGCACGCGCCCGCCACCCTGTCCGATGATGGCCTCCCACAGCGCCGGAAAGTCTTTCCACACCGGCAGCGCCTGGTATTCCTTGAGTTGCTCGTCCCACCAGTGCATGTCGTTCTCGTGCAGGCGCCGTCCCAGTTCGGTGCCCACGCGCATGAGACGCTCCTGGTAGGGCAACTCGTAGCGCAGGCCAGTCTTGACCATGGTCTGATCCAGGTACCAATCGCTGCGCGCAAAGGGCTTGGTCGCCAGACCGTTTTCCTTCCACCAGTCCAGTCCGTGCGCATGCGCGCCGTCGCTGACCTCGGCGCTCGCCGCGCGACACACCGCGTCCCAGATGTCCTCACAACTGTGCTGCACCTGGGTGTCCAGGGAAAAGTCGCCGTGCGGGCCTTTCAGGGGCACGCCGCCGGCGCCCTTGTTGATGGCCGCCACGTAGCCGGCGGTGAGCCCGGCGCGCTGCGCCAACTCGCTGGCGATGTTGGTCATGTCGCGCGCCTCGCCCGCGGCTGGCACCACCGGCTGGCGCAGCGCGAAGCCGGCCTGTTCCCAGTACTGCTCCTGGTACTTGGTGCCGCCAATGCGCATCAGTTGCAGGCTTTCCAGGTCGGTCGCGTCGGGCAGCAGCACGTCGGCAAAGTGGTTGGTCTCGTCGCGCGTGTAGGCGAATGCCACGGTGAACGGAAAGCGCGCCATCTTCTCGCCCAGCGTCGCGGTGTCCCAGTAGGAAATGGCCGGGTTGGTGCGGTACAAAAACCAGACATCGGGCGGCACGACGCGCGGCAGGCCCTTGGGCGTCTCGTCCAGGAACAGCCAGGAAAAGTGGGTCGGCCCCAGCGCCTGGCTCCAGGGCCCGTCGGCCGCCAGCGGCACCATCGAACGGTAGGCGTTGCGGATGTTCGGGCTCGGTGACCAGTGCGCCTTGTCCGTCGGGTTCAGCGGGAAATGCATGAAGCCGTCGGGCCCGGGCTTGACGCTTTCGTGGCGCTGCGACATCGGCCGGGTGAGCCGTATCGTCGTGCCCAGCGTTCCACCCGGCACCTCCAGGCCACCCACCAGCGTGGCCAGCAGCGTGCGCGCCCAGCAGCACTCAAAGCCGCCCCAGCCGTTGTTCACGGTCTTGCCCAGGGTCACCGCCACCGGTCGAAAAGGCATGGTGATGCCACCCACCTCGATGGTCTCGCCAACGCAGGCGTGGTCAATGAATTCGTTCGCAATGGTGCGCATCTGCCCGGCGGGCACATCGCAGATCGTTTGCGCCCACTCGGGGGAGTAGGGCCGCATGTGTTCGATCAGCCGCGTGAAAGACGTGCTGCCGGCCAGCAGGCCTTCGCCCAGCACTTCATCGTCGGGGCCGATCTCGATCGCGTCCACCTCGTAGCTGCCAACGAGCGCTTCCTTCAGATCCGTGCTGTCGTGCGGGCACGCAGCGGCGCGCCCCAGGTCCCAGACCAGCGGCTTGCGGCTGACGCGATCGCGCAGGTAATAGCCGTGCGGCCCGACCAGATAGGGCGATGCCGTGCGGGCCGCCAGGAACGGCAGGTCCAGGCGCTCACGCGCCACATCGTGCAACAGCACATGGATCAGCGCGTAAAGGAAGGCGGCGTCGGTCTTGGGCTTGATCGGCACCCACTGCGCCGAGCAGGCGCCCGTGACCGACAGGTGCGGCTCCACCTGCACGCGCTTCAAGCCGCGCAGGCGCGCAGCGGAATGGCGCCAGACACCGATCACGCCGCCCGAGGCCTCGATGTTGGAGCCGCAGGAAATCAGGTAATTGCACAACGGTGTATCGGGCGTGACAATGAAAGCCCGGTGCCAGAACTCGCCGTACAGGTGTTCGGAGTGATAGCACTTGACGCCCTGCCCCGAGCCAAAACCCATGTCGATCGGGCCCCAGGCCGCGAGAAAGGCCGGCAGCGTTCCCATATAGGACTGGGGCGTTCCGGCGCCACCGAAACTGGCGGCGACACGCGGGTAACCCGACTCATCCAGAATGCCCGTGGCGCGCACCGCATTGAGCTTGGCGCCGATCAGATCGAAGGCCTCGTCCCAGCTGATGGGCACAAAGCCCGGATCCTGATCGCGCCCCTTGAGCGGGTTGCTGCGCTTCATCGGCATGAGCACGCGATGCGGGTTGTAGGTCTTCTGCACCAGACCGTAGGCCTTGACGCAAACCTTGCCACCACCGGGGTGAATGTCGGCGGCGCAATGGTTGGGTTGCACTTCGGTGGCCACACCCTGCTCCACCTTGACCGTGAGCAGGTCCGGCCCGGCGACACACTGGTAGCAGTAGGTCGGAACCCGGCGCACATCCTTGGCTTCAAGATTCATGAAAATCCTCGTCAGACGAACATCAACGAAACGCCACACGGGCAAGCCAGCGAGGTGCTTTTACCGCGCCAACGCGAAAACTCCGCACCCCGATGCATGGCTCAATTTTTCAATTCGGGCTATTCTTGCATAGCCATGCAATAATTGCCAGTAGTACAAAACCTATGAACAAAATGAAGCCCACTAGCGCCGCTGTAAAGCGTGCCAAAAAAGCGCCCCCCCCGAGCGAGCCGGCGCAGCCGCTCGCGCCGCCGCCCACCGCATTGAGCATCCGTGCGGTGCGCAGCGATGACATGAAATCGGTGATTGAACTGGATGCCCTGGTCACGGGGATCAAGAAGCGGGATTACTGGAATTCCCTGTACCTGCGCCATGAAAAAGCGGCCGCAAACGGACAGCATTTCCTGGTGGCCACTGCGGGCACCAAGGTTGTCGGCTTTGTCATCGGCGAGGTGCGCGACTGGGAGTTCGGCTCGCCGCCCTGCGGCTGGGTGCTGGCCATCGACGTGCGGCCGGAAGCACGTTTGCTGGGCGCGGCCACGCAGTTGCTGCAGGCCCTTTGTGCGGGATTCAGACGGGCGCGGGTGAGCAAGGTGCGCACCCTGCTGGCGCGCGAAAATACGCTCATCCTGTCTTTTTTTCGCAGTCAGGGAATGATGATCAGCCCGTTCATTCCGCTGGAGATGGACCTGGCATGAAACTTCGACAGAACACGCTGTTGGCCCTGTACAGCCTGCTCGACTTTGCTGCCGATCCGCAGCGGCAAATTTCGGCCGCCGAGATCGCACAGAAATACGATGTATCGCCCCACCATCTGGCCAAGGTGTTGGCCGAACTGTCGCGCTTGGGCATGGTGCAATCGGCCCGCGGTGTGGGCGGTGGCTACCGCTTCGTCGGCAATGCACGCCGGCTCACCCTGATGGATGTGATCTCGCGCTTTGAAGACGCGTTGCCGGTGGAGCGCAGCCACTCCGAAGCCACGCCGGTGGGCCAGGCGCTGGCCTCGGTGCTGGCCGAAATCGACGCCATCGCCATGGCCTCCATGAGCTCGATCACGCTGGAGACCCTGCTGGGTATCGTCAAGCGCCAGCAGGCCGGCGCCGCGCCGCGCCGCCGTTCCAGGCCCGCGAAGGCCTGATGCAGCCTCGGGCGGAGCGTTGCCATGAATTTCCGACAACTCGACCTGAACCTGCTGCGCGTGCTGTGCGCGATTTACCGCTATGGCTCGGTGACCGAGGCCGGCCACCATCTGGCCCTGTCGCAGCCCGCGACCAGCAATGCGCTGGCCCGCTTGCGCACGGTGCTGGACGACGAGTTGTTTGTGCGTTCGCCAGGCGGCCTGCACCCCACGCGCAAGGCGCAGCGCATCGTGCCAACGGTGATCGAACAGCTGCGCCTGCTGGAGAACACGGTCAGCAGTCGCGAGGCATTCGAGCCCGCCAGCAGCCCGGTGCACTGGCGCCTGTCGCTGTCCGATCTGGGCGAAATGATGTTCCTGCCGCCCCTGGCCAAGGTGCTGCGCAGCCAGTCGCCGCTCAGCCATATTTCCAATGTTTCGGTGGCGGCGGCGCAGGTCAGCGCCGCGCTGGACGCGCATGAGATCGATCTGGCGATCGGCATCCTGGACGCGAACCGCGGCCCGTTTGCCAGCGAGTTGCTGTTTCAGGAAAACTTCGTCGCCATCACCGCCAGCAGCTGGCGACCACGCAACTGGCGGGGCGCGAATCGCCTGAGTGCGCAGCAGCTGGCAGCGGCCTCGCTGGCGGTGGCTTCACCGGCGGCCACCTTTCACGGTATTGTCGATCTGATGCTGACCAAGCTGCGACTGAATGAGCGCATCGTGCTGCATGCGCGCCACTACGGCGCCCTGCCCGAACTGGTGACCTGCACCGACCTGCTGGCCATCGTGCCCCAGATGTACGCCCATTCACTGGCGCCACGCTACGACATCCGGGTCTGGGATTTGCCCCGGGAAGGCACCAGTTATGCCGTGCACATGCTGTGGCACGAGACCGCCAGCCAGGATCTGGCGCACCAGTGGCTGCGCGGCGTGGTGCGGCACCTGTTCCAGAGAACGCCGCCCGGTTCCCCACAAAAAAACAGGGCTTAAGCCTGCTCACCCACGGAGACCCCAAATGACCCCTACCGTTACGCACCCCACCGACTCAGTGCCCGGCACGCTGTTCGAGCAGGCCGCCAAGGCCGGGCGCGGCCAGCTCAACCCCGCAGAACTCGATACCCTGCTGGCGACGCTGGGTGGCCTCAGGCTGGGTGGCCTACGACTGCGGGGCAGTGCAGCCCCGACGGCCAGCGCCAGACTGCGCGTCGGGCTACACGACAGCCGTGAATTCGGCCTGGTGCTCAGCGCCGGGCCGGGAGGACCCGACGCCGATCTGGACCAGGGACTGTTTCGCGCTGGCAGGTCACGCGTGCAGGCGCTGGCCGAGTTGGGCAGCGCAGCTGACTTCCTGCAGCGCCTGCAGCGCACCATGGCGTACCAGAAGCTGCTGCGCCAGGCACCGGCGCCCGACGCGCAACTGCTGACCTTGTTGGACGGCCTGTTGCACTTGGCGCGCAGCCTTTCCCCGGCGGCGCCATTCACGCTGCAATCCCTGGACCTGGAACTGGAACTGGAGCACGGAAAGATGAACGTGCTGGAGGCGCGCTGCGCCTTCGCCGCGCCGACGCCGCAGCGACTGCGCCGCCCGATCGAAAAGATCGACCAACTGCTGCATCCGGCAACCATAGGCCTGGTCGGCGTCTCCGCCACCGGCATGAATTTTGGCCGCATCATTTTGCGCAACCTGGTGGGCAGCGGTTACAGCAAAACACAGTTGACGGTGATCCGCCCGGACGCGACCGAAATTGACGGCGTGGCCTGCGTCGCCAAGCTGCAGGCCCTGACGCAGCAGCTCGATCTGCTGATCGTTGCCGTGGCCGCGCCAGCCGTTCCCGAACTGGTGGACGAGATCATCGCCAGCGGCGCGGTGGCCGCGGTGATGCTGATTCCGGGCAGCCTGGGCGAAACCGCCAGCAGCCGGGAAACTGCCGCCTTGCTGGCCGCGAAGATCAATGCGGCGCACGCCCTGCCAGGTGGCGGGCCGATCTTTCTGGGCGCCAATTGCCTGGGCGTGGTCTCGCACCCCGGCGGCTACGACTCCTGGTTCATTCCGCTGGAACGCCTGCCCAAGCCGGCCAAAAAGCCGCAAAGAAATTCCGTCATGCTCAGCCAGAGCGGCGCCTTCATGATCACCCGCCTGAGCCAGAACCCCTGGCTCGATCCAAGCTACATGCTGGCGCTGGGCAACCAGACCGACCTGACGCACGGCGACCTGCTGAGCTATTTTGCACAGCGCCCGGAGATCGAGACCCTGGGCGTCTACATCGAGGGCTTCAAGGATGGCGACGGCCTGCTGTTTGCCAGGGCCGTGCGCAGTGCGGTGCTCGCCGGCAAGCAGGTCGTGGTCTACAAGGCCGGCAGAACGGCAGCGGGCAGCGCCGGCGTGATGGGCCACACGGCGTCGATCGCCGGTGACCCGGCGTTGTTCGAAGCGGTGCTGCGCCAGGCCGGCGCGATCGTGGCCAGGGACCTCCATTCCTTCGACGACCTGTTCTACCTCGCAGGCGCCATGCACCACAAGAAGATCGGTGGCAACCGGCTGGGCGCCATCAGCGGCGCGGGCTTCGAAGCCGTCGCCATGGCCGACGAAATTGCCGGCGACGATTTTTCGCTGCAAATGGGCGAACTGCGGCAGGACACGGTGCAGCGCGTCGAGACCATCCTGCAGGCCAAGAAACTTGCCGCACTTGTGGAGGTGCGCAACCCGATCGACATCAACCCGGGCGCGGACGACGAGGCCCATCTGCAGATCGCCGAGGCCTTCCTGCTCGACCCCCAGATCGACGCGCTGGTGCTCGGACTCGATCCGACCGCGCCTTCGGTGCGCGCGCTGCAACAGAGCCAGCTGCGCCCGGGCTATGACATCAGCGACCCCCTGAGCACGGTGCATCTGATGCCGCCGCTGGTGGCGCGCCACGACAAGCCGGTGATAGGGATTGTCGATGGCGGGCGGCTCTATGACGCCATGTGCGATGCGCTCATGGACCGCGGGGTCTGCGTGTTCCGCAACAGCGCGCGCGGCACGCGCGCCCTGGTGCAGTACATCGGGGCCCGACAGGCCAGCGAAGCATTGCGCCACGCCGCGACCGGCCCGGACGGTGCGCAGCAGGCGTGACAATTTTTCAACCACACCCCAAGAGGAGAACCATGAGCGAGCTACTGAAAACCGGACTGAGCGCCACGCGCCACGTTGTCATCGACCGTGAGCGCACGATCAGCTTCATGGGCGACGATTGCCGCGTCTACTCGACGCCAAACCTGCTGTATGACGTGGAGATGAGCTGCCGCGACCTGTTGCTGCCGCTGATCGGCGAGGGCAAGGATTCAGTGGGCACGCGGGTCGAGCTCGACCATGTGGGCGCCACCCTGCTGGGCATGTGGGTCGACGTCACGGTCACGGTGCACGAGGTCAATGGCAACGCCGTGAGCTTTGACTTCAGCGTGCGCGATGCGCTCGAGGAAGTCGCCCGCGGCAAGCACCACCGTTTCATTGTCGGGCTGGAAAAGACCGCGCAACGCCTGCGGGCGAAACAGGCAAAGGCAGCTGCGGCGGCCTGAGTTCGCGCCGCTCAGACGGGCGCGGTCTTGCGAGCGCCCATGCCCAGGTAGGTCTCGATGATGCGGGGGTCATTGGCCAGCTCGCTGGACTTTCCGCTGAGCGCGATCCGGCCCATTTCCAGCACGTAGGCACGGTCTGACACCGCCAGCGCGGCGCGCGCATTCTGCTCCACCAGCAGGATCGCCACGCCACGCTCGCGCAGGCCCACCACCACCTGCAACACTTCGCGCACGATGTTGGGCGCCAGTCCCAGCGACGGCTCGTCGAGCAACAGCAAGCGCGGCTTGGCCATCAAGGCGCGGCCAATGGCCAGCATCTGCCGCTCCCCGCCCGACAGGGTCGACGCCGTTTGCGTGCGCCGCTCCTGCAAGCGCGGGAAGATTGCATAGACCTCTTCGCGACACGCGACCTGATCGCGCAGACCGCGCCACCAGCGCGAGAAGCCACCCAGCAACAGGTTGTCCTCGACCGACATTTCGCCGAACAGTTCGCGCCGCTCCGGCACCAGACCCACGCCCGCGCCCACCATGGTGTTCACCGAGGGGCGGCGGATCAGCTTGCCATCGAGCCAGATTTCCCCGCGGCTTGGCAGCAGCCCCATGGCGGCCGACAGCAGCGTCGACTTGCCGGCGCCGTTGGGTCCGATGACAGTGACGATTTCTCCCGGCTGGACCAGCAGATCGACCGCGTGCACTGCCTCCACGACACCGTAGGAGACGCTCAATTTCCTGAGTTCCAGGACTGGTTGCTGCATGCCATCAACTCCCATCGAAACCACCCAGATAAGCCGCCAGCACTTTGGGGTCGGCCTGCACCTGCGCCGGCGTGCCGTGCGCGATCACCTGGCCATATTCCAGCACCGTAATGCGGTCGGCAATGTTCATGACGAACTCCATGTCGTGTTCCACCACCAGAATCGCCATGCCCTCATCGCGCAATTGCGTCAGCAGGCGCGCCAGCGCCAGCTTCTCCATGTAGGGCAAGCCGGCTGCGGGTTCGTCGAGCAGCAACACCCCCGGCTGACTGGCGAGCGCGCGGGCAATCTCCATGATGCGCTGCTGACCCAGGGCCAGCGAGGCCGCCGCCGCATGCGTCTGCGGGCCCAAGCCGCAGCGTTCGATCTGCCGCTGCGCCTCGCGCATCAGGGCGGCTTCCTCGGCACGGTCCAGGCGCAGCATGGCGGCCAGCCAGCCGCTGCGTGCGCGCAGGTGCGCACCCAGTGCCACGTTGTCCAGCACGCTGCACGTTCCCAGCAGGCGCACGTGTTGAAAGGTGCGGCTCAGTCCGGCCAGCGCAAAGGCGCGCGACGACTGGCGGTGCATGTTGCGCCCGAGTAGACTGACCTCGCCCGAGGTCGGGTCGTCGACACCCGAAATCAGGTTGAAGAAGGTGCTTTTTCCCGCCCCATTGGGACCGATCAGTGCGTGGATTTCTCCGGCCTTCACGTTCAGATCAACCTGGCTGTTGGCCATCAGTCCGCCAAAGCGCTTGCTCACCGCGCTGGCGGCGAGCACGACGCTGCCCTTGGGCGCGGGCTCGCGCTGGGGCAACTCGGGCGGGGTCCGCGGCGGGGCCGCGCGCGCCGGGCGCAGCCAGCGGTTGACCAGGCGCGCCAGGCTGGGCCACAGGCCGTCAGAGAAGCGCTGCAACACCAGCAGCATCAGTAGGCCGAAGACGATCACCTCGAAGTTGCCGCTGCTGCCCAGCAGGCTGGGCAGGATGTCCTGCAGATACTGTTTCATCAGCGTGATCACCGCCGCCCCCAGCAGGGCACCCCAGAGGTGACCGGCGCCGCCGACGACGGCCATGAACAGGTATTCGATACCAACATTCAGGTTGAAAGGCGTGGGGTTGACGAAGCGCTGCAGGTGCGCATACATCCAGCCCGACAGGCTGGCCAGCAGCGCCGCCAGCACGAAGACCTTGATGCGATAGCGCGCCGTGTCCACGCCCATGCTCTCGGCCATGACACGGCCCGATTTCAGCGCGCGGATGGCGCGACCCTCGCGCGAGTCCAGCAGATTGTGCAAGGCCCACAGCGCCAACAACAACACCGCCCAGGTCAACAGGCCGAGTTCTCGCACCGAGCGCAGCGTCAGATTGCCCAGCGACAGTGCAGGCAGGCTGGAGATTCCGGTGTGGCCACCCAGAAACTCCAGATTGCCAAACAGGAAGTAAAGGCTCAGACCCCAGGCAATGGTGCCCAGTGGCAAGTAATGGCCCGACAGACGCAGCGTCACCGAGCCGAGGAACCAGGCCACCGCGCCGCTCAATACCAGGCCAAGAATCAGCCCGATCCAGGGCAGCGCGGCCGAACCCGGCGCCAGGCCGAGCAGCGCGGCAGCGGCCGGCTCGGTGCAGATCCAGGCGGTGGCGTAAGCCCCCAATCCGACAAAGGCCGCCTGCCCGAACGAGGTCATGCCGGCGACGCCCGTGAGCATCACCAGTCCGACCGCCACCAGCGCGTACAAGCCGATGTAGTTCAGCATAGCGACGGTGAAATCGGGCAGCAAGCCCCAGGCCCCGAGCAGCAGCGCCACGGCCAGCAGCGTCAGTTGGCGCCGCGTCATTCTTCGTCCTCGACGTGGCGGCTGTGGATCGAGCGCCACCACAGCACCGGGATGATCAGTGTGAAGACAATGACTTCCTTGAAGGCGCTGGCCCAGAACGAAGAGAACGACTCCAGCAAACCGACCAGCAGCGCGCCGGCCAGCGCCAGCGGATAGCTGGTCAAGCCGCCGATGATGGCGGCGACAAAACCCTTGAGGCCAATCAGGAATCCGGTGTCGTAGTAAACCGTGGTCAATGGCGCGATCAGCAGGCCCGACACCGCACCCACCATGGCGGCCAGCGCAAAGCTCAGGTCGCCCGAAAACTCGGTGGGAATCCCCATGAGGCGCGCACCGATCCGGTTCATGGCCGTGGCCCGCAAGGCCTTGCCGACCAGGGTCCGTTCAAAAAACAGGAACAAGGCCACCACCAGCAGGCTGGCCACGCCCATCACCACCAGTGACTGCCCGCTGACCGGTATTCCACCCAGATCGAGTTGCAGCTCCGAAAACGCCGCGGTGCGCGAACCTTCGGCGCCAAAAAAATAGAGCCCCAGGCCCACCAGCACGCCATGCACAGCGACCGAAACGATCAGCAGTGTCAACACCGTGGCATGGGCCAGCGGCCGGTAGGCCAGGCGGTACAGCAGGGGACCCATGGGGGTGATCAGCAGCAAGGCGGTGCCGGCCTGGCCGAGCATGGATGCGGGCCGCTGTACCAGCACCAGAAACGCCGCCAGCGCGGGCAACAGCAGCGCCCAGAAGGCGCTGGACTTCCAATCCACTTCCAGGCCGCGCCGGTACCTGACAAACTCCACCAGCAAGGTGAGCCCCGCCAGGGCGAGCAGCAGCCACAGTGTGCCGGGCACGCGCCCGGATTGCAGGAGCGCCATGGTCAACGCGCCAAATGCCACGAATTCGCCTTGCGGAATGAAGATCACTCGCGTGACCGAAAAAACCAGCACCAGGGCCAAGGCCATCAGGGCGTAAACCGCCCCGTTGACGATGCCGTCCTGGCCCAGCAGCAAGGCGATCTGGCCGTCCATCAGGGCTGGTATTTCCAGGCGCCAGCCTCGATCTTGACCATCACGCGGGCGCGCTGATCGAGACCCAGATGATCCTGCGCGGACATGTTGAATACGCCGTGGGCGCCGGCAACTTCCTTCACCGTCTCGAGCGCGTCACGCAGCGCCGTGCGGAACTCCTGCGTGCCCGGCTTGGCCTTCTTCAGCGCCTGCACCACGGCGGCTTCCATCAGCTTGCCGGCGTCCCAGGCGTGTCCGCCAAAGGTCGACACCGAACCCGCACCGTAGGCCTTCTCGTATTTGGCGACGTAGTCCTGTGCCGACTTCTTCAGCGGGTGGGTCGCCGGCAGTTGCGCCGCCACCAGGACCGGGCCCGATGGCAGGAAGGTTCCCTCCACGTCCTTGCCGCCAACGCGCAGGAAGTCGTTGTTCGCGACGCCATGCGTCTGGTAGAACTTGCCGCGGTAGCCGCGTTCCATCAGGGCGCGCTGCGGCAACACGGCCGGTGTTCCGGAAGCCGCAATCAATACGGCGTCCGGCTTGACCGATACGATCTTGAGTACCTGACCGGTGACCGAAGTGTCGGTGCGGTTGTAACGCTCGTTGGCCACGATCTTGATGCCCTTCATGGCAGCGATCTTGCTGAATTCCTGATACCAGCCTTCGCCGTAGGCGTCAGAAAATCCGATGAAGCCCACGCTCTTGACGCCGCTGTCGGCCATGTGGCCGACGATCGCCAGCGACATCATGATGTCATTCTGCGGTGTCTTGAAGACCCAGCGTTTCTTCGCATCCTGTGGCTCGATGATGCGGGCCGATGCGGCCATGGAGATCATAGGCGTCTGGGCCTCGGCAGCGACGTCGATCATGGCCAGTGAATTCGGCGTCGTGGTCGAACCCAGAATCAGATCGACCTTGTGCTCGCCGATCAACTTGCGTGCGTTGGTGACCGCTGCCGTGGTGTCCGAGGCGTCGTCCAGCACGATGTAGTTAACCTTCTGTCCGCCAATCGAGGTGGGCATCAGGGCAATCGTGTTCTTCTCCGGAATCCCCAGCGAAGCGGCCGGGCCGGTTGCCGAAACGGTTACGCCCACGTTGATATCGGCGTGGGCCAGCGTGGCCACCATCAGTGCTGCCAGCAAGGGCAGGGTCTTCTTCAGGCTCATTGTTTTTCTCCGGTTAAAAAGATGGGATGCAGATCGCGTGCGGCGGATTGGGCTCGGAGCCACCGGGCCAAGCCGCACGGCACCCGGATCGTCCAGTAAGGAAGGCGGCCAACAGCCAGTGCACGCTGGCGCGGCGACCCATTGACCCTGCAGTTGCTCATGTTGATTTCATTCTGCTGGACACGCCGTCATCCTAAGCAGGTGCAAGCTCAGCGTGTCCGGGGGTTTACCAGCAAAGGGCTCAAAAATGTGCGTGAAGTGCATATTTCCGCCGCTCGGGCCGGCCGCTTGTCCCCTTTTTCCAACGTGTTTACAGATCGCCATATTCATGTAACATTCGCTTCGCCGCGTCAATTCATGCATTGTCGTACCAATTTGCAGGTATGCGGTGAATTTTTCCGGACACAGCGAGCTGATGGTGCCAAGGCGGTGACCCAACATGCCGGGGCTCGAAGAAGAATGGCAGGAGACAAAAATGCAGGCAGAAGATCCTTCGGGCCCCGACCCCCAGGCCGAGAGTGCAGCACGCGGCCCCTATGGCCGCCTGCTGTTTGCGCTGGCCAAGTGGTTTGCCTATGCCGGCGGCGCGGTTTTCATTGCCCTGGTGATCATGTCGGTGGTCTCCATCGTGGGACGCAAGCTGTTGGGCGCACCCGTTCCGGGCGATGTCGAAGTGCTCCAGTTGTCGGCGGCCTTTGCCTCCGCCACCTTCTTTGCCTACTGCCATTTGATGCGTGGCGACGTGAAGGTCGATTTCTTCACGGCGCACATGAGCAGCGGCCGGCGCGTGCTGCTGGACTCGGCCGGATCCCTGCTGGTCGGACTGCTGGGCGCGGTGCTGGCATGGCGCACCGCCGTGGGTGCCATCAGCCTGAAGGAAGGCGGCGAGTCGTCGGCCATCCTGGAACTGCCGGTCTGGATCGCGCAGGCACTGATGGTGCCCAGCTTCATTCTGCTGGCGCTGGCCGGCTTCTACATGTGCTGGTACCCCTGGTCCAGATCCCGGGGGAAATCATGAGCGGAACCCAGCTTGGCTTTCTGATCTTTGGCGTGCTGCTGACGCTGCTGGTGCTGCGCGTGCCGATCGGCATTGCGATGTTCATCTCGGGCGCTGGCGGCTACCTCTATCTGACCGGCGGGGAGAGCGCGCCCCTGTTGAACTCCCTGAAAAACCTCGCCTACGCCCGTCTCTCCAATTACGACCTGGTGGTGATTCCGCTGTTCCTGCTCATGGGTCAGTTCGCAACGCATGGCGGCCTGAGCCGCCTGCTGTTCAGGTTCGTCAGCGCCTTCCTGGGGCATCACAAGGGCGGGATCGCCATGGCGGCCATCGGCGCCTGCGCCGGCTTTGGCGCCATCTGCGGCTCGTCCCTGGCGACTGCCGCCACCATGGGCCAGGTGGCCTTGCCGGAGCTGCGCCGCTATGGCTATTCGGGCTCGCTGGCCACCGGTGCGCTGGCCGCCGGGGGCACGCTGGGCATCATGATTCCGCCCTCCGTGCCGCTCGTGATCTACGCCATCCTGACGCAGGAGTCGATCGGCAAGCTGTTCATGGCGGCCGTGCTGCCGGGCATCATCGCCATGCTCGGCTATATGCTGGTGGTGCAGATCGTGGTCACGCTCGATCCCAAGGCGGGGCCTGCCGGTCCGCGCGTGCCCTGGCCGCAGCGCCTGCGCTGCCTGTTTGAAGTGCTGCCGGTGCTGCTGGTGTTTGTCGTTGTCATCGTCGGCATCTACGGCGGCTGGGCCAACCCGACCGAAGCGGCGTCCATCGGTGCCGGCTCCTGCGGCATCCTGGCCCTGTTGTCGGGAAACATGGGAAAGGAACAGCTGCGCAAGAGCCTGCTCGGAACGGCCATGGCCACGGCCATGATCTACCTGGTGCTGCTGGGTGCGGACATGATGAACTCGGCCCTGGCGATCTCACAGATGCCGGTGGAACTGGCGCAATGGGTCAAGGACAGCGGCATGTCGCCGCTGCTGGTGATGGGCATGATCCTGCTGATCTACATCCTGCTGGGCTGCGTCATGGATGCGCTGGCCATGATCCTGCTGACGATCCCGATCTTCTATCCGATGATCATGGGGCTGGACTACTTCGGGCTGGCACAGACCGACAAATCGATCTGGTTTGGTATCCTGGCGCTGATGGTGGTGGAGATCGGCCTGGTGCATCCGCCTGTGGGAATGAACGTTTACGTCATCAACCGGCTGGCCATCGATGTGCCGCTGATGGATACCTTCAAGGGCGTCATCCCGTTCCTGATCTCGGACTTCATGCGCATCACGCTGCTGGTCTTTTTCCCGGTCATCTCGCTGTACCTGGTGCACCAGTTCGGCGCCTGAGAATTATTCACCCCGTTCCACAACCAAGAAGGAGATTTGACATGCAGATACGCAAGACATTCGCCCCCGTGCTGGCCGCCGCCGCACTGCTGCTGGCGGCTGGCAGCAGCTGGTCGCAGGAGGTCATCCTCAAGGTGCATCATTTCCTGGCGCCGAATGCGACGTCGCAAAAATTGCTCCTCGGCCCCTGGTGTGAAAAGATCGCCAAGGAATCCAGCAACCGGCTCAAGTGCCAGATCTATCCGGCCATGCAGTTGGGCGGCACGCCCCCCCAATTGTTTGACCAGGCCAAGGACGGCGTGGCCGACATCATCTGGACCGTGCCCACCTACCAGGCCGGACGCTTCGCCAAGTCCGAAGTGTTTGAACTCCCCTTCATGGTCAAGACGGCAGAAGGCGGCAGCCGCGCCTTCTGGGAGTACCTGCAGAAGAATTCCCTGGATGAATTCAAGGGCACGAAGATCCTGATGGCGCATGTGCACGATGGCGCCGAACTGCACTTTGCCGCCAAGTCGGTGAAGACGCTGGAAGACCTCAAGGGCCTCAAGGTGCGCGCGCCCACGCGCATCGGCACGCGCATGCTCGCCGCGCTGGGCGCAACACCGATACAGATGCCGGCACCGCAGGTTCAGGAAGCCATTTCCAAGGGCGTCGTCGACGGCGCATCACTGCCCTGGGAAGTGGTCCCGGGCATCAAGGTGAACGAGGTCACCAAGTTCCACACCGAAACCGGCCCCGGCCAGCGCAAGATGTCCAACACCATCTTCGTGGTCGCGATGAACGAAGCCAAGTACAACAGTCTGGCGCCGGAACTCAAAAAAGTGATCGACGCCAACAGCGGTGCCGAAGCTTCGGCCTGGGCCGGACGGGTCTGGGACGGCACGATCGCCCCGGGACGCAAGTCCGCGACCGATAGAGGCAATACCGTGAACGTACTCACTGCGGCGGAATACCAGCGCTGGGAAAAGGCCACCGAGGGCGTGGCACAGGACTGGCTCAAGGACCTGGCGGCCAAGGGCGTCGACGGCAAGCCGCTGCTGGAGTCCGCCCGGGCACTGCTGCAGCAGTACGACAAGTAGGAAACGCAGCGCGGCTACAGCAGCGGGCTCAATTCCCGCTGCTTCGAGACGCTGAACAGCACGCGCCTGAGCGGCGTGTGCTCAAGTGCCCCGACTTCTGCTCTGCGTTTGCGACGGCAGTTCGTCGAACTGCTGGCGGTATACCGACGCAAACTGACCCTGGTTCCAGAATCCCCAGCGCGCGGCGATGTCATGCAAGCCGGCGGCGGGGTCGAGGTTGCGTTTGATGTCCCGGCGTACCGCGTTGAGCCGGATGGCACGCAGGTACTTCATCGGACTGACGCCCAGGACATCCTGAAAGCAGTATTCCAGCTTGCGGGGGCTTGAGCCGATGGCGTCACACACCTGCAGGATGCTTGGCGGATCCTCGGGTCGGCGCAGCATGAACGCACAGGCGCGGTCCACGACACGTTTGCGCGACTCCAGACGCTTGAGTTCTGGCACGCAGATGCTTTCGGGAATCGTGGCCAGCCACTCCATCAAAATATCATCGCGACATCGCAGCAGTCGCGGTTCGTCAACGAGCAGCGCAGGGGCCGCTCGAATGTGTTCCATGAGCGCCAGATGGGAGATGCGCAAGGATTCGATATTGGCCGGATTGGCTCTGACAACCAATTGCCGGTCCGACCAGGCGGAAAGCGATTTTTGGTACATCTGGCGCCACAGTGCTTGGAGCAATTCGCCGTCCACCACGATCGCCATCAAGCTGAAGCCCGTGGGACTTGCCAGGTCCAGATTTTCACTGCGGCCCAACATGATGGAGGCCAGGTCCAACCTTTGGCCCGTGAAGATGGCTTCTTCGGCCTGTTCCAGAGCCACGGCAAATCCGTACTGGCCGCGCCCCAGACTGCCGCGCTGGCGCACGGCGCAGCCTATGGATTCGTGCACCAAACGCACGCCCGGCAACTGTATGTGATTGATGTCTCCGGAGAAGCGACCACGCGACAACTGTTCGTAGTCCAGCGCCCAGTCGGATTGCGCATTGGCGTGCACGTCAATGTCTGACGTTCGCAGATTGCGCAGCCATGGGGCGCCCATGGGCGCGCCGGTGCTGGTGGTGAGGCTGTCGCTGGATGTCATGGTCAAGCCGGAATATTTTCTCCGTCGAGGATACCCGCAAACCCCGTATCGCTCGATAAAAACGGCAAGCGAAAACCCGCGTTCGAACCCCCAGGGCGGCAGACGCCACACACTGCCATCGGCAGTCAAACCATTCGGGTCGCGGGCTTGGTCGAAACTGTGCCGGCGGGCAGTTCAGAGCGGTGATCTGGGTTGCAGCGAAAGACCGTGGAACGCGTGTTTGAGTGGCGATTCTCCGAGTCGAATGAGGACGCCTCGGCCCAGCTTGTAGCGATAGTTGTTCGTCATCGGGTCGGGCACGGCGTGACAGACCGCATTGGCCGGCGCCCCGGGAAAGTTGAAGTTGGCCTTGCCCACGCCGGGCCGGATGTCCTCCGTGACGAGGGCGATGGCTTCGAATTCGCCGAACCCGGTCTTGATGTGGCCGGCGGCGAGCAGGCTGTCAAAGCCCAGGTCGTTTTCCAGGACGCCCTGGGGCATGCCGGTCTGGATGTAGACGGTGTCATTCACCACGCGCACCCGGTCGCCGCTTTCAATCCCCTGTGGCGCAGCGTCCAGGGGATGCAAAAAGAGCAGCGGATGCGGACCGCGCGACGCGGTTTGCGGTTTTCGGGCGTCATCGAAACCGCTCTGCCAAGTCTCGTTCACGCGGCCATTCGTGATCCAGATTTCACCCTTGTGCGGGCGCGGCGCAATCGCCCGGTAGAACTCGCTCCAGCCGGGGAAATCCCAGGGTGATTTCAACAGCTGTGCCTTGCCGCTGTGGGTATTGAAGGCGTGCAGAAATTGCTGCCGCGCCTCGCTTCCCGCCATCGGGCCCCAGTCGTTGTTCGGGTCGTGCAGGCGCCCGGTGCCCACCAGCACGCCGTCGCGTTCGCGGATCGGCGTCTGTATGCCGGTGGTGCCGAGTGCGCGCAGCAGTTCATGGGCGGGACGGCCCTCGCGCCTTGCGGCGGCGACGAGGGCAAAGTAGTCGAGCACACCCCCGCGGGAAAAGCGCGACGCGGCTTCGAACACATCATTCGCGTTGTTCCACTGGTAGCCGGAGAAGCCCATCTTGCGGGCGAACTGCTGTACCGCCCACCAGTCGGGTTTGGCCTGTCCCGGTGGGTCATTGAACGCGGCGTACAGGCGCAGCCGACGCTCGGAGTTGCAGCGCGTGAAGTCGGCCTCGCCCCAGGTGGCTGCAGGCAACAGCACATCGGCGAAGCGCGTTCCCAGGGGTTCGACCGGGTAGATGTCGGAATCGACGAGCACCATGCCGCCGCTGTCGACACGCTGCTTCCAGGCCGCGACGATGGACGCGAGCTCGGCGCGCGCGGGCTGGTGTGGGCTGCCGCTGCTCGCCTTGCTGATCGCCGCCTGCAGTTCCGCCGAGGCGGTCATGGCACCGATCCAGCTGGTGCCGAAAACCCAGGCAAAGCGGACCTGGCCGTCGATCAGCCAGCGGTCCAGGTTGAGGTCCTTCTTGCGCCGTCCAGGGTATTTCTCCGGGCTCAGCCAGCCCGAAGCGCCGCCCGCGTTGACCATGCCGCGCTGATGACCACCGCCGCGCGACACCACCTGGCCGGGGCGGTTGCCCGCGCCGCAGATGAGACCGAGGGCCGCGAGCGAGGCCGAGTTCATGTAGTTGTTCGACCAGTAGTTGCCCTTTTCCAGCATGAAGGAGGTCTTCGGCCGCTTCCCGTCGGCCTTGGGCCGTGCCATCATTTCAGCGCAGCGCCGGATGTAGGCAGCGGCCAGGCCGGTGATGCGCGCGGCATTGTCCAGACGATGCTCATCGCGCCCGAGAATGAACTTGCGAAAATCCGGCCAATCGCTTTGCCAACGACCCCAGGTCGTGCGCCACTGGCTGCCAGTGTTGCGCGTGCCGCGACCGTAACCGGCATTGCTCTCCCAGGCGTTGGCGGTCCAGCGCTCGATGAACTCCTGGTCCTGCCAGCCGGCTTCGATGATCAGCCGTGCCAGGGCGTTGTGCAGGATGGTGTCGGTGCCCGGAATGATCGGCAGCCACAGCCCGCCGTGCTTGACGCCCCAGGCGACGCCCATGGTCTTGTGCGGGGTCACGAAGATCAGCTTCTTGCCGGGATTGGCGCCGTGCATGATCCAGCTGGTGAACAGCGTGGCCTTGGTCTCGAACGGGTCAACGCCGGACATGAACAGCGTCTCGCACATACCCCAGTCCTCGAACGACGCCGAGAAGGCGTCGATGCCGGAGTCATCAAGCCCGGTGGCGTCGTTGGTGTTGGCGCACTTGTCGTGCGGCGCAAAGGCCGGCGTGCCAACGCTGGTCAGCGCCAGGCGGGTGATGGCATAGGTGTTCTCGAAGTACTGGTACGAATTGCTTTTGACGGCCCAGGCATGCTCGCCGAATTTGGCCAGCACGTACTTCGAAATCTCGGCCATCGCGTCCAGCGCCAGCTCCCAGCTCACCGCCACCAGTTCGCCATTGATCCGCAGCTGCGGCGTGGTCAGGCGCTCGCGTGTTCGGTTGTCCGGGTTGTAGCACTTCTGTGCGAGCGTGCCGCCGCGCACCGAATGGTTGCCATGCAGATTCACAACGCTCGCTTGCGGGTCGGGCAGGACAACGACGTGGTGCGCCTGCCCCTGGTGCTGCACCACATTGTGCATCGCCGGACTGATCCAGGGCCGCGGTCCGCGCGCCCCCGGCGTCGGCGCAAGGTCCACGCCCAGCGCGTTGCTGGCGGCCGCGGCCCCGCCTTCGCTGCCCAGCGGCCAGCGATAGACCTTGTAGCCGCAGCCCACGGCGCAGTAGTCGCAGGCGGTTGTGAAGACCTCGGCGTTGACCGGCGGCAACGGTGGGGCCGTGCTCATGGCGCCACCGCGGTTGCGCCGAAGATCAGGCCCATCACGCCCACGGCGTAAAGGATGTCGCCGTCGAGCTCGAGGACGATTTGCGGCAGGCTCTCGGTGGCGTGCCCCGTGATCACCATGCCATGGCGGCTGAGGTCAAAACTCGTCAGGTGGCGCGGACAAGGGCCCAGCGTCGGTTGCAGGGGTCGCAGGCTGTCGCGCAGGCTCGCGCCCATGTGGGTGCATGCCAGACTGAACGCCACGACCTCGCGCCCCGGCCCGAGCCCGCCACCGGCGGGCGCACCGATGCGCAGCAGTCCGTTGCCCAGGCCCGGGTGCGGGTAGTCGAAATAGCGGGGCGCACCGTCCAGCAACGAGGACAGCGTACCGATGGCGCGGCGCGGGTACTCGGCCTTGAGCAGCACGAGCCCTGGCGCTGCGGTCAGCGCGGCCGCGCTGGCCAGCGCAACGGTGCTCAGGGAGAGCGCACCGGCGAACAGGAAATCGCGTCGGCTCATACAGGGACGGGCGTCGCCAGCGGGCGGCAGCAAGAGGTTCATCGGGGGCTATCCTGCGGCAGCGCCGCGTAGTCAGGCAGTAGCGGTTCTGCGACGAGCAGGGGCTGCTCCATGCTGAGGGCCTCGAGCAGCGCCAGCAGATCCTGTTTCTCGGCAGTGTTCAGGCCCAGCGGCACCAGCCAGCTTGGTTTGTTGGCCACGCTGCCGCCGCCGCGGTCGTAGAAGTCGACCACCTCGGCCAGGCTCGCGAACGCGCCGTTGTGCATGTACGGCGCGGTGGTCTTCAATTCGCGCAGCGAGGGCGTGCGGAACTTGCCGATGTCAGCCGGGTTGCGGGTGGTGTAGAACAGGCCGAGGTCGGCATGGGTGGCAAGGTAACTCGCCTGGCTGGCGCCGCGCTGATAGTTCTGCCAGCGCTGGGTGATCTGCAGCAAGGGCGTGACGCCGCCCGCCGGTTGCGGCACGCCGGTGGCATAAAAACCCTGATCCGAGGCCAGCGCGCCGTTGTGGCAACGCAGGCAACCGGCGCGACCGTTAAACAGCGCCAGGCCGCGTTTCGCAGCAGGCGTCAAGGCCTGTTCGTCGCCGGCGGCGTAGCGGTCCAACGCCACCTGGCGCGGGTCCGACACCAGCGTGCGCTCGAAGGCCGCGATGGCCTGATAGGCCAGGGCAATTCGGGGCCACTCGACGCCGAAGACTTGGCGAAAGCGTGCAACGTATTCGGGAATGAAGCGCAGCCGCATTTCCATCATTGCCGGGTCGCCATTGCCGGCCACGGCGCCTTCGGCCGCACCGGCGGCCTGATGTTCCAGGCTCATGGCCGCGCCATCCCAATTGAGCGTGCCGAAGTAGGCGGAATTCATGGCAGTTGGCGCATTGCGCCAGTGCCAGGTTCCAGGGTAGCCGCGCGAGCGCGCCCCGCCCTCGCTCCAGCCGCGCTGCGGGAAGTGGCAGGAGAAGCATGGCGTGCTGCCGTCCCCGGACAGGCGCGGGTCGAAGAACAGCAGGCGACCGAGTTCGACCTTTTGCGCCGACATCGGGTTGTCGCTCGGCACCGGCGCCGGCGGCAAGGGCGCCAGGGGCGGCAAATTGCGCGGCGGGCTCGACAGTGCCGTCGCGACCACGTCCGGGATCGGGGCCACCGGCAAGAGCTGGAATGCTGCGGTGGCGGGAACCGCAACCTGCACCGGGTCGCCACTGAGCGTCTCGAGAAATGCCAGCAGCTGGGCGCGCTCGGCACGGCTGAGATGCAGTGGCCTGAGTTCGCTGCCAGGTCCGCCGCCGCGATCGTAAAAGTCAACGACCTCGGCCAGCGTGGCAAAGACACCGTTGTGCATGTAGGGCGCGGTACGCCCGATCTCGCGCAGCGAGGGCGTCAGGAATCGGCCGCGGTCGGCCGGCACCTTGCTCACGGCGTAGGCACCGACATCGCTGCGCGCGTTCATGTAGTTGGGCATGCCCATCGTGGCGTAGTGCCGAAGCGCGGAGATGGCACGCAAGGGATTGCGCCAGACCTCGGGGTTCTCCGGCACCCCGGTGTGGTGCAGCGCCGCGTCCGACAGCATGGCCCCCTGATGGCAGCGAAGGCAGCCGGCCTTGCCCGAGAACAGCGCCAGGCCGGCCATAGCCTCGGACGAAATTGCCTGCCTGTCACCGCGCAAATAGCGGTCGATCGGCACATTGCAGGATTGCAGTGTGCGGATGAATTCGGCCACGGCTTCGAACAGCTTGGGCCCATAGGGATCAGTCCCGACGCCCTGCGCCTGTTCCCACAGCACCATGAGTGGCGCCAACTGCTTGATGCGCTCCTGCACCAGGCGGGCGTCGGCGTTCATGAAGTGCGCCTCGGTGACCATGTCGCGCACCGCCGTGCCCAGGTCGCTGCCGTCGAGCCGGCCATCCCACATCAGACGGCGCCGATGGCCCACATTGAGCAAGGTCGGCGCATTGCGAAAATACTCGCTGCCGGGATAGGCCCGCGACAGTGCTTCGCCGTCGCCCCAGGCCTTGGCGGGCATGTGGCAACTGGCGCAGGAGCGACTGAGGTCACCGGACAGGCGTGCATCGAAGAACAGGTGGCGACCGAGTTCCACCAGCGCCGCATTCGGCGCCACCAGTGCCGGCAAGGGCGTGATCTGGGCGAGAGCAGACTGACTGAACATGACGAGCGCCGCGCCCAGTCCCCGCAACGCACAACGCAGCAGCCACGGCATCGCCGGCCAGCGCACGAACGGCCTCATCCCGCGGGCCGGTGGCGAATCAGCGCCGTCGTCGGGGTCAGCGCCAGGCAGGCATTCTTCCAGGTCAGCAGTTCATCGAGCAGCAAGGCCTCGTCGCTGGCACTCATGGCGACCGACGAGCGCGGCGGCACGCGAATGAAGAACCTGCGCCCGGCTTCGGTCTGATAGAAGGCGCCGACCGGACGCTTGGGTGCGCCCAGCGCCGGATCGGTAGGCGGCAGCGGGTGGCAGCCGATGCAATTAAGGTAGTACAGCATGCGCGCTGATTCGGCGCGCACAGGCGATGCCACAAGCACCAAGGCCAAGGCGATGAGGCAGCCGAGGACGCCGCCAGCAAGGGGCTCGCGCCAATTCACCATTCCCGCTGCCGTTTCTGTTTCATGCCTCGCATGCTAGTTGATCCGGGCGCCGCCGGCCATCCTCCAATAAAGCGGTAACAGGCGTTTGCCGACCTGCTGCACCGACCCCGCTCAGGCGCGCCAGCTGCAGAATTTGCCGATCTGGCAGCGAGCTGGCGCAACGCCATTCAGACCGAGTCGGTGTTTACCCCGACGCCATGTTTGCGTTTTTTTCTCATGCAACTTTGCGCGGCGAACCTACATTCGGGCCATGTGAGCAGCCAGCCCACAAGCCACCCAACTCGACGCACCCTTTCATGACCGTCCAACATCCGGATCCCAGCTTGAATTACCCGGCACCGGCATTGCATGTGGCCGGACAGTGGCTGTTGCAGGCCAGCGGCGGCGCGCGCGAAGTTCTGAATCCGGCGTACGCCTCGACCCTGGGCAGCGTGCCGCTGGCCGGCGCGCTGGAGCTCGAGGCTGCGGCGCAATCGGCCCAGTGCGGTTTTGCCCAATGGCGACAACGCTCGGCGCTGCAACGCAGTGAGGTGTTGCGCCGCACCGCGGATTTGTTGCGCACGCGTGCCAGGTACATCGCGCACGTCCTGACCTTGGAGCAGGGCAAGCCGCTGGCCGAGAGCCTGCGCGAAGTCACGCTGTGTGCGGACATCATCGATTTTCAGGGTGAAGAGGCCAAGCGCCTGTACGGACGCACGGTGGCGCCGCGCGTTGCGGGCATCCTGTCGCAGACCGTGGTGCGCCAGCCCATCGGTCCGGTGGCCGCGTTCACGCCATGGAATTTTCCGGCCAATCTGCCGGCGCGCAAACTGGCCAGTGCGCTGGCCGCGGGCTGCAGCGTGGTGATCAAGCCCGACGAGCAGACACCGGCGACCTGCATGCTGCTGGTCCAGGCCTTTCTCGATGCGGGCGTGGTGCCCGACGCCATCAACATGGTGTGTGGCGACCCGGCTCAAGTGTCTGCCACGCTGATCGCGCATCCGGCCATTGCCAAGGTCTCGGTCACCGGCTCGGTCGCGGTGGGCAAGTTGCTGGGGGAGCAGGCGGCCCGCCATGTCAAGCGCTTTACCGGCGAGCTCGGCGGCCACGCGCCCGTGATCGTGTGCCCGGACGCGGACATCGATTTCGTACTGAAGAGCTCGGTGCTCGCCAAGTACCGCAATGCGGGTCAGGTCTGCGCCTCGCCCATCCGCTTCTACGTGGCACGCCAGCACTATCGCGAATTTGTCGAGAAATTCACGCAGGGCGCGGCCGCACTGCGCCTGGGCTGCGGCCTGGATCCGCAGACCCAGATGGGACCCCTGACCCACGCGGGCCGCATCGATTGCATGGAGCGCTTTGTGCACGACGCGGTGGCCCGCGGCGCACGCCTGATGACCGGCGGCCACAGGGTCGAGCGCCCGGGCTACTTCTTCGAGCCCACCGTGTTTGCCGACGTTCCCGCGCAGGCGGATGTCATGCGGTCCGAGCCGTTCGGTCCGATCGCGCTGGTGCAGCCGTTTGACACGCTGGACGAGGCCATCGCACAGGCCAATGCGCTGCCATACGGACTGGGTGCCTACGCCTTCACCCGCGACCTGTTGACCGCGCACCGACTCGGTGAGGAGCTGGAAGCCGGCATGGTGGGGATCAACCATTACGGCGTCTCCCAGCCTGAAATGCCCTTTGGTGGCTGGAAGGAAAGCGGCATCGGCCAGGAAATGGGGCCGGAAGGCCTGCTGCAATACACCCAGGTCAAGACCATTACCGTCGGTACGCCGACCTGAACCAGGACACTGTTTTCATGAGCGAAATTGAACAACTCAAGGCCGACAACGCCCAGTACCTTTGGCACCCCATGGCCCACCCCGGCGCCATGAAGAAGAACGCGCCAGACATCATCGCCAGGGGCGAGGGCTGCTGGATCTGGGATGTGGATGGCCACAAGATGCTCGACGGCGTCGGCGGACTGTGGAGCAGCAATCTGGGCCACAGCAACCAGAAGGTGCGCGACGCCGTCGTGGCGCAACTCGACGAGCTGCCTTTTTACAACGTGTTCCGCGGCACCACCCATGTCCGGGCGATTGAACTTTCCGCCCGACTGGTGAAGATGATGGCCCCGGAAGGTGTGCAGGCCGTGCTCTTCTCCAACGGCGGGTCCGATGCCGTCGAGGGCGCGCTGAAGATCTCCCGGCAATACTGGAAGCTCAAGGGCCAGGCCGATCGTTTCAAATTCATCAGCCTGCGCCAGGGCTACCACGGTGTGCACTTTGGCGGCATGAGCGTCAACGGCAACACCAACTTTCGCCGCCCCTACGAGCCGCTGTTGCCGGGGTGCTTTCATGTCGACACGCCGTGGCTCTACCACAACCCCTACACCGACGACCCGGTTCGGCTGGGTGAAATCTGCGCCGAGATGCTGGAGCGCGAGATCGTTTTCCAGGGCCCCGAAACCGTGGCGGCCTTCATTGCCGAACCGATCCAGGGCGCAGGCGGCGTGATCGTTCCGCCGAGCAATTACTGGCCCCTGGTGCGCAAGATCTGCGACACGTACGGCGTGCTGCTGATTGCCGACGAAGTGGTCACAGGATTTGGCCGAAGTGGCGCCATGTTTGGCACGCGCCTGTGGGGCGTGAACGCAGACATGTGGTGTCTGGCCAAGGGCATCAGTTCGGGCTACGTGCCCATGGGCGCCACCGCCATCGGTGCCAAGGTGGCACAGGCCTTCGACGCCGACACCACGGGCGGCGCCGTCGTGTCCCACGGCTATACCTACAGCGCCCATCCGGTGGCCGCTGCTGCGGCGCTGGCGACGCTGGATATTCTGGAACAGCAGGACATCCCCGGCAACGCCGCGCGCGTGGGTGCGCACCTGCAACTGCGGCTGCGCGGCTTTGTCGAGCGCTTCAGCTTTGTCGGTGACGTGCGCGGACTGGGCTTGATGGCCGGAATTGAAATGGTGTCCGACAAGGCCAAGCGCACGCCCATGCCGCGCACCAGTGATGTACCGGCCCGCGTGGCGCGGGAGGCCTACCGGCGCGGCCTGATGGTGCGCACATCCGGAGCCAACCTGATCCTTTCGCCACCGCTCATCATCACGCGCGAAGAAGTGGACACCTTGGTGGATATTTTGGACGCCTCTTTTTCCGCAGTGCAGGCCAGCCTGTGAAACGCCAGCCCGTCATTCTGTTGATCGGAACGGTGGACACGAAATGCGACGAAATCACCTATTTGCGCGACTGCATACAGCGCTGCGGTGGCCAGGCACTGGTGATGGATGTGGGCATTCTGGGACGCGGCACCTTGCTTCCCGACATCGGCAACGCCGACGTTGCGCAGGCTGCCGGCGTCACGCTGCAGCACGTGATCGACACCGGTGACGAGAACGAATCGATGAAGCTGATGGCCCAGGGTGCGTCGCTGCTGGCGGCGACGCTGTGCGCCCAGGGACGCATGGATGGCCTGCTGGCATTGGGCGGGACGATGGGCACCGACCTGGCGCTGGAGGTCGCCAATGCGCTGCCCCTGGGATGCCCCAAGCTGGTGTTGTCCACGATTGCGCATTCGCACCTGATCCCCCCCGAGCGCGTTCCCGCGGACCTGATCATGCGCCTGTGGGCAGGTGGCCTGTACGGTCTGAATCGGCTGTGCAAATCGGCCCTGGCGCAGGCCGCCGGTGCCGTGGTCGGCGCCTGCCTGGCGAGTGAGGAGAACGACGACCCACGCCCCATGGTGGGCATGACTTCGCTCGGAACGACGGCCCTGAGCTACATGGCCCGGCTCAAGCCGGCACTGGAGTCGCGCGGCTATGAACTGGCGGTGTTCCACACCACCGGCATGGGGGGGCGAGCCTTCGAAAATCTCGCGGCCCGGGGCCATTTTGTGGCGGTGCTGGATTTTTCCTTGCAGGAATTGGTGAACGAGCTTGCCGGTTCCTGTGTCACCGCCGGGGCTGACCGGTTGCGCGGCGCCGGCAGCGGCGGCGTTCCGCAAATCGTTGCGCCCGGTGCGACCGACATGGTGGACTACCCGGGCTCGGGCAGTTGCCCGCAACGCTTCGCCGGGCGCTCCATGCACGCGCACAACCGCCTGGTCTCGTCGGTGTCCATCGATGAACCCATGCGCCGCAGCGTGGCTCAGGCGATTGGTGAGCGGTTGGCGCAAGCGCGCGGGCGCACCTGCTTGCTGGTGCCCACGCACGGCGTTGAGCAATGGGACCGGGTGGGCCAGCCGCTGCACGATCCGCAAGGCCTGGCCGCCCTGTTGGACGAGTTGCCGCGCCACCTGGGCGCCAGCACCGAACTGGTACAGGTGGATGCCCACATCAATGACGCAGCGTTTGCCGAGGCCGCGCTGCGCGTGTTCGATGCCTGGGTGCAAGACGGCACGATCGTGCGCGGCGTACTCGCATGAGTGGCGCGCGCCCCCTGTCGCACCGCGCCCTGGTACTGGATTTCGGCGGGGTCATCAGCCGAACCCTGTTTGAAACCCATGCGCTTTCCGAAGCGGCACTGGGCTTGGCCGCGGGCACGCTGCGCTGGCGTGGGCCCTTCGATCCGCAAAACGATGCGCTGTGGCGCGACATGATTGCCAACCGGATCAGCGAGCGCGACTATTGGCTCGAGCGCAGCCGGGAGGTTGGCCGCCTGCTGGGAGAAGACTGGGACGACATGCAAACCTTCGTGCAGCGCGCCCGCGGCGCTGATGTGCTGGCGGTGATACGCCCCGAGGCCATTGCCGCGATTCGTGCCGCCCAGGCTGCTGGCTGCAAACTCGCCGTTCTGTCCAACGAGCTCGACCTGTTCTACGGTGTGAATTTTCGCCAGCGCCTGCCGCTGTTGCAGGCGTTCGACGTGGTGCTCGATGCGACCTACACGCATATGCTGAAGCCGGACCCGCGGGCCTATCGCTTGTGCCTGGAACAGCTGGGATTGCCAGCCTGCGACTGCGTCTTTGTCGACGACCAGTTGCGCAACGTTCAGGGTGCAGAACGGGTCGGTTTGCCGAGCGTTCATTTTGACGTGGCGGCGCCGCAGCGCTCCTACGCGCAGGCCCTGTCGCTGCTCGGCCTCGCGGACACAGCGGCCAGTTGAGCCCCGGCAGGTCCCCTTTTCCATCCCGTCCGAAACGATAACAGGAGCGTGTTCCCATGAACCAAAACCAGCCCCCCGGCAGCCACCCCGATTCAGGCGGCAATCTGCGCGCCGACCAGTTGGGCGTGTGGTCCATCGTTTTCTTCGTGGTGGCCGCCGCCGCCCCGCTGGTCGGAATGACGGGCGCGCTGCCGCCCGCCATCGTCCTGGGCAACGGCGTTGCCGCGCCTGGCGCCTATCTGATCGTCGGGCTGACCCTGCTCCTGTTCAGCGTGGGCTATGCGGCCATGAGCCATCGCGTGACCAATGCCGGTGCCTTCTTTGCCTATATTGGTCGTGGCCTGGGTCAGGACTTCGGTCTGGCCTCGGCCTTTGTTTCCATCCTGGCTTACCTGACGATTCAGTTGTCGCTGTACGGTTTTTTCGGCGGCCTCATGGCCAGCCAGGCGGGGATCGTTCCCTGGTGGGCGTGGAGCGCCATGGCCTGGCTGGTGGTCACTCTGCTGTCGCTGGCCCGGGTCGACTTTGGAGCCAAGCTGCTGGGCGTGCTGATGCTGGCGGAACTGCTGTGCCTGCTGGTGACCTCGGTGGCGATCTTGAGCAACGGCGGACCCGAGGGGTGGAGCCTGTCGGTCGCGCTCAATCCCTCCGCCGTCCTGGCCGGTGGCCTGAGCGGATCCGCTGGAATTGCCTTCGCGTTTGCCTTTGCGTCATTCATCGGTTTTGAAGCCACGGCCATCTATGGCGAAGAGTCCAAGGACCCGAAGAAGACGGTGCCACGGGCAACCTACCTTGCGGTATGCGTGATCACCGTCCTGTTTGCACTCACGTCCTTTGCGGTGGTGACCGGCCTGGGTGCGTCCAAAGTGGTTGAGCAAGTGGTGGCCCTGAGCACGGTGGACAAGGTGCCGCTGGCGAATCCGTCGGCCGTGCTGTTTCACCTTGCGACCCAGTATGTCGGGGCTTGGATGGCCGCCCTGATGGGGGTGCTGGTCCTGTCAAGCCTGTTTGCCGGCCTGCTGGCCTTCCAAAATTCCGCCAGTCGCTACTTTTTCGCCTTGAGCCGGGGCGGCGTGCTGCCAGCCGCGCTGAACCAGGTCAATGCCCAGGGCGCTCCACGCAATGCGGTTTGGGTCACTTCGCTGCTGGGCGCCATGGTCATTGCCGGGTTCGCCCTGGCGGGACTTGATCCGGTGCTCAACCTGTTCTTCTGGTTCAGTGGCCTGGCCGTGGTCGCGATCGTGCTGATTGAAATCCTGGTCTGTGCCTCGGTCCTGGCGTTCTTTCACCGCAATCCCGGGGCGGAGAACGCCTTCGTCACCAAACTGGCTCCGACCTTGGCCGCGATTGGATTGGCACTGGGAGAATACCTGCTGATGTCACGCTTTGGCCTGTTGTCCGGTGCTGTCGCCGAAGGCGTTGACCCGACCACGACGCAGTGGGGCCTGAGTCCCCTGGGTTGGGTTCTGGCGCTGCTGCCGTTTGCCGTCTTCGTCGCGGGCTATGCCTTTGCGCGCGGGCAAAAGGCTGACGCGGCACTGGTCAGAGATTTCCTCGCCTGAAGGAAGAAGACCCGGCGAAGCCGGGGCGCCAGAGCTGCGCGGCATCATGCGGCGCAGCGCTGCTGGCAGTTATCAGTTCTTCACGACACCACGGCGCGAGAAGATCGTCTTGCTGCCGTCCGCCAGCACGAGACCGGTGGTCAAGTCCGCACGGTCTTCACGCGGCAGACCAGAAAAGCTTGCCCCCAGGTCCCGACTGTTCAGCTGCAAACCGTCCAGTCCCAGTGCCACGAGTCCGTCCGGTCCGGACAACAGCGTCGTGATGGAAGACTTGCTGCCCGACTCGATGTGCGCCCAGGTCTTGCCATCGTCGCTGCTGCGGTAGATCGAGCCCCGCAGCCCGGCCGCCAACAAGACACCCGGTGCCGGCGAAATGCCGGTCCAGAACGATCCCTTGTAGCCGCTTGGCAGATAGCTCCAGCGATGACCCTGATCGTCCGAGCGCAGCAGCATGCCGCGCTCGCCCGCTGCGAACAAACGCCCCTGTTGGTCAGGAAAAAGATGAAACAGGTTGAGGTCGGCCTTTTTCGCCACACCGCCCGCACTCGGGGGCGGATCCAGGTTCACGCCGTCCCAGGTCTTGCCCGCGTCGGAACTGGTCAGCACCAGCGACCATAGACCGACGGCCACGAGGTGACTGGCATCGAGCGCCTGCACGGCAAACAGCGGCCGATCCTGCGCGGTATCGCTGCGCTGCACCGTCCAGGTTTCGCCTCCGTCCGTGGTGGCCAGCACCACGCCCCAGTGGCCCACGGCCCAGCCATGGAGATCGTCGAAGAAACTCACCGCGGTCAGCGCGCAACGCGCGGGAACGGACTTGGCTTGGCGCCATTTCTTGCCGCCATCGTCGGACAGCAGGACGACGCCGTGTTCACCTACGGCCACCAGGCGTGAGCCCGCCTTGGCGCTGCCCAGCAGCATGGCCTGGCTGGCGTTCGCCACGGTGAGCGCAGGGCGCAACACCAGACCGGTTGCGGCGGGCCCGGTTTGCGCCTGGGCGCAGCCTGCTGCCAGCGCCAGCGCCAGCGCCAGGTAGCCGTGGAGAAAAGTTCGCTTCATCATGCAGTGGCCTCAGTGTTGCAGCAGGCCTGGGGCATAGACCGGCCCGCGCCGCGGGAACAGCCGCTCCAGCCACACGGCGAATGCCGGAAGCGCGGTCATCGCCATGACCATGTTCACCATGAACATGAAGGCCAGCAGTTTGCCCATGTCGGCCTGAAATTTGAGTTCGGAGAAGGCCCACGTCGCGACACCAATGGCCAGGGTGATCGCGGTAAAAATGGTGGCGGTTCCAACCTCGAGAATGGCGTGCTCAATCGCCTTCACCATCGGTTGACCCTGTGCCAGATGCAACTGCAGGCGGTTGTAGATGTAGAAGGAGTAGTCGACACCGATACCGACGGCCAGCACCATCACCGGCAAGGTGGCCACGGTCAGGCCGATGTCGAGTTCCTTCATGAACCAGTAGCCGATGTAGGTCCCCACCGTGAGCGGCAGGCAGCAGGCCAGCACGGCGCGAAAGTCCCGATACACCAGAAACACCAGCACCACGATGGCGGCATAGACATACAGCATCATCGGCCGCTCGCTGCGCTCGACCTCGTCGTTGATCGCCGCCAAAACACCGGCGTTGCCCGAGGCCAGGCGGATCGTGGAGCCGGGCATGGGCTGGGTGTCGCGGAACTTCTTGACCTCGCCGATGACGCGGTTGATGGTGGTCGCCTTGTGGTCGGTGAGAAAAAGATGCACTGCCGTCATGCTGCAGTCCTTGCGCATCATCCCGCGGATGCGTCCGATCTCGGTAGCCAGCGCCGAATAGTTCCCGCCGTCGATCGGCACCGTTGCCATCTTCGGGTTGCCCTCGTTGTAGCCCTCGCTGTACAGACGCATCTGGCCGGCAAAGGAGGCCACCGACAGCACACCGTCGACCGGTTGCATGGCCCAGACAAAGTCGTCCTGCCAGGCGCCGATGGCAACGTTCTCGCACGAATCGGGCGGCGCCTCGAACAGCACGGTCAGCCAGTCCAGGCCGGTGTCATAGTTGGTCGAGATGGCGACCGCGTCACGGTTGAAGCGCGCTTGTGGACGCAGTTCGGGCGCGCCCGGCTGCAAGGTGCCCACCACCCGGTCGCTGCTCTGCCAGACCGACACCGCAAACAGCGCGCCCACAACGGCCAGCGTGATCGCGGCATTGCGCGGCTTGGCCAGCAGGGCCACATGGCGCAGCCAATGGGCGCGCTGATGGTTGATCTGCAGCGCCCGTGCGGCGTAGCCGTTGCCCATGTTGAAGTACGAGGCCGCCACTGGCAGCATTACCAGATTGGTGATGATCTTGTAGGCCACACCCAGGGACGCGGTCATGGCCAGTTCGCGCACCATCGGAATCGGAATCATCAGCAAGGTGACAAAGGAAACAAGGGCCGTGACCAGGGCCAGCATTCCCGGTATGAGCAGACCGGTGAAACTGGCGCGGCACGCCTGCATCGAGGACTTGTCGTGTGCCAGTTCACGCACAATGAAGTTGATCTGCTGCACGCCATGCGACACGCCGATGGCAAACACCAAAAACGGCACCAGCACGGCCAGCGGGTCCAGGCCAAAGCCCAGCAAACGCAGGGTTCCGAATTGCCAGACCAGGGACGACAGCGAGCACACAATCGCCAGCAGGGTGAAGCGCGCCGAGCGGCAGTACCAGTAGACGGCCAGCGCCGTGAGCAGCAAGGCGATGCCACAGAATTCCAGCACCGATGCCGCGCCATCGGCAATGTCCCCAATCTGTTTGGCAAAACCGATGATCTGGACTTCGAATTCCTTGTCCTCGAACTTGGCGCGGATCTGCTGCTCCAGGATGCGGTTGTACGCCACGTAGTCGAGCTTCTTGCCTTCGCGGTCGACTTCCGAGAGTTCGGCAACGATCATGGCACTGGTTTCATCGCGCGACACCAGCGTGCCAATGAATCCGCCCTGGCTTGCGGCCTGGCGGATGCCCTTGATCAGTTCCGGCGTGATCTGCTCGGGCGTCACTGTCCCGGCAATGAGCGGGTCGGCGCGGAAACCCTCTTCGGTGATTTCGTTGACAAAGGAGTTGGGCGTCCACAGCGACTGGACCCCGAGCCGGTCCACGCTGGGCAGGTAGGTCACGGCCTGCGTCACCTCGTACAGGCGCTTGAGCGCCGCCGGTGTCCAGATCGAACCCGAGCGGGCCTTGACCACAATGTTCAACCGGTTCGCGCCGAGCACGTCATCGCGGTACTTCTGGAAGGTCTGGATGTATTCATGCCCCACCGGCATTTGCTTCTCGTAACCCGCGTCCATGCGCAATTGCAGGGCAAACCAGGCCATGACGGCAGTGATCGCCACCAGCACGCCAAGGACGAGCGAGCGGCGTTCAAAGCAGAAGCCCTCGAGGGCTGCAAGCCCCCGCATCAGTGCTGAGGGGCGTGCAGTTCCGGTGTTGGTCATCTCAGAAGTTGCGCGACAAGACTGCGCCGACGAAGTCGCGGTCGCGGTAAGGCTGATCAAACACCGATGACCCGCCTCTGAACATCGCGTAGTTCATGGCAAAGACCCACTTCGCAGGATTTTGCGTGAACGTCACGACGAAGTTGGCCGACTTGGCGCCTTTCATGAAGAGCGCTGAAGTGTTCGGCGTGCGTCCGGACAGGGCTTGGAAATAGTAGACCTCGGGCGTCACTTGCCAACCGGGTATCAGGGATCCGTCGTACACCCAGCTGAAGTCAAAGTTAAAGCCGGAGGAGGTCTTGGTCCCGACCGGAACCGGTGTGCCCCCGGGATTGGTCTCCTGGCCCCAGCCCCAGCCACCGGCGGAAACCGGGTCGCCGCCGTAGCTCTGCTGCATATTCGGATAACGAATCACGACCACTTCGGACAACAGCGTTGCGGTGTCAGCGCCGAGCGCGCCGAGCAGGCCCGCGCCAACGCTCGGGGTCAGGCTGAGCAAACCGGTCAGGTGCCACTGCAGCCGCTTCTGATCGACCCAGCAGTTGCCATTTTGCGAGGAACATCCGCTGACGGCGGCATTCAGTGCCACGGCGTCCTTGGGCCGGTACGACAACTCGGTGCCGATGGCCCAGTCGCCCAGCGGGAAGTTGGCGCTGACCCCGTACATACGTCGATCTTCCGGGTAGGTCCAGCCGAGCGCACCCGTGTCCTTGATGTTGACGCTGAACTGCGGCACCTTGTCGTGGTAATTCATGGCGTATACGCCCAGGTTCAGACTGGTCCCCGGCGGTTCGTAGCGCATGGCCACGCCCCATTGTCCGGAGTTGCGCGCAGGCACATCGGCCAGTCCATAAGTGTCGTGCCCTTTGCCCAATCCGTTCACCAGCGACCAGTAGCTCCCGGTCGGCGGGAAATAGCTGCGATTCCAGTCGGTCTGAACGTAAGCCTCGGCGTTCAGGCCCTTGGCCACCCCGGACGCCAGGCTGATCATGGGCGCGGGCAACACCACTTCCTTCAACTGTGTTCCGGGCTGCGACAGGCGCATGATGTCCAGTGCATTGGTGCTGTTCACACCACCCGGCAGGAACAGACTTTCGCCCCAGCTGACAACCTGGTTGCCGACGCGAACACGCGCCTGCTGCTCGCCAATCTGGAAGCTCTTGCTGACCCAGAAATCAAGCACCCGCGCCTTGAACTTCAGGTCCTGGCGTGCGTCATCAGCCAGATTGCCGGCCAACCCGGGGGGGGTCGTGAGGCTTTCGATGCCCGATGTCTGCGTGGCGGCAAAGTCGCGCACCCAGTTCACGCGGGTGAGGAAAGTCACTTCGCTTGGCAGCTTGAGCAGCAGTTCATGGCTGCCCTTGACTTGCAGTGCAAAAGGGTCGCCCTTCCTGTAGTTGAGGTCGCCCTGGTCGCCCAGTGCCGAGGTCGGTGCAATGCAACCGGCCGGAGCCCCCGCTCCGATTGCGCCGTCAAGAACGAGGCCGCAGGTCGGCGCCTTTGTTCTCACGCCCAGACCGAGCGATACCGTCGAATCGAAGTTGCCCGAAACGCTCTCGGTCGCGAAAGTGGTGGCAAGGACTGCCTCCGTCGAAGACAGGGTTGCGGCAATGGCCAGCAGGCGAATGGATGTTTTCATTGGACATGTCCCTATAGGTTGCGGGCGCATCAGCGCTCGCTGATGGACCGAAGGTTGTCGGCGGTGTAGAAGCCTTCCTTGAACTTGGGCTCCTTGGACTCCACCAGCCAGCGGATGTCCTTGCGCGCACCGAGCGGGCTTTGATCGAACACATAGCGACCGTCGATCAGGTTGTGTTGCACGAAGGCCGGGTTGTCGCAACTGCCGGTTTCCTGCACCGGGATCACGAAGCTTTCGCGCAGCTTCCAGAGCTTGCCCTGGGCGTCATAGTCGTCGGCGACGACGATCGACCAGCTGTCCTCGTCCAGGTAGAAGGTGCGTTTCGGTGCGAGATGGCGCACGCCCTTCTTGACCGTCGCTTCGACCACCCAGACCCGGTGCGTTTCATAGCGGCGGGCCTCGCTCGCGGGCGCCTCGACCTTCAACACGTCGTCCAGTTTGGCCGCAGGGTCGTACATGCCGAATGCGTTGTAACCAACGATCAGTTCCTTCTTGCCAATGAGCTTCCAGTCAAAGCGGTCCAGTGTGCCGTTGAACATCCGGGGCTCGTCCAGCGTGTACTGATTTTCGAAGCCGATCTGCGGTGCATCGTAGGCATAGGTTGGCATGCGACGCACCCTTCGCTGACCCGGGAAATAGTAGAAGGTATCGCTGGGCTTGTCGGTATAGCTGATGAATACCAGAGCCTGCCCCGCGAGCGCCGTTGGCGACTCATAGGCGAAGTAGGTGAAGTACTCGACCTGCGGCAGTTGCGACAGCGGCGTCGAGCCCTTCTTGCCCCAGGGGAAGTAGTAGGTCTGCGTGGCGCCAGCCTGGATCCAGTCGCTCGTGCCCTTGCGCGGCGAGAGCGCGATGTAATTCAGCGGCCACTCGAAGCCGACGCCGGCATATTTGAGCTTGTAGTTCCACATCGCTTCGGCGCCGTTGCTCGGCATCGGGAATGGAATGCCTGGCAGGATGGCCTCCTTCAGACTCCAGCCGTCGGCACCGAGCTTGGCCGCGGCAACGTTCTTCTTCGTGTTCTCCAGAACAAAGTCGGGGTTGGCGCAGGAACGGTGCGTCGGGTACACGTCCATGCGGTAGCCCTTGGTCTGCTTGACCATCTGCACCTGTCCGGGGGAAAGTCGCTCCGCGTATTTCTCGACGTTACCGGCGTCGATCGAGTACAGGGGCTTTTCGCCCTTGTACTTGAAGTAATCCGCGCGCCGCTTGCCAGGAGCCCAGCCAGGCAACGAGGCGTCGCTTGGCGTAAACGCCGGAATGCTGCCGTCCTTGTTGGCTTTGGGATCGGCGCCCACGCCCGTGAGTTCCTTGCCCAGATGTGACGCGTCCGATGACTGCGCCACCGCAGTGCCGAAGCAGGCCAGAACGGTGGCGGTCAGGACAATTCGTTTTGTCGTCAACCCAATGAGTCGCATGGTCATCATGAATGTCTCCTACTTCTTTTAGAGTGAACTGCCATGCTAAGGACATGGCCGGGCAAGTTCTTGGTAAATCGCGCCAATCTCAAAGCTGGCGCTGGCGATTCATCTGATGCGCAGGCTGCGCCCGGCTCATGCCAGCAGCGGGCTGCGAATCTTCGAATAGCCGCTGGCCTGCTCGTAGGCGTGACCCACCTGAAGCACCGCAAGGTCGGCCTGTGCGGGCCCGAGCACTTGCAGTCCCATAGGCAAGCCGCCCGGCCCGAAACCGGCTGGAACGTTGAGCACAGGAACGCCTGCGAGCGTGCCTCCCACGACCACTTCCATCCAGCGATGGTAGGTATCCATCGCCTTGCCGTTGACCGACTTGGGCCATTCGACCTTGGAGTCGAAGGGAAACACCTGCGCCGACGGCAACACCAAAAAATCATACTTTTGAAACAAGGTATTCAAGGCCTGGTACCAGGCAGAGCGGTCAACCGAGGCGCGGAACACATCGGCTGCGCTGAGCGTCAACCCGTTCTCGATTTCCCAGACGGCCTCGGGCTTCATCATGGCCCGCAGCTTGGGGTTGGCGTACAGGCCGCCTGCGATTCCGGCCAACAAAAATCCGCGCAGCGTGAGCCAGCTCTGCCACAGACGCGGCATCGAAAAATCCGGCTGCACGGCCTCGACCGTGCACCCGATCGCCTCGAAGTGCTTGAGCGCCTTCTGGCTGAGTTCCATGACGCCGGGTTCAGTCGCGAGATAGCCGTTGAAGTCGCCCATCCAGCCGATGCGCATTCCCTTGTGCTCACGTTGCAAAGACCTGGTAAACATGACCGGGTCCTGGTCGATGGACAGCGGGACGCGTGCATCGAATCCGCTTTGCACCGACAGCAGCATGGCCAGATCGGCCACGCTTCGGGCCAGCGGCCCCTCGTACCCGAGTTGCTGGTAGAACACCTCGGACGTGGGACCGTAGGGGACGCGGCCAAACGACGGCCGAAAGCCGAAGATATTGTTGTAGCCGGCAGGGTTGCGCAGCGAGCCCATCATGTCGCTCCCGTCGGCCACGGGCAGCATACGCAGCGCCACCGACACCGATGCGCCGCCACTGCTTCCGCCCGCGGTCTTTGTGGGGTCGAATGCGTTGCCCGTGGTGCCGAACACCGTGTTGTAGGTCTGCGAGCCGAGGCCGAATTCGGGGGTGTTCGTCTTGCCAATCAGGATCGCACCGGACCTGCGGGCGCGCTCGACGACGATCGCGTCGGTTTTGGGAATGTTGTTCTTCAGTATGGGCGAGCCCTGCGTCGTCAGGATGCCTGCGGTGTTGGCAAGATCCTTGGGCGCCTGAGGAAAGCCGTGCATCCAGCCCAGCCGCTGACCCTTTGCCAGTTGCGCGTCGCGCTCGTCTGCCTGGCTCAGCAGCCCTTCGCGCCCCTGCAGTGAAACAATGGCGTTGACTTTGGGGTTGAGCCGGTCGATCTGGGAAAGGTAGGCCAGCATCACTTCCTTGCAGGACACCTGCTTGGTCTGGATGGCTTGCGCCAGTCGCACAGCGCCGAATTCAACGATTTCCGGGTTTGACGCAGCCTGCGCGCCGTGGCCAAGTGGCGCCGCAAGCACGGCCGCTGTCGCCAGGCCCTGCTTGATGAAGTCGCGGCGCTGCAGATCTGTGAGGTTGATTGGGTCCATGATGGGTCAACTTTCAGTAGGGGTCAGAGTTTCACTTCTTGATGCTGATGACCTGCGGCACGGTCAGCGCCTTGAGGCCTTCCATGCCAAATTCGACGCCCTGGCCGGAGCCCTTGATGCCGCCAAAAGGCACCATGGGATGGATCGCACCGTGCTGGTTGATCCAGACCGTTCCGGCTTCGAGTTGTTGCGCCACCCGCATCGCTTCGCTCGCATCGCTGCTCCAGACCGAGGCACCCAACGCCGCGTCGAGCGCGTTGGCCTTGGCGATGGCATCCGCCACGTCGCGGTACTTGATGATGGGTAGCACCGGGCCGAACTGCTCTTCAGCGACCAGGCGTGAGCCATCAGCGATATCGGCCACCAGCGTGATCGGATAGAAATAGCCGTTGCCGCCAACCGCCTTGCCGCCGGTGACGATGCGCGCGCCGTGGCTTTTCGCGTCTTCGACCAGTTCGCTGACCTTGTCAAACTGCATCTTGTTCTGGATCGGGCCGAGCACAACCCCGTCCTGCATGCCGTCGCCCATGGTCATCTTTTCGGCAACGGCCTTGAGCGCCTGCACCATCTCCTCATAAATGCTTTCATGCACGTACAGGCGTTTGGCGCACGCGCAGGTCTGCCCCATGTTGATGAAGGCACCCCAGAACAGGCCTTCGGCGATTTCGGCCGGTTTGGCGCCAGGCAGCACGATGGCCGCGTCATTGCCGCCAAGTTCCAGCGTCAGGCGCGCCAGATTGTTCGCCGACGCTTCGATGATCCTTTTGCCGGTGCGGGTCGAACCGGTGAACATGATCTTCTGCACGTCCTTGTGGCGCACCAGAAAATCGCCCACCTTGCCGTCACCACCAATGGTGTTGAGCACGCCGGGTGGCAAGACGGCGGCGATCAGCCGCACCATTTCCAGCGTGCCCAGCGGCGTGTACTCGGACGGCTTGAGCACCACCGTGTTGCCCACGCGCAGCGATGGCACGATCTGCCAGATCGCGATCAGCAAAGGCCAGTTCCAGGGGGCAATCGCGCCGACCACGCCGATCGGCTTGCGGTGCAATTCGTCGCGCCGCGTGTCGTCCTCGAACACCACCTCAACCGGCAGGTCCAGCGACGCGGGCACCTGGGTCCAGCCGACGCAGGCCTGCATTTCGAACATCGAGCCGGGCCCCGCGAGGGGCTTGCCTTGCTCCTGCGTGATCCACTTGGCGAGGTACTCGGTATTGCTGGTGAGCACGTCAGCCACCTTGTTCAGATAGTCCTTGCGCGTGGCGTCGGGCAGGGCGGCCCATGCGGGCTGGGCCGCCTTGGCCGCTGCCACAGCCGCATTCACCTGCGCCAGCGAAGACGTGGGTGCCAGCCCCAGCGGCTCGAACGTGGCCGGGTTCCTGATCTCGAAACTGGCTTCGTCGCCGGCGACCGATTTTCCGTCAATGATCAGTTGAAAACTTTGCATAGGTGTCTCTCTGGTGTTGGCTGAAGCGATGAACCCGACACGCCAAAACAGGCGGCGCCGGCATGACACGATGTCATGCACTTCATGCTAAGAGGCGGGGAATGTGCAGTCTTGGTAAATCGCGCCAATTGCAGCTGGATCTTGAACAGTGCAGGCGCGAATGGCCGGATCCAAGTCTGCTGCCCCACGACCGCCACTGTGCGCCGCAGGCCTGCGCCTAAGGGCCGAACTCAGCGCCCAGCGCCAGACCCAGATCGTGCGCCTGTTGCAGCAGTTTTCGTCGCGCTGCCGGGACATCATGCGGGCGACTCTGGCGCAGGCGGGCAATTTCGTCGGCGTTGTAGGGAACGAAATCCCTTGGCATGGTCGGCGCCGACACCAGCGGCAACAACCAGTTCATCAGCGTGGCAATGTCGCTGTCGCCCAGGGGCGAATTCATCACCCCCGGCACTTGAACAATGAATTCACGCCCGCCCTTGAGCATGAGGAAATCTCCCAGCGCGCCGCGCATCGACGGCACGCCCTTGCTCGGAGCGCCGCTACCGTCGCGTCCGTGGCAGCCGGAGCAATGCTGGATGAAATTCAGGCGTGCGAGGGTCTGCACTGCGGCCTGCGCGCTCGCTGCGCTGGCCAGACCCGCAAGTACCGCGAGCGCCACGAGCCGCGCCAGCCAACTCCGACGTTGGAAAATCATCTGGGCAAACGCTCACGGAGCTCACGCAATTGCTTGTGCGTCGTCACGGCAGCCCGTGCCTGCACAAAGTCGGCGCCGGAAAACAGCGGTTGCGCCGCGCCATTCAAATCTTGCGCCAGATAATTCGCAACGCCAGCGAGTTCGTCGTCCGACATTGGCAACTGCGTTGGCATGGCGCCAACGAAGACCTGCCCTTGCGAGACGATGCGTCCACTCAGACCGTGAATCAGCACCTGCGTGACATAGCGCCGGCCGTCCTCCATGGCAAGCAGGTTCGCGAGCGTGCCAGCCAATGCGGGCGCCAAACCCACCAATCCCTTGCCGCCGCTCTGGTGACAGGCAATGCATTGCCGATTGAACGTTGCCAGGCCTTGCGGCACCGTTGCATCCGAGGCCGCGGCGAGCTCCGTTGCCAGCGCCAAAAGAACGCCAAAAGACAGCGCCCGTGGTGTCACTTCTCGGCAACGCCCACGATGAATGAAACCGTGCAGTGGTAGACCGAGCTGTCGTTGGCCATGCACCAATTCACGTCGTTGTGCACACCCATGCGATAGCCAGGACGATCGCCCTGATTGTTGTTGCAGAAGCAACGCCCGCAACTCGTTCGACCGCAACAGTCGGTATAGCTGACCAGATAGTCCAGCCCATCCTTGGGGTTGTGGCAGGTGCCAACCCAGGAGACTTTCGAAGCCGTGGTCCCCGGCGGGCAACTGGTCGCACTGCCGCCGCAGCAGGAGCACAGGAAGCCGTCGACCGAGCAGTAGCGCCAGTAGTCGCAATCTGTCCCCGTGGCTTCCTTCTTTTTCCCGGCTGCGGCGTCGGTTTGCGGCTGCCCTTCGGCGTGCGCCTGGGACGTACGGTCAAACGGCAATACCGGCAAGGCCACTGCGCCGCTGAGGAACAGCTTTCCGATGCGTGCCAGCGCGCTGCGCCGCGAAGTGTGGCTGGCCAGGGCGCGCGATCGGCCCTCGACCAGGCGATCGACGAAATCGAACAAACGCATCATGAATTCTCCTTAGCGAAACGCGACGTATCCAAGTATTCCTGCACCGAGGCCACGCCCAGTTCGCGCGCCGCGAACAGGCTGTCGAGTTGCTCGCGCGAGTTCACCAGGCCCTTGGCGCGTACCCGCCCGGCCTCGTCGATCAACACGGCGTAGGGCAGCTTGCTCACGCGGTAGGCCATGCCAAGCTCGGCCGACAGCACGTAGGGAAAACTGATCAGGTCGGCGCGGCGACGGAACTCGTCGTGATCGGGTTGGTTGCCATCCGAGGCCAATACGATTTCCAGCGACTCGCCTTCAGCGGCCCGAACCGATTTGAGAATCGGCAGCAGCTTTTTGCACACAGGACAGGTCGGGGAAAGAAAAAAGATCAGGGTGGCGCACGGCCCGGGCGCGCCCAGCGCGATGGCGCCGCCGGACAGCTTGGCGAGCTGAAACACCGGAGCCAGGTCACCGACCTTGGGGCCGCTGTCCATCATCAGTGCGCCCATGGGCGCAATGCGCTCGTACAAGATTCCGATTTGCCGCGACAGCGCTATCACGACCACCAGCAAGGCCAACACGGCGACCCACAACAGAATGTTGGAAACCATCAAAGCGTCATTCATGGCGAATTCCTCAAGTCAGTCAAACGCGATTGCTGGCTCAGCAGCAGATTCACGACGTAATACAGGCCCAAGCCAAACAGCGTGGCAAAACCGACAGCCGCCAGGTCCAGCCAGACCGGGTTGCGCGCCGAGGTCGGCGCAGCGGCGACAAAGGTCAACAGCACCAAAATTGCATTGCGCATGACCAAGCCGGCGCTCAAGCTGGTGTGCAAGTCACCGCCGCAGCCACAATCAATGCGCTCGCGCCCACGCAGCATATTCACCATCACCGCCAGCGTCACAAGCAGCAAATGGGCACAGGCCAGCGCCGCGCCGGCGGTACGCGTCGCCGTCGGCAGCAGCAGCAGGCCCGCCAGCAGTTCCATCAATGGCAGGCCGCGCGCCACCCAGGGCACGGCGCCGGCGGGGAGAATCTGGTAGTTGTCCACGCTGTCGCGAAACATTTCGGGCTGGCGCAGTTTTTCCAGCCCGGCGATGGCCAGAATCGATGCCACGATGGCCGCTGCCGCGTGACCGAATACCGGGTCGATCGGCGCCAATGCTGCGGAGAACCATGGCTGCATCAATGCAACTCCAGAAACACGGGTGTTTCGCCAAAGGGTTCCGAACGCGCAAGCGGTTTTGCTGGTGGCTTGGTGGCGCGCAGGTCCAGGGAAACGATGCGGTTATCCGTTCCATTGAGGACATACATTCTGGGCTCGCCGGTGCGGGAAATGATCATGGCCACGGCGCTGTAACCCGTCATTCGTGCCACACGGCGATGGGTCTTCAAGTCGTACACCCAGATCTCCTTGGCAGGATTCTTGTGCGTCCCCTCGGCGCCGTGATCGTGCATGCCGACGTACAAACGATCGGTGCGCGGATCGATCGCAAACAGCTGCAGGCCACCCGGGCGCCAGCCGCGCTTGGCCTCACTGGCGCTCAGCAGACTCCAGGGTTTGGAAAACTCCGCCTGCGTCCCCGACAGGCCGATCTGATGGACCTGCCCGTGGTAGGAAACGAGGGTGAGCTGCGTGCCGAGCAACTCGTAGTACATGAACACCGGATCCTGATCGGGATCAAAAAATGGCTGGCTCATGCCGCTTGCAGCCAATGCTCCGTTACCGTCGAAGTCGTAGCTGGCCAGCTTGCCGTCGCCGCACACGGACGAGAACCGCCGCGGCTGATCCGGCCAGGGCAAGACGCCATAGCAGCCGGGCGTCGGGATCTCGCCCAGAAAGCGCTTCGCCGACACGTCGACGATGCTGACCGAGGTCGCTGGGGTGGCGTTTTGCACCAGCAGGAATTTGTCGTCGGCGCTGGTCGCCAGCAAGGCCCGGGTTTGCAGGCCTTGCACATGCTTTGCGGGAATATCAATTTCGTGCTGGAACACCAGGTCATCGCTGCCATACACCTCGACCAGGTCGGTTCGGGCGCCCCTTTGCAGTCGGCTGTGGTAGGTCGTCGCGACGAACACTGTCTTGCGGTCGCGCGACAGAACCGTCGTTCCCGCAAATCCGGTGCCAAGCATTCCCAGGTAGCGCATCTGCACGCCGTCGATCACATGCAGGCGCCCGTCCACAATATGCCCCATCGCGGGATCCACAAGGTACAGCCGGCTTGAATTGGCCGGGGCCATTTTCTCGGTCGTCAGTTGCTCCAGCGCCAACTCGGCCCGAGCCACAGAGCACGCAGCACCGACGGCCAGGCCGCACAACAGCCACTTTGCCAGGCAGCCCGAGCCCAGACGATTGGGAAACGAAAAAATCATTGCGTAGCTCCGTATTCAGGGAAGTCAAGCCAACTGGAAACCGATTTCGAACGTCACGTTCAGCACAGGCCGGCTGCGCGAAGTCTCAACCGCACGATATTGACTGCGATGCTAGCCAGGCGTGGCTGCGCGGTCTTGGTAAATCGTGCCAATCCCAAACAAGGCCCGGCGCGCAGCAAAGCACGTCAGAAATCCCTGGTATTCATGATCGTCTTCGGACTCACCCCGAAGGTCGCCTTGAACAAATGGTTGAAATTGGAGATATCCCGAAAGCCTGAGTCGTAGACCATTTGACTGATGGATGCCCTATGCAGGCCGGCATTCGCGCCATTGGACAGCTTCAGGAACTTCAGCAAACGGATGTACTGGAGCAGTTCGACAAACGAGATCTCGCTTCTTTCGAAGATTCGAAAAAAAGTTCGTCGCGAACTACAACTCAGGCGTGCCAGGTACTCGACATCCTGAATGCCCCCATCGCCGTCTTTCAAAAGATGCATCAGCACGCGTATGAACCGGTCCTGGTGTCTGGCATCGGTAAATACGTGCATCAGGGTTCTGACAAACATGGTCTGGAACTGTTCCGTATTCATCGACGGATGTTCCAGCAAGTTGGAGAGGTCTTGCATTGCCGTGAGCTGCTGCCATGCGCATTTGGCCAACTCCGAGTCGGCCGGAATTTTTTCACCGACACGTGCCTTGGGGAATCGGGTCTCCAGCAAATGCCGCGGAATGTGAACTGAGATTTGCTCCGATACGTCGGACGCCCGCGGTCCGTCCTCGACAAACGTGAATTGGCTTTCGCAGGAAGCGTCAAGCATCAACATATCACCCGCCTGCAGGTGGGCATGGCGGTCATTGTGAAAGATGTGCGAAGACGCGGCCTTCTGAGCCAGCAAAAAATAGTGCGACGCCCCGTCGAGTTCGGTGTCCCTGCGGCTTCGGGTGATGGTGGAAGAACTGACGCAGACCGTGGCAATATCCAGGCCGAGCAATGACTTGATCGACACCGCCCCTTGAACCTGGCGCGATGCATTCTGCGTGCGGAACACACCGCAAACGCGACCCACTCGGGAATCCCATTCATCCAGCGATAACGATTCCAGGGTTTTCGCATTCATTCTGAGGTCCATCAATTAGCTTGGCAACAACGCGGTGCACATCCGCGCCCATCGAAGCGGGCAAAAACAAGCGCTCGCTATACAAAGCGCTGGCGCCCGAACGAGGCAGATCACCCCCTGTTGGACCGATCTCCATCTTCTGGCAACGAAAACGGCGACTGGCAGGCCTTATTGGCAGTAGCTCTCGGATTGTGACCGTGTTCAGTAAACAGAAAGACGTTTACGACAGGGACAAACCCGTAGAGATCGGCTTGCAAGACAGGGTTTCATTGCGACCGAAGGCGTGGCGGCCAAGGGCATCGACGGCCAGCCGCCGCTGGAGTCCGCCCGGGCACTGCTGCAGCAATACAACAAATAGGCAGACGGCTACAGCAGCGGGCTCAAATCCCGCGCCGCCTCGAGCAGCAGCGGCAGCAGACTGCGCTGCATTTCGGAGGCCGAGACCCGGTTGTGCGACGCCACCACATTCAACGCCGCCACCGTCAGGCCACGGCTGTTGCGCAAGGGCACGGCGAGCGCCTGCACGCCGAGTTCGTGCTCCTCGTTGACGATGCAAAAGTCCTGCTTGCGCACCTGCTCGATGACGCCGCGAAAGCCGCGCACGTCCACTGTGGTGAAGGGCGTGATGCGCTGCAGGTGGCGCCCCTGCATCCACTCGTTGAATGACTTCTTGGCCTTGGCCGCGAGCAAGACGCGCCCGGTGGACGTGGCGTGTGCCGGCAGCCTGGCGCCCATGTGAAGACCGTAGGCGATGACACGGCCGGCGCCGATGGTGCCAGGGCTACGGTCGTTGCCGCTGCGCGCCACGATGACCACTTCGTCGCCGTCCAGCACCACGGCGGAAAACGATTCCTGCGCCTGAATCGAGAGGCGGTCCAGCGTCGGCTGCAGCGCGCGCGGCAGCCGGGCCGAGGCAAAGTAATTGCCCGAGAAGCGCAGCACCTTGCTCGACAACCAGTAGTAGCTGCCATCGGTTTCCAGGTAACCCAGGTGCGCCAGGGTCAGCAGGTGACGGCGTGCCGCAGCGCGCGTCAATCCGGTGCGACCGGCCGTGAGCGTGGCGTTGAGCCGCTGCCGCTCGGTGTCAAAGCTCTCCAGCACCGCCAGGCCTTTGGCCATGCCTTCGATCAGATCCGCTTTGGCGATGCTCATGATTTGATTCGTCCCGGAGTTTCACTGGCTGCGCGATCGTCGCGCATTTTGCGCAATCATCGCACACAAAATGAAAACGCCACTTCGCAGCGCGGGCCATCAGGTCTAGACTGAAAACACCGGACACCGTGAAATGAGGGGAGTTTCACTGTGCCTGACGACGCTGCCCGCGGCCTGCCGGAGCAGCGTCAGGCTTCACTGAAAAGGAATGAATCGATGACAGTACACAGCGTGTCACTGGTGATTGCCGGCAGCGGGGGCGCTGGTGTCGTCACCGCCGGCTCCCTGCTGCTCGAAGCCGCCGCCCGGGCCGGCTGGTACGCGTTGATGAGCCGCTCGTCGGGTCCGCAGATTCGCGGTGGCGAAGCCGCCACCATGCTGCGCTTTGCCACCACACCCATCATGTCGCACGACGACAGCTTCCACCTGTTGCTGGCCATCGACTGGGACAATATCGGACGCTTCAGCGCCGAGATACCGCTCATCCAAAGCAGCCTCATCGTCGGCGACCCGGAGCACGGACCGGCCCCCACCGCCTTGCTCGGTGGTCGGCCGCGCGAAGCCGCCCTGCCCTTGACGCAGATCGCCGCGGGCATAGAAAACGGTCGACCCAACATGGTGGCGCTGGGCGCCATCGCCGCCATGATCGGCCTGCCCAGCCACGCCATGCAATCGGTGGTGCAGCAGCATCTGGGGCGCAAGGGACAAGGCGCCATTGACGCCAGCATGGCAGCCTTTGCGGCCGGCTTTGCCGCGGCCGCCGCGTTGCCGCAGATCCCCCGCCTGCCGGCGGTGCTGGCACCCGCGGCACCACGCTGGAGCATCACCGGCAACGAGGCCGCAGGTCTGGGCATCATCCGCGGTGGCGTGCGCTTTGTCGCGGCCTACCCGATCACCCCGGCGACCGAAGTGCTCGAATGGCTGGCGCCGTCGCTGGCCAAAGTGGGCGGCGTGTTGGTTCAGGCGGAAGACGAACTGGCTTCCATCAACCAGATCATTGGCGCCTCCTGGGGCGGCGTAGCGGCGATGACAGCCACTTCGGGTCCGGGCCTGTCGTTGATGGTTGAATCGCTGGGATTGGCCGTCGCTGCCGAGGTGCCGATCGTGGTGGTCGATGTCATGCGCGTCGGACCCTCGACCGGGATTGCCACCAAGTCCGAGCAAAGCGACCTGAACATCGCCGTCTACGGCATGCACGGCGACGCACCACATGTCGTGCTGGCGGCCAACTCTGTCGCCGACTGCCTGTTTACCTGCCAATGGGCGGTGCACCTGGCAGAGGCCATGCAGACCCCGACCATCGTGCTCACCGATCAGGCCATGGGACAGTCGCGCGCCATCCTGCCGCAGCCAGGGGATCTGGTCTTTGACGGGCAGCGCCTCAAGGCGCAAGCCGGCGTCGCCGGTGAGCGCTACAAGCGCTACGCCGTGACGGCCTCAGGCGTTTCACCCATGGCCATCCCCGGCACGGCCAGCCTGGCGCACACCGCCGATGGACTGGAGCACAACGAGTTCGGCACGCCTTCGTCCCAGGCCAGCGACCATGTGGCGCAGATGGACAAGCGCAGCCGCAAGCTGAGCCAGTTCGACTACGGCAGCGCCTGGGCCGACATCCTTGACACCGAGGCGGGTCCGGGCGACATGGCCATCATCACCTGGGGTTCTTCCAGCGGGCCGGCGCGCGAGGCCTTGCAGCGCTTCTCCGCGGCGGGCGGCAAGGCGCGGCTGATTTCGGTGCGGCTGATCGCACCGGTCCAGCCCGAGAAGATGGCCGCGGCGTTGGCGGGGATCACGCGCGCCCTGGTGGTTGAACAGTCGCACAGCGGCCAGTTCTATCGCATGCTGCGGGCCTTCTACGAACTGCCGCGCGACACCGTGTCGCTGCACCAGGCGGGCCCGCTGGCGTTCGGCCCGGCCCGCATTCTTGAACAACTCAATGGCTGGAGGCTGTGATGGACGCTGTGCTGCACAAGTACAAGGCAAAGGACTACAAGTCCGAGCTCAAACCGATCTGGTGCCCGGGCTGCGGTGACTACACGGTGCTCAACGCCATCACCCGCGCCCTGGCCGAACTCGCGCTGGCGCCGGAAAACGTCGCCATCGTCTCGGGCATCGGCTGCTCCTCGCGCATTCCCGCCTACACCAGCGTCTATGGTTTTCACGGCGTGCACGGCCGCGCCCTGCCGGTGGCCACCGGTCTGAAGCTGGCCCGACCCGAGCTCACGGTGCTGGTGACGGGCGGGGACGGCGACGGTTTTTCCATCGGGGGCAACCACTTCATGCACGCCTGCCGGCGCAACGTCGACCTGACCTACATCGTCATGGACAACCAGGTCTATGGCATGACCAAAGGCCAGGCCTCGCCGACCACGGCGCCGGACTGGGAAGGCAGCAAGCTGACACCGCACGGCACCGGAGTCAACCCGTTCCAGCCGCTGGTGGTGGGACTGGCATCGGGCGCCAACTTCATCGCCCGGGTCTCCAGCAGCGACCCCATCAACATGGCGCAGATCATCGTCGAAGCGATACGCCACCCCGGTTTTTCCCTGGTGCAGGTGCTCAGCCCCTGCGTCACCTTCCGCCCTGAGCAGGCCGATTGGCGCGACATCGTGCGCACCGCCGTGGTCGACTGCACGGACGACGCCGCGCGCGCGGCGCGACGCCTGATGACCGACGACGGCTTCAATGTCGGCAAGGTGCTGTTCAAAGGCGCCCGAGCGGCGTTTCGGCCCGAGTTCGAACGCGCCGCGGGGTCCGTCGCCGATCTGGAATCGAGGTTTCTGCTATGAGCCCCTCTCTCGCGCACGGCGCCGTGGTGCAAACCGTGGCCGATCTGCTGGCGCACGCGCTGGCCATGGAGACCGAAGCGGCCGAGCGCTATGGCGAACTGGCAGACCAGATGCAGACGCACCGCAAGACCGCGGTGGCCGCCATCTTTCGCCGGCTGGAAGTCGCCGAGAAAAAACACCTGGTCGAGCTCACCCAGCTGTGCCAGGGCGTGGCGCTGCCGCATTACGCCCCCTGGGACTTCAGCTGGCGCAACAGCGAGGGCCCGGAGACGATCGACAGCGGCCGGGTCCATTACCAGTTGTCGGTGCGCGAAGCCGTGCTGCTGGCCCTCGAGCACGAGCGCCGCGCCACGCAGTTCTATGCGGACATTGCCGACACGGCGCGGGCCGCCGACGTTGTGGCCCTGGCGCGGGAGTTCGCCGAAGAAGAGCGCGAACACATCGTCTGGCTGGAGGCCTGTCTGGCCGATTGCACGCCCGAGGACGCGCGCGCGCTGGACGATCCCGATCCGCCCATGAGCCAGGAATAGCGCGCCCACCGCGCGGCGCAAGCTCACTCGAATCCAATTCCAATTCCATCAAGGGAGAAACCCATGGCACTCATCATCAACGACCTGTGCATTGCCTGCGACGTGTGTCTGAAGGCCTGTCCGAACAAGGCCATCACCGTCGGCGAGGATATTTTCTACATCGATCCTGCACTGTGTACCGAATGCGTCGGACACCACGCGGTATCCCAGTGCGTCAAGGTCTGTCCGGTGGCGGCCTGTGTGGCCGACCCGGCGCACCGGGAAAGCAAGGACGAACTGCAGAAGAAATACGAGCACCTGAAGGCGCTCAAAGCGGCCTGACAAGGCAGTCACTGCGGCGCTATGAATACACAGGAGAAGTCTTGATGAAACGAATACTTGGCATCTGGGTCAACGGGCGCTGGTGCGAGGATGCGGTCGCCGAGAACACGCTGTTGATGGCGTATCTGCGCGAAAGCCTGTCCCTCACCGGCACGAAACAGGGCTGCGACGGCGGCGAATGCGGCGCCTGCACCGTGCTCGTGGACGACGAGCCACGCCTGGCCTGCTGCACCCTGGCGCACAGCGTCGCCGGCAGACGCATCGAAACCATTGAAGGTCTGGCCAGCGCGGGAAATTTGTCGCACCTGCAGCGCGCTTTCCACGAACGCCTGGGCACGCAGTGCGGCTTCTGCACACCCGGCATGATCATGGCGGCCGAAGCCCTGCTGCGCAAAAACCCGCAGCCCGAGCGTGAGGCCATCCGCGCGGCGCTGGCCGGCAACCTGTGCCGTTGTACCGGTTACGTCAAGATCATCGAATCCGTTGAAGCCGCTGCGCGTGCCGGGGTGTCGGCATGAACGCCCCGCAACGCCAGAACCTCTGCATCGAAACCAGGGAAGAGCCCCATGGCATCGGTGCCCGGCTGCCCTTCGTGGATGGTGTCGAGAAGGTCACAGGGAGCGCACGCTACACCGCCGATCTGCCCGCCACCAATGCCCTTGTCGGCATGCTGCTGCGCAGTCCCTACGCCCACGCCGAACTGCTGGAGGTCGATATCTCGCAGGCCCTGGCCGTTCCCGGCGTGCACGCGGTCATCACCGGCGACGCCTGTGACATGACCTACGGTGTCATTCCGATCGCGCAAAACGAATACCCCCTGGCACGCGAAAAAGTGCGCTATATCGGCGACCCGATCGCGGCGGTCGCGGCCATTGATGACGCCACCGCCAAACTCGCCATTTCCCTTATCCGCCTGCGGGTGCGTGAGTTGCCGGCTTACTTCAGCGCGGCCGACGCGCGCCAGGCGGATGCGGTGCTGCTGCATGAAAACAAGACGGGCAACATCGAGCGCCAGGTGCACAACGAATTTGGCGACGTGGCCGGCGGGTTCGCCGCGGCCGAACTGGTGCGCGAGGACAGTTACGAGTGCGCCGAGGTGCATCACGCCATGATGGAGCCCAATGCCGCGCTCGCCAGTTGGGACCAGGAGCGCGGTCACCTGACGATGTGGTCGGTGACCCAGGTGCCGTATTACGTGCACCTCACGCTGGCACGCTGCATGAAGATGGAAGCGGCGCATATCCGCGTCATCAAGCCGTTCAGCGGCGGCGGCTTTGGGCATCGCACCGAGTGCCTCAACTTCGAGATCATCTGTGGCCTGCTGGCGCGCGCGGCGCGCGGCACAGTGCGCCTGCTGCAGACGCGCGAGGAGACCTTCCTGGCGCACCGCGGCCGCCCGGAAAGCCATATCCGTGTGAAGCTGGGCCTGATGCTTGACGGTCGCATCACCGCCTGCCAGGCCGAAGTGATACAGCGCGGCGGCGCCTATGGCGGCTACGGGCTGGTGAGCATCCTGTATTCCGGCGCCCTGCTCAACGGCCTGTATGACATTCCCGCGGTGAAGTACGACGGTTACCGCGTGTACGCCAATACGCCGGCCTGTGGCGCCATGCGCGGCCACGGCACGGTGAACATCCGCTTTGCTTTCGAGTCCCTGCTCGACACCATGGCCGCAGAGCTTGGGCTGGATCCCATGGCGGTACGCCGACGCAACCTGCTGCAGGCACCGACGGAAACGATCAACGGGCTCAAGGTCATGTCCTATGGTTTGCCAGCCTGCCTGGACTGGGTTGAGAAGGCCAGCGATTGGCGTGCCCGCAAGGGCAAGCTGGGCAAGGGCCGTGGCCTGGGCATGGCCTGCTCGCATTTTGTCAGCGGTTCAGCCAAACCTGTGCACTGGTCCGGTGAGCCGCACGCGGTGATCGTTCTGAAACTCGACTTCGATGCCGCGGTGACCATCCTCACCGGCGCTTCGGACATCGGCCAGGGGTCGTCGACCATCATCACCCAGGTGGTGGCCGAGATCCTCGGCATCGGCTACCACCGCATCCGGGTGATCGCCAACGATTCGGCCATCACACCCAAGGACAACGGTTCCTACTCGTCGCGCGTCACCTTCATGGTGGGCAACGCTGCGGTGGACGCGGCAGAGAACCTCAAGCGGCTGCTCGTCACTGCGGCGGCGCGGCGCCTCAAGGTTGACGCATCGGAGGTCCAGTGGCTGGGCGAGGCCGCCGCCGTCACGAGCGATCCGACACAGCAGATTTCCTTCTCTGAAGTTGTCGAGGAAGCGCTGGTCGCAACAGGCACCCTGAGCGTCAAAGGCACATACACCTGTCCGCCGGAATTCCAGGGTGGAAAGCAGCGTGGCGGTGCGGTGGGATCGACCATGGGCTTCTCCTATGTGGCGCAAGCCGTGGAGGTCAGCGTTGACCTCGATCTCGGCCGCGTCACCATCGACCGTGTCTGGGCGGCGATCGACTGCGGCCGAGCGATCAACCCGATGTCGGTTGAAGGCCAGGTTCAGGGTGCGATCTGGATGGGGATGGGCCAGACCCTGTGCGAGGAAACGGTGTACGTCAAGGGTCGGCACATGGCCGCCAACATGCTGGACTACCGTGTTCCAACCATTATCGAATCGCCCGACATCGAGGTTCACATCGTCGAAAGCATGGATCCGAATGGTCCTTTCGGCGCCAAGGAGGCGAGCGAGGGGCCACTCTCCGGCATCATGTCGGCGGTCGCCGCCGCGGTGGAGGATGCCACCGGTGTGCGGGTCAAGGTGCTGCCCATTACGCCGAGCCGTGTCTTCACTGCGCTGCAGGACGCGCGCGCCAATGCTGCAGCCACTTCTGTGGAGAGCCTCTGATGAACTCCCTTCCCGACTTCCAACTGCTGCGACCGGCGACGGCCCAGGACGCGGTACGGCTGCGCGCGGGCCATCCAACGAGCCGCTTTGTCGCTGGTGGCACCGATCTGCTGCCCAATCTGCGCCGCGGCCTGGTCCAGGCCAAGGTGCTGATCGATCTGGGCGGTGTCGCTGACTTCACCGACATCGAACTCCGAAGCGATGGACTGCACATCGGAGCCGGTGCCACCTTGGCCAAGATTGCTGCGCATCCAGCGGTGCGCCTGCAGTTTGCGGCGCTGGCTCAGGCAGCGCAAGCCGTGGCGGGACCGACCCACCGGGTCGCAGCCACCCTGGGTGGAAATCTCTGCCTCGACACACGCTGTGTCTACTACAACCAGAGCGAACCCTGGCGGCAGGGCAACAACTACTGCATGAAGTTGCTCGGCGAAGGCTGTCGCGTCGCCAAGAAGTCCAAGCGCTGCTATGCGGCGTTCAGCGGAGATGTGGCGCCGGCCTTGATCGTGCTGAACGCGCAAGTCGAGATCCTGAGTCCGAACGGCAGCCGGAGTATTCCTGTGGCAGATCTGTACCAGGACGACGGCATGGCCTGGCTGACGATGGCCGACGATGAAATGATCACGACCATACGGGTGCCGCTGTCCGATGGATGGTCCAGCGCCTACGAGAAAGTCCAGGTGCGCGGTGCCATCGATTTCCCGCTGGCGGGCGTGGCCGTGGCACTGAAGCGGGACCAGGGCCGGCTTGCTGCGCTGCGCATCGCCTGCACAGGGGTGTCGTCGCGGCCACTGGCGGTGCAGGGTCTGGAGCAACTCACCGGCCGTCTATTGGATGCAGACAGCCTGCAGACGATCGTGGCGCAGACCGAGTTGGCGGCCGGCGCGATGCACACCACGCTGGTCGACGTGCTCTACCGGCGTGCCGTGGCGCCCGTGCTGGCCAGGCGCATGGTCGAACGCCTTTGGGCAGCGCCCGACTGATGGACTGCGTTGCTGCAGCGACAGGCCCCGAAAAAAAAATAGACGGCTAAGCGTCTGCACTCCAACCAGGTGACTGTCACATGAGCTACTTCAACGAGGCGACGGAAACCCTGCCGCGTGAGCAACTGGCCGAGCTGCAGTTGCACAAGCTTCAATTGATGATGAACCATCTGTGGGGCAGGAATCGCTTTTACACGGCGAA
>CAIKVZ010000056.1 GCA_903830985.1 uncultured beta proteobacterium
CACGACGGCATGCGCTTTGTGCTGGCCCAGCGCGACCTCATCGCCGACAGCGTCGAGACGCATATCCGCTCCCAGCCCTACGACGGCGTGGTGATGATCGCCGGCTGCGACAAAATCAACCCGGCCATGATGATGGCAGCGGCGCGGCTCGATCTGCCGGTGATTTACCTGTCTGGCGGTCCCGGCCAGATGGACATCCGCAACACCGTGGGAAACCGCAGCTCCATCGATCATGGCGACTACGCGGACAACATGCAATTGCTGGCCAAGACGGCCACCTGCTCCACCTGCGGCGCCTGCGAGATCATGGGGACGGCGAACAGCTTCCAGTGTCTGGCCGAGGCCTTTGGTCTGTGCCTGCCCGGCACCAGCAACATCCCGGGCTGGCACGCCGACAAGCTCGACGCAGCAAGGCGCACCGGCGAGCGCATCGTCGCCATGGTGCGTGAGGGCCTGAATTCGCGCCAGATGTTCACTCCCGCGGCCTTCAAGAACGCCGTGGCCGTTGCGATGGCGATCGGCGCCTCGACCAACACCGCCCTGCATTTGCCGGCCATCGCCCACGCTGCCGAAGTGCCGTTTGGCATGGCGGATTTCGAGGCCGCGGCCCAGGTACCCACGCTGCTGGCCATCAGCCCGAATGGCCCCTACGGCATGCAGGACCTGTGGGTCGCCGGTGGCATGCCGGCCGTGCTTAAACAGCTGCAAACGCACCTCGACACCAGCGTCATGACCGTCACGGGACGGCCGCTGCAGACCAGCATTGACGCCGCGCGTGTGCTCAACGACACGGTCATTCCCCCTTTGGAAAAGGCTTTTCGCGCCAGCGCCGCCATCACCGTGCTGCGCGGCAATCTGGCCCCCGACAGCGCCATCATCAAGCAGGCGGGCGTGTCCGAGGACATGCTGCAATGCCAAGGTCCGGCCGTGTGTTTCAATTCGGAAGAAGAGGCGCTCAAGGCCATTGCCCAGGACCGCATCCGCCAAGGCGAGGTGGTGGTGCTGCGCTACCTCGGCCCCCAGGGCGCGCCCGGCATGCCCGAGATGCTGGGCGCCACCATGGCGCTGAAGATGAAGGGATTGAAAAAGACCGCGCTGATCACCGACGGCCGTTTTTCCGGCGCGACCTCCGGCCCCTGTGTGGGCCATGTCTGCCCGGAAGCCAGTGCCGGTGGACCCATCGCTTTGATTGAAGACGGCGACCTGGTGGAGATCGACATACCGAATTGCGCCCTGACCCTGCATGTGGACGAGGCCACGCTGGCAGCGCGGCGCGCGCTGTGGCACGCCTTTGAACGCCCGGTGCCGCACGGCTTCATGCGCACCTACCGCAAGCACGTGCGCCCGGCGTGCGAAGGCGCCATTCTGGATTGAACCGCGTAAAGGAAACACCATGACAACGACAACATTTCAATCCGACGTGCTGGTCGTCGGCGGTGGCCTGGCCGGCATCGTCACGGCACTCGAGTGCCTGCGCGCAGGCCAAAGCGTGACGCTGGTAGACCGCGACACGCCCGAGCGATTCGGTGGCCTGGCCCTGTGGGCCTTTGGCGGCATGGCGCTGGTCGACACCCCGGTGCAGCGTCGCATGAAGCTCAAGGACTCGCCGGAGATCGCGCTGCGCGACTGGTTGCGCTTTGGTGAATTGGGCGAGGACGATGTGCTGCCGCGGCAATGGGCCAGCTACTACGTGGAGAACTCGCGCGCCCAGGTCTACGACTGGCTGGTGGACAGCGGACTGTCCTTCATGCCGGCGGTGAACTGGGTGGAGCGCGGCCTGCAGGGCAATGGCAATACGCTGCCGCGCTACCACGTGGTCTGGGGCACTTCACAGCGCCTCACGCGCCGCATGATCGAACTCATGCACCAGGCCAACACCGGCAACCGCCTGACCGTGCTGCACGAGCACGAGGTGCTGGCATTGGAGTCGACCGATGGCGTCGTCACGGGCGCCAGCGCGCTGGACCATGCGAGCGGGCAGAGCGTGCAACTGCGCGCCGACGTGGTGGTGCTGGCCATGGGCGGCATCAACGGCAGCCTGGAAGAAACCCGCGCCAACTGGCCACCCTCCAGGCCCATGCCGGCGGCCATGCTCAACGGCGCCCACCCCTATGCCAATGGCCGGCTGCACCATCTGGTGGCGGGCCTGGGCGGACAGATCACGCATGCCGGCGAGATGTGGAACTACGCCGCCGGCGTGCCGCATCCCAAGCCGCACTTTGAGGGCCATGGCCTGTCGCTCATCCCCTGCAAGTCGGCGCTGTGGCTGAACCACCGCGGCGAACGCCTCGGGCCCGTTCCCCTGGTCGTCGGCTTTGACACCCACGAGCTGTGCCAGCGCGTCGCGGCCCAGGAAAAACCCTATGTCTGGCACTTGCTGAACTGGCGCATCGCGATCAAGGAGATGGCCCTGTCCGGCGCGGAACACAACCAGCGCATCCGCGATCACCAGCTGCTGATGTTCCTGAAAGAAACGCTGCTCGGCAACCACCGGCTGGTGGGTCAGATGGTGGCCGAGAGCCGGCATTTCCTGGTGGACGACACGCTCGCCGGGCTTGCCGCCAAGATGAACGCCCTGGCCGGCAGCAACGACGTGAAAGCCGAAGTCCTGCAGCAGACCGCCGATGCCTTCGACGCCAATTTTGCGCTGGGCGACAAGCTGCACAACGACGAGCAGCTGCGCCGCATCGAGCACGCGCGGCACTGGGGTCCGGACAAGATGCGCACCTGCAAACCGGCACCGCTGCAGCTGCGCGGCGCGGGGCCCTTCATGGCGATACAGACGCAGCTGATCACGCGCAAGAGCCTGGGCGGCCTGCAGACCGACCTGCAAAGCCGCGTGCTGGATGCTGGCGGGCAGTCCCTGCCGGGCCTGTACTGCGTGGGCGAGGCGGCAGGCTTTGGCGGCGGCGGCGCGTCCGGCAAACGCTCCCTCGAAGGCACCTTCCTGCCCGGCTGCATACTGACGGCACGCGCTGCCGCTCGCTCCATCGTCACCGGCCGCGGCGCTTGAGCTTCGGCCCCACAGAACCACAAGGAGACCCCATGTCCAACGGCGCCAACGCCCTGATCCAGACCCTGGTGAATGCCGGCATCACCACCTGTTTTTCCAACCCCGGCACTTCCGAGATGCACTTCGTGGCGGCGCTCGATTCCGTGCCCGAGATGCGCGCCGTGCTGGCGCTGTTCGAGGGCGTGGCCACGGGTGCGGCCGACGGCTATGGCCGCATGGCCGACAAGCCCGCCGCCACGCTGCTGCACCTGGGCTGCGGGCTGGGCAACGGCCTGGCGAATCTGCACAACGCGCGCAAGGGCAAGACACCCATTTTGAACATCGTCGGCGACCACGCGACCTACCACACGCAATACGACTCGCAGCTGCAGTCGGACATCGAGACCGTGGCGCGCAATGTCTCTCCCTGGGTGCGCAC
>CAIKVZ010000057.1 GCA_903830985.1 uncultured beta proteobacterium
CACGCCTTGCTTCGCCGATCTGCTGGCGTTCGGCCACTTCGTCGGGCGTAGCTTCGTCCGTGCCTGGACCCACCGATGCCAGTTCCTGATTGACTTCTGCCAGCGTGGTTTCGGCCTGCCTGCACCCTGGTGCCTGTGCCGACAGGCTACTCATCCGAGACATGCGCTTTCGTGCCCGAAGTTCGACGCGTTCGGCCCATCGCAGTGCCAGCGGCGCACCGACCAATGCTTGACTCTGCCCTTGCAGTTCGTCGATTTCACCCTGCGCCAGCACCCTCTCTTGCGCCAGTTGGGCGATCCTGCCCCGGGCGCTGGGCACCAGGGCTTGGGCTTCGTGGGCATCGCCCAGCAAGCGGCACTGGCCTTGCAGATCGGAGCCGGCGCAGGGCACTTCCCTGGTCAAACCAAACCTGCGGGCGAGCGCTTCAGCCTGGAGCGCGGCCTGACCGGCCTCTCGCTCGATACCGGCGAGCTTCTGCTCGGCCAGCTTTTGCGCGCCCTGGGATTGCGTCAGGTTGTGGGTTTGCCGGCGACATTCCTCGCTGCGCAGGATGCGCTGCGACAGAACGCGCTCGGCCAGCGGCAAGCGTTTGGCAGCGCGCCATACTGCGTCGGCGTCAGCAAGGCCGTCCAGGCAGCGCTGACGCGCCTGCTCCAGGGTCTGACGGCGTGCGCGCTGCTGCTGCACGCGCGCGGCCAGGCGCTGTTCCAACCGGCCCAGCCGAATTCGTTCCCGCTCGTCCTGCGCCTGCATCGCGCCGTCAGCTTCCAGATTGGCGTCAACCACCGCCTGGCGTTCGGCCAGCAGCTGAGTTCGGCGCATTTCCGTGCCCTGTGCGCGCTCGCGCTCGGCAACGGTTTGCGCGTGGCGTTCCTGGGCGGTTTCGAGACCCCGCTGTGCCTCCTGGCGCATGGACTGGTTCTGAGCGACACGAGCGTGTGCTGCGTCGAGGCGGCCGCGCTGGCTGTGCAGCCTCTGCGTCTCCAGGCTCAGGCCTTCCAGTTCCTGTCGGATGAGACCCAACCCGGCCTTGAGCAATCGGCCTGTCTCTCCGGCTTTCTGACCCAGGGCCAGAACCTCGTCCTGCCCCAGCAGGTCGGCCAGCAAGGACTTGATTTCTGCGTTGCGGTAACTGTTGAGAGGACGCTTGCCCTGGGCCGAAAACACCGAGGTGAAGAAGGTCTCGGCGCTGCCGCAGACGCGTTCCACGCAGCGCGTATAAGTTTCCACCTTGCCGTCGGACACCGTGCCGTCGTCCAGCACCATAGGCTGCCAGCGCCCGGCATCGTCGAGCATATGAAGGAAAGCCTCGGTACGGCGCCGTGCCTCCGTGCGGATCACGACCTGCGAGCGATAGCTGCGACCCTCATGCGCCCAGGTCAGATCCTTTTCGCTCTCAGGCAGGAAGACATGGTCGTAGAAGGAGAAACCACCCGGTCCGGCCACGGCGGCGCGCGACGGCATGGTGAGGTAGGGGTGCATGTTGTCCATGACGGTGGACTTGCCGCGCCCGTTGGCGCCGGCAATGGCGACCAATTCCGCGCCGTCGGCCAGGCGCTCGAAATCCAGACTGAGCTGCTCGCGATTCAGCCCGTTGCGGATGCCGCGAAAGCCCTTGAGGGTAAGGGAGAGAACTTGCATGGAAGGTCCCCGGGAAGTGATGACACGACCAGAATGACATGCAAATCGGTCTGGTCAAGCCCATGGCTTGCGCCGACGGTGGGTCCGAAATCGGGGGTGTGACTGCTTGTGCACGGAATGAGCTGGGGTGAAATGCTTGAGGGCTTGAGGCGCTGGACTTGACGACCCGGTTCGTTCAAGCTGAACACCGGTTCAAATCAAAGGCGACCCCGCGCGGCTGATTTGTCCGTCGCTATGTCAGCCACGCAAAGAATGAGAAGAACGCGAGATCAGCCGCATG
>CAIKVZ010000058.1 GCA_903830985.1 uncultured beta proteobacterium
ATCCGGTGCGCGTGATACGGCAAAGCTCGTGGCCGTAGGGGTAGGGGTAGCAAGCACGGTTGCCCGGTCGATGATCGTGTCGCTTGTCGTTGCTGTGCTGTAGTTTTTGTTGACGGTATAGGTTCCGTTGTTCCCGGTTCCTGTGAGCCTCGTCGTGATCAAGGTATTGGGTGCGATTTGCTTCCCGAAAAGTGCGTCGCCGACGCTCAAATTGTTTAGGGTGGACGCGGTGACGGTGAGCGTCGTGCCGCTGATGTAGCCGGTGAAGCTGTCGGGCAGAAACCGACCAGTTCCCAAAGGAACTGCCAGCGCCGTACCTGGCGTTGGGGCCGTTCCGCCTGCGTTGAAGACTGCGATACTTGTTCCGTTGGATTGTTGGTTGGTCTGGTTAGCGCCGCCACTTGCAATTTGTTGAGTTCCGCTCAGCAGATAGTCGCCGGTTGTGCCTGTGCCAGCTGTACCGCCGGTCACGCTGGAAGTCGTGTAGGACAGCGTGCAGGGGCTTGTCGATATACAGACAGTACTGTTGGCCAAGATAACTTTGTCCTGGTCAGTCAATACACCGCTGCTGGTGTTGCTTAGCGCGGTGACCACCGAAACTCTCAGTACATTGCTGGCTGCCGTGATGGCAGGGGTGTCGCTTCTGCTTTGGGACACATCGACGGTATAGGTGCCTACACCGCCCGTGCCCGTGCCAAATGCTGTGATGTTGGTACTGGCTGAAAGGGACCCGCCGCTAAGCAGGTCACCTTTTCTCAATGCTCCGCTGTTGACCGAGCAAACTTGCAAAGTTGTCCCGCTACCTGAACAACTGGAGGCAACGGCCTGATATGCGATTCCACTGCCAGTACCTGGTCCGGTCGCGACGAACTTGGTTCCGGCGGTGTTGACGCCGCCGATCAATGTGAAGTTTGTGGTGCCCACCGCGCTAATGACATAGCTTGTCCCGGAAACAAATGAACCCGCGGCAGTGGCAGTAGATGCGGCTTCGATGACCGTTCCGGTACCACTGCCGTTATTGCCGCTCTTTGTAAATAGGGTTCCGGCATTGCTGTTGCCCGCGCCGATCGATGTGAAGTTTGTGCTGCCCTTCACGCTAATGACATAGCGTGTCCCATTGTTCCCGCTAGTTAATGAACTCGCATTGATTGCGGGGCCGCAACTACTGGTGCTACCACCGATGCAGCCCCGGACAGTGCCGCCCACGCCTCCCGTGAAGATTGCACCGCTGCTTCCGCCAGCAGTGCTGGAATAGTAGCCGTCGTTGTAGGCATAGTAGAGTTGGGAATTCGTAATATAGCCGGCCTGAACGACCGGATCCCCGGCCATAAAGACTTGTCGAAACAGCTTCTGACCGTTCAGGCTCACGGCGTTCAACATATTCAGCGCTCCATTGGTATAGGGCTTGCCACCAAATCCGAACATCAAGGTATCTGCGTTCGCCGCAGTGGCCCAGTTGGCACTTGTCCCGTTATTGGCGTTGCAGGTCCAACCAGTGGGCAGGTAACCCTGCTCGTAAGCAATAGCCAAATTACCACTCTGACTACCGAAGCTGCCGCTGTAAACGGCGGTAGCATTCGGTGAGGTGGTAGCAGAATAATAGTAGGTGGCCGGCTGCGTCCGGGGAGCTGTCAAATTGCAACTGGACGTGGTGCATGAAATACTTTTTTGGCCGTACCAACCGTCCATGGAGACCGAGCCGCCGAGCGGGCGGAAGATGATCCCGACCACCGCATAGTTGCGCGGGTTGGCAAGGGTGGTCGTGATGCTGTAATTACCGGCGCTGGGCACAGCAGCAAAGACACCCTGGTCGGCAGTATCGTTGTAGTACTGGCCTGCGACACTCCAGGCTTGGGTACAGTTGGTAATGCTGGTGCCGGTTGAAACATTGGCACAGGCGCCGACGGCCGTATCCCCGCCCCATTGGCTTTGCGGGTTGAGCGCTATGTTGGTGAAAGCGTAGGAATTGGCCACCGGCGAATTGAGGTACAGCGTAAAAACGCTGCCATAACCAGCCACGCCGTTGGCGGGGCTAGGGGCCAGTACCGCCTGAATGTAGCGGGAGGAGGAGTCTACCGTCCCCTTGGCCGTCACGGTGCAGCTGGTGCAGGACCCGGCTGGGCAGGTCGGCGGTGCCGACACGGCGGCGGTATAGGTGAAAGAGCCCCGGCCCAGATTGACCGATTGATTGATCAGGCCGGTGCAGGTGGTGTAGGAATAAGTGCCCGCCATGGATGCTATCCGGAGCACGGCCTGGGCGTTTTCGACCCCGCTTTCCGCCAGAAAAAGCGCTGCCGTGCTGTTCATCTGCTGATTGTTGTCGATGCTCGTCGTGCCCGAGATGTTCAGCGACTGGGTCAGCGCAAAGATCACGGCAGTGATCAGAAAAATAACCGCCATGAGGGCGGCAATACCGCGCTGGTGCCGCAGTGAGGGCCGGAGAGTAATTTTCATGGCTTGCTCCATCAGGAATTCCTGAGCGCCACCGTGAGGCGCTGCGAAATCGCCTGTCCGCTGGTTGCGTCGCTGACGGTGAGAGTGATACTGACAAATTGCACGACCGTATTGTCAGTCGCCGTCGTGCTGCCATCAGCCTGTAGATAACTGAAACTGAAGCCGCTCGGTGCCACCGAACTTGTCAGCACCGGGTCACTGCCTGAGGTCGTCAGTGCCGATTGCAGCCTCGCCGTGCTGCTGCCATCATAGTAGATGATTCTTTGGTTGCTTCCTGTCGCACAGGCGGTGGTATCGTCGGCGGACGCGCTACTGACGTCCCGCTTGTAGAACGCCAGTTGCGACGTCGTCATTGCCGTGATGCAATAACCGGAAAATGTGCTGGCAGCGCCGGTGAGACACGCGCTGCCGAGGCAATGCTTGATCTCGCGAATTTCGCGCGCGATCCGCTCCAGCACGTAGCGCGCCTGTTCTTGGCTGGCGTTGCCGGCATTGACGATACGTGTGGTTCGGAAACTGTCGGACAGCATGTTCGACCCGACCGCCGCGAGGAGGCCGAGCAGCACAATGACAATAATGAACTCGATCAGCGTAAAGCCGCAGTTCTTTTTTTGCTTGCCAGGCGCTTTGCGCTTCGCAGTCATATTTGATAATTGGCCAAGTTCAGCGTAATGGCCGTCATATTCGATCCGCCTGTGGCGATGGTGATCGTGACCAGGCAGCTCGTGCTGGCGGCGGTACAAGCCGTTATCGGACTAGGCGGGGAAGGGTCGCCCGTGAGGGCGAGGGTTACCGTGGGAAGGCCGAAGACGCCATAGTTGCCCGGGTTACTGCAGGCAGAAGTCGTGACGAAGGTGTAGCCTGTCTTTCGGCGAATGGTTAGCACCTTCTCCGCACACTCCTGCATTAGCTGCACGCCGACGACGACGTTGCTGTTCGCCGTCTGTCCCGAGAAGAGATTGCCGGAGAGTTTGGCAACGGTGACGGCGGCTATGCCCAGCACCACCATCACCATGAGGGTTTCAACAAGGGTGAAGCCATTGCCTGCGGCGGAACGGGCAGGACCAAGGTATCTCATGGCGACACCGTCACAGCGCCGGTCAGCGCCGCCACGGAGATGGTTTCGGTACTGCCAGAGATCAAGGTATAGCTCGCGGCGGCGCTCGGCTGGCCCAAGCTGCTGAACTGCAGTGGATTGGGCGTGGGGGACACCACGGCCAGCACTACGCCCTTTTGCAGAGTGACGCTGAAATCGGTGTCGCAGGGCGTGGGGGCCGTGACGCAAGTCACGGCATAGGTTCCGTTGGCCCCCTCGGTAATTGTAAGACTCATGCGTTTGCCGGAGGTATAGGCCAGCGTCTTCGCGCTGTCGATGTCGCGTGCCATTTTCTGTGCCTGGGAAGGCAGGGACATTTCAGCCGGAGAGTACATTTTTTCCGCTGCAAATACCGCCATGATTCCCACGATAACAATAACGACTATGAGTTCGACAAGAGTGAATCCCGCCGCACATGGTTTGCACGGTAAATGCATCGAGGGCTGCAGTAAGTCTGTCCTAAGAAACGGACAGACCGCCATGCAGCACGGGCGCCCGTCCGGATGGTTTCAGGTCGCTGCTCAAGCTATGCCATTAGCGACAAAGGTCGCGGTTTGGGAGCCTCCCCCAGTGATCGTGCATGACGCAGTGGCTCCGGCCGCTACGGCTGCGCTAGTGATGGTGAAACCGGAGGGCAAACCACCTTGCAGCGCAGTGCCTACGCTTGTGCAATCCGAGACCGCAATTCCCTTCGCCGAAAAACCCGAGCGGATTGCATAATTACTGGCGGAAGCCGAGCCCAAAGCGCCGGCGATGCCTTGGGTGGCTGCCAGTTGAGCATCGGTTGTCAGCGAGTTGTACTTGGGAATTGCCA
>CAIKVZ010000059.1 GCA_903830985.1 uncultured beta proteobacterium
AGGTCGCGCTGGGCCAGCACAAAGCGCATGCCGTCGTGCGCCATGGCGACACCGTCGCAGGGCGCCGGCACGTTGAATTCAGCGCATTCTCCGCCGGCCGCCAGGATGCCGTCGTGCACCTTTTGCGCCAGGCGGTTCAGGTGCGAATGTCCCGTGGTGAGCTCGGTGTGCGAGTTGGCGATGGCGATCAGCGGACGCGTCTTGATGCGCTCGGCGCTGATGCCCGCGCCGTGCAGCAAGCCGGTGCGAAACAAATTCATCATCGGGCTGGCGCTGTTGGAGATGATGTCGCTGCGTTTGGACTGGGTCATGACGTGTTCCTTGGTGTTCACTTTTTGGGGGGGCTCAATGCATCGCCGCCACGGCGGCGGCGTTCTCGGCCAGGCTCAAGGGTGGCAGACGGCGGCGCATCAGGAACACGAAGGCGATGCCCCCCGCGTACATGACCACGGAGTAGACGGCGGCGGGCAGCATCATCTCGTTGTTGCCCAGCACGCTGGAGGCCAGCACGATGGCCAGGGCGCCGTTCTGCACCGACGACTCGATCGCCACGGTGGCCGCCTGGCGCAGCGGCGCGCGCGCCAGCAACGCCAGGCCAAAGCCGAGCAGCATCATCACCAGGTTCATGGCGAGCACCAGCGGCGCGAGCTCCAGCCCGTGCTGCTTGAAGACGATCCAGTTCTTGGCGACGGCGGCAATCACGATCAGCACAAACAGCGCTGTTCCTGCCAAGCTCAAACGCGGTTGCCAGCGCGCCACCCAGGCCGGGGCCCGGGCCCGCACCAGCATGCCCAGCGCCACCGGCAGGCCCATGACCAGAAAGATCTGCACCATCACCGAAATATAGGGGAAGGCGATGGCCTGCTCGGCGCCCATGTATCGGATGTAGGACCAGCCGACGATCGCCGGCACGGTCACGATCGACACCAGCCCGGCGAAGGCGGTGAACGACACCGCCAGTGCCACATCGCCGCGCGCATGGTAGGTCAGCAGGTTGGAGGTGGCGCCGGTCGGGCAGGCCGCAATCAGCATGTAGCCGACGGCCATGGCGCCGGTGACGCCGAACAGCGACACGATGGCGAAGCCCACCAGCGGCAGGAGAACGAAGTGGCACAGCACGCCGACCGAGAAGGCCCTTGGGTAGCGGAACACGCGCTCGAAGTCGGCCAGGGTCAGACCAATGCCCAGGCCGAACATGATGAAGGCCAGCCCCAGGGGCAGGATCAGGGATGAGACGATGTCACCTTGCATGGGAGTTTTCCTTGTTCATTTTGTATTCACGCGTTGGGTTGGGGTACAAGCGCCTGCGCCAGGCGCTCGGCGCTCCAGTCCTGTCCCGGTTGATAGCCTTTGATCAAGGCGCTCAGGGCCTGATGGCGCGGCGCCTTGGCGCCACAGCTGGCGGCAAGGCGCAACACCGCACCGCAGAGCGCGTCGATCTCGGTGCTGCGGCCGTTGTGCAAGTCCTCGCACATGGAAGTGCGAGCGGCCGGGTCGGTCTTGAGCATGCCGGCGGCAACGCGGGTGAAAAACCCGTCGGGCAGGCGCAGGATCCAGGGGATCAGCCGCGGCGGCGCGGCGGCCACCTGGGCCGGGCGAATGCCTGAGGCCTTCAATACCTGCAAGGCTTCGATCTGCAGATCCGCCAGCAGGCGCCGGTAGCCGCGCTGCAGCAGTTGCGCGCGTATCGGCAGATTGGCCAGGGCGTTCAGCGGATTGAGCAGGTTCAGCAGCAGCTTGCCCCACAGCATCGGCTGCATGTCGTCCTGCAGTTCGACCGCCAGTCCGGCAGCGCGCAGGCTCAGCGCAAAGATCTCGCTCTGCGGGCTGCGAGCGATCTGTAGCGTGCCCTTGCTGGCTTGAACCACGTGGTGGTGTCCGCCCCAAGCCACGGTGAACGGCACCATGCCCGAGAGCACCTGGGCCGCCGGTGCGGCGGCCTGCAGGACCTCGGCGTTGTCCACACCGTTTTGCAGCGAGATCACGACGGTGCCCACCGGGCAGGTCTGGGCGATTTCAATGCCGGCCGCGGCCGTGCCCGTGGCCTTGGTGCAGACCAGCACCAGCACCGGTTCCCCGGGCTGCAGCGCCAGGCGCGTGAGGGCCTGGGACAGCGCGGTGGCGGGATGGAGCTGGGCCGTCGGCATGACCACATCGACGCCGTTTGCATCGCTCACGCGCAAGCCCACCACCGACAGTTCATCAAGAATGCGTGGCCTGCCCACCAGACTGACGTGCTGGCCGGCAGCGGCGAGCCGACCTCCGACATAGCAGCCGATGGCGCCCGCGCCCAGAACGATGGTCTTCATGCCTGGGGCTCCAGGTTGTGTCGACCAATGTCGGCAATGCGTGTCTCGCCCGCCAGGGCCATGGCGACGCGCAGTTCCTGGTGGAGGTTGGCCAGCAAGTCGCTCAGGCCCTGTTCGCCCGCACCCGCCATCGCCCAGACCCAGGGCCGGCCGATGAGCACGCCCTTGGCGCCCAGGGCCAGGGCCTTGAACACGTCGAGCCCGCTGCGCACGCCGCCGTCCATGAAGACTTCCAGTTGACCGCCCACAGCATCCGTCATGGCTGCCAGCTTGCTGATGCTCGAGGCCACGCTGTCGAGTTGACGCCCGCCGTGGTTGGAGACGATCAGTCCGTCGGCACCCACACCCGCCGCGCTGTGACCGTCCTCCACTTCCTGAATGCCTTTCAACAGCAGTTTCCCCTTCCAGATGCTGCGCAACCACTCGATGTCCTGCCACGTGACCGAGGCATCAAATTGCGCGTCGATCCAGCGGCGGTAAGCGCCCAGATCCGTGGGGTCGGGGACCACGTGGGCCAGGTTGCCAAAGCTGTGCGGCTTGCCTTTCACGCCCACGTTCCAGACCCAGCCGGGACGGCTGCCCAATTGCCAGGCGCGGCCCAGTCGGGCTTTCAAGCTGCTGCTGAGCATGCCGTTGCGCGTGTCACGATGGCGCATGCCGGCGACCGGCAGGTCAACGGTGAAAACCAGGGTGTTGCAGCCATTCGCCGCGGCGCGCTCCAGCAGGTCGCGGATGATCTTGCGGTCGCGGATCATGTACAGCTGAAACCAGAACGGCTGGGTCGACGCGGCGCGCACTTCCTCCAGCGCGCAGATGCCTACCGTCGACAGGGTGAACGGCAAGCCCGCTGCGTTGGCCGCGCGCACCCCCAGCCGCTCGCCGCGACGGGCGAAGAGGCCGGCCATGCCCACCGGCGCGAGGATCAGCGGCATGCGGGCCGGCGCACCGGCCAGAGTCGTCGCGGTGTCGATGCCGTCGACGTTTTTCAGCACCCGCTGGCGCACGCGCAGCCTGGCGAAATCATCGACATTCGCCGCCAGCGTGCGCTCGTCATTGGCGCCTCCGTCGATGTAGTCGAACAGAAAACGCGGCAGCTTCTTCTGCGCCAACCGGCGGTAGTCCAGAGGCGTCACAGGAACGAGGTCCGAGTTGCGTTCCATGTCAGTTTCTTCCGCCATGGCGAATCATGTCGGCCGCTTTTTCGCCCACCATGATGGTCGGCGCCATGGTGTTGCCGCCCATGATCTTGGGGAAGATCGAACTGTCAACGATGCGCAGGCCCTCCACGCCGTGCACGCGCAGGCTGGCGTCGACCACGCTGTCCTCGCCCGGTCCCATGCGGCAGCTGCCCACCGGGTGGTAGTTGGTGCCGCCGACGTTTCGGCAGAACTCGGCCCAGTCGTCGTCGGTCTTGCAGTGCGCCGTGACCAGGTCGCGCTTGATCAGGCGCTTGAACGTGGGGGTGCTGAAAATCGCCGCCGTGCGCTTCGTTCCCTCGACCAGGGTGGCGAGGTCATCCGGGTGGCTGAGGTACTGGAAGTCGA
>CAIKVZ010000060.1 GCA_903830985.1 uncultured beta proteobacterium
GACACGCGTTTTGTCAGCAGTGGCCGGTCGAGAACATTCGCGATATAGGCAGCGAGTGAGCTCTTGCCAGTCCCGGGGATGCCATGAAAAGCCAGGCTCGCACAGCCCGTCCGGCGCAATCCGTCCAGAATACGTGTGAGCTGTCAGTGGCTGTCGGTTTCCTCGTAAATCCGGTGTCGGCAACCTTCCGGCCGCCTTTCGCCGCTGAGTCCGCGGATTACTTTGAACTTCCCTTGTGTTGATTTGGTGTGCCCGCTATGCCGTGCAAGAAGGTCCTGAACGGGCCTTCATGTGTTGAAGCTGGATGTTTAAGGGGCCCGGTTTTGGGGCTTGATTTCACTTTTTATCGGCCCCTGCCAGGCCGCCGGAGGCCCCCCCCTGGAGCGCCGATATTCAAGGTAATTTGAGGCCCCTACTTCGCCAATTCAGGCCTGCTTTTCCCTTTGATTTGTTGAACATCGCAAACAAATTGGGCTCTGGCCTTTTGCGGTAAAAATCGCCTTGCCTGTGTAAGAAGCAGGCGCGACAGTGGCAATAACTTAGCCGGTCAACCCACTGCCGCGCCCCGAGGCCCTACTGGAGAGCAACGTTGCGCGCGTAGTATTTCACGAAGCGGGCGTGGCTGTCCAGAGGTCGGTTTCACGCATGGGCGAACGCCCATGCCAAACACTCAGCCGCCGCCCAGGTTCTTTCTGTGCGCCCGCTGCCGTAGCGCTGTAAGCATCTGCAGCCACTGCGACCGGGGTCAGCGCTATTGCAGCGCCGCTTGTTCGCGCCAGGCCAGAACTTGCGCCCAGCGTGCTGCTGCCAAGCGCTACCAGGACAGCCGCAAAGGCCGTCATGCGCATGCCCGGCGCCAGGGTCAATGGAGGGCGCGTAAACGAATAGTGACGCATCAGGGTAGCCCACCACCGCCCTGTGCTGATGTACTCCCACCAGACGAAGCAATAGCCCCGCAAGCCGGCGCAAATCAGAGCTACCAGTGCCACTTCTGTGGTCGTTCGGTATCCGTTTTTGTGCGCCTGGGCTTTTTGGGCTCCCGCTTTCGTCACCCCTCGAACCGAACTTTAAGGAGTGCCGATTTACATGACCATTACCCTTGATCTGACAGCGCAAATCCTGCGCTACCATCACGCCGAGCGCTGGCCGGTGGGAACCATCTCGTCCCAACTGAACGTGCACCGCGAGACCGTCATCCGCGTTCTCATTCAAGCCGGCGCCTCGCCCATCATTCCCGCACAGCGCCCTTCGGGCGTGACCCCCTATCTGCCCTTCATCGAGCAAACCTTAAAGCAGTTCCCCAATCTCACGGCCAGCCGCTTGCACGCCATGGTCGTGGAGCGTGGCTATGGCGGTCGCCCCGACCACTTCCGCCACCTAATCGCCAGGCACCGCCCACGCCCCCCAGCCGAGGCTTACTTGCGTCTACGCACTTTGCCCGGCGAACAATGCCAATGCGACTGGGCTCATTTTGCACACATCGAGGTCGGACAAGCTAAACGACCCTTGATGGCCTTTGTGATGGTCTTGTCCTGGTCCAGGCGCATCTTTCTGCGTTTCTTCATGGGCGCGCACATGGAGAACTTCCTGCGCGGCCATGTCCAGGCCTTTGAATCCTGGGGCGCGGTGCCCAGGGTCACTTTGTACGATAACTTGAAGAGCGCCGTGCTCGAGCGCAAGGGACAGGCCATTCGCTTCAACCCCACAGTGCTGGCACTCGCAGCGCATTACCGTTACGAGCCACGGCCCGTGGCACCAGCCCGAGGAAATCAGAAGGGCCGGGTCGAACGGGCAATACGATATATCCGTACGGCCTTCTTTGAGGGGCGCACCTTCACCGACATCGACGACCTTAACGCACAGGCCGATGCATGGGTTGCTGGAGCGTCGAGCCAGCGCCCCTGCCCCGAAGACACCAAACTGTCGGTGCAGGAGGCCTTCGAGCAGGAGAAGACCAACCTGATGGAACTGCCCGCGACCCCGTTTAGTTGCGACGAGCTCAGGGCCGTGTCGGTCGGTAAGACCCCCTACGTGCGCTTCGACCTGAACGACTATTCGATCCCCCACACCCATGTGCAGCGTAGCCTCACCGTCAGTGCCAACCTGAGCGAGGTACGTATTCTGGACGGCCAGCAGGTGCTGGCCACTCATCGGCGTTGCTGGGACAAGGGCGGGCAAATCGAAGTCCAAGCCCACATAGAAAAGCTGGTGCAGCACAAGCGAGCCGGGCGTGCCCACCGTGATACCGACCGCCTGGTGCACGCAATTCCTCAGATTCAGACCTTGCTCAATGAGGCGGCCAAACGGGGTGAGCCTCTGGGACGCATCGCCAGTCAGTTGCAGGAACTGCTTGATGTGTATGGGCGAACGCAGATGACTGCCGCCGTTGCGGATGCTCTGAATCGTGGTGTGCCACACCCCAACGCCGTTCGTCTGTCATTGGAGCGCCAACGCCAGGCGCAGACCCCACCCCCGCTGGGCGTGGCCCTTCCTGAACATGTGCGTGCCCGTGACATTGCAGTACGGCCCCACAGCCTGGATGGCTACGACCAACTCATTGGAGACCAAGACGATGCAAACGACTGATCCATCCGCACTCAAACGTCGTGCCCAGGCCCTGCAACTCAACGGCTTGCTGTCCAACTGGAGCGCATGTTCAACTGAGCCTTGGGTGAGCACCTTGCTGGACTGGGAAGAGCAAGAGCAGACCCGCCGTTCCATGGAACGGCGCCTGCACGGTGCGCACATCGGGCGCTTCAAGCCCTTGGCCGATTACGACTGGAGCTGGCCCGAGCAGATTGATCAGGGGGCCGTGAGCGACTTGATGACTCTGCAGTTCCTGCAGAACGCCACCAATGCAATCTTGGTGGGACCATCGGGCGTGGGCAAGACCACCATTGCCCAGAACATCGCCCACCAGGCGGTATTGCAGGGGCACACCGTCATCTTCACCACGGCCGGCAAACTGCTGGGCGAGCTTGCCAGCTTGGACAGTGATTCGGCACTGCGCAGTAGGCTGCGTCACTACGCCAGACCTGCGCTGTTGGCAATTGACGAGGTTGGGTACCTCTCGTATTCCAGCCGCTATGCGGACCTGCTGTTCGAGCTGGTCAGCCGCCGCCATGAGCAAAAAAGCACACTGCTGACAACAAACAAATCGTTTACCGACTGGAACGAAGTATTCCCCAACGCGGCCTGCGTGGTGGCACTCGTTGACCGTCTGGTCCATCACGCCGAGATCGTTGGCATCAAGGGCCAGTCGTACCGGCAGAAGGAGGCACAAGAGCATGCCAAGGCACGCGCGGGCAAACGCAAAACCTCAAAGGGAACGACATGAAGCAATGGAATCAGCCCTCAGGGATCTCGAGTGGCTTGCCGTTCACGGTGGACGCCACCTGGACGCCAGAGCAGGCATTGGCGGTGTGGGACTTGCTTGATGACCTACGCGATCGTGTCTGGACCCATTACGGCCTGGCCATGCAGAACCTGATGCGTGAGCAGCGCGTGACCTATGAACCGCTTGACGACTTTGACCAGGACTTGCCGTTCTGATTAACGGCGAACTTCTAACCCCAACCGCAACCAGGGCCCCTCACGGGGCCCTATCCATTGGTGGCGCCGTGAGCACCGGAATCGGCCACCAGCATCCAACACCATAACTGACCGCCAGATTCTGCCGCCAAATATCGCCGCCATTTACGGTATCCAGATTTGTGCGGATTAAGTCCGCCGCCAACA
>CAIKVZ010000061.1 GCA_903830985.1 uncultured beta proteobacterium
GCTTTTGCTCTGCCATTGCGACAAGTCAGTGCCGTCAAAGAGCACAATGGCGTCCGCCGGAGGCGGTCCAGGGTTGATAACGCGAGGTTCTTCTTCTGCCCGGCTGGCCAGGGCAAGGCCGATGACGGGCAAAACCACCAAGGATTTCAAAAGCGCTGTTTCAAGTTTCATGCCTATTCCAATATCAGACCGCGGGCCATTTTCCAATGGATTATGTGGAGCCCGCCCGAATCCTTAGCCAACGTACGCAGCCGCGCAGAGCATCGGCGACGCCGCTATAGGGATGAGCAGATTTGGCCGGGCCCGGTCGCGGGCTTGCTTGCAAGTTGACTTTTTGAGGTTCTTTTGAAGTGTCAGGGGGTAGAAGCAGCTGTTTGCGCCTTCAGCGCGTCGCATCTGGAGACAACTCACCCTGGCCCGCCATTGGCCGCGAGCTTCCATGGTGTCCGAGGGACGATCTACTTCTACGCCGAGTCCACCTCCTCGGTCACTGGACGACCGGGTTTGCGCTTGGGCACCCATTGATCGACAAAGAGCCGCCACCAGCGCAGCCAGCCAGCCGGGATGCAAATGCGCGCCACGTCATAGCGCGCGTGCGTGCTCACGCTTACCGGCACGGTCAGCAAATAACGAATGATCGTGTGGATGCGTGAGCCTTGCGCGTCATCGGGCAGGTCCAACACTTTAAGGCTGATCAAAATGTTGTAGGCCAGCGTGGCAATGGCGTAGAAGGCCTGGTTGGCGATGAGTTCCTTGCAAGGGGGATGGTGCAAATCCAATCCGCTGAGCACTTCGCTAAAGCCCTGTTCCTTGGCCCCTTTGAGTTGGTGCCGCTCAAAGACCGCTTGCGGGCTGTCCTTGTCTCCTGCTTGACACACCCGGTAAGCATAGCGCCACATCAAGTCTCCCTCCTGTTTCCAGCGCAGGGCCGCGAACTTCTGCGCCTGCTGACATTCTCCGGGCTGGTGCTTGACCCACGCATATTGCAGTGGCGGTTTCTCGGCCGGCGGCAACGGGCTCCATTGGCTCTCCGGCAACTCGGCAGCCAGCTTGTCCAGTTTGTCGGTCCATTTGTTATAGCTGATGCTCCAACGGGTAAATCCGGCTTCCTGGATCCGGTTGATGTATTTGCCGGCGCTGGAACCGCTGTCGGCGTAAAGATAGCTGGCCCGGCCTTGCCAGCGATGCTGGTGCTCCTGCAGCAGGATGGGCAGGTGTTCGCTCACGTCGCCCGCGCCGTCCAAAATGCCATCCAGCAGCCAGGGCCCCTGCCACAGGGTCTGCCAGCTTAAGGCGCGGTTGCCTTCGTAATTGATGCGGGCTCCTTCAAAGAGGTGTCCCTCCACTTCGATTTCGGTGTCGTCAAAAAACAGCTCCACCTCCCCCGCGTGCAGCCAGCGCCCCGGCTTGGCCTGCTGGCTGGCCCAATCGACCCACTGCGCGTTGAGCCGGTGCAGCGCCCGCACGCTCTCTTTGGTCTGGCCCCGCAGCCATTGGCCCAGGGTGGTTTGATCGGCCCCTTTCTTCAAGCCCAGCAGTTGCATGAGCACGCGGTCCTGGCCCAGACGTTCGGCATCGGCCAGGGAAGCTCCGCCGCTGGTTAGGGTGAAGAGCAACTGGGCCACGTTGGCCACGGGGGAAAAGCCGGCGCCGGTGCGTTTGCGCGGATCCAGGGAAGGCTCGTCGTGGATGCGTTTCCACAAGCCAAAGCGGCGGCACAAGGCGTCGACGAGGACCTGGCCGCCGTGGGCCGTGGCCTGGTCGGAATTGGTGAGTTGGATGTGAAGTTTCGATTTTTGCTTGGTATACGCTGGCATGGCACTACATCACCATAATGGTGATGTAATGTCAAGCCCTTTTTCACCTATTCATGCTTTTTTCTTCATCAGGCTAATGATTGGGGCTGACACTTGCACTTTGACACTTGCACTTGCACACGGGCATGAGTTCAAGTTTAAAAAGTGAGAACTTGCGAC
>CAIKVZ010000062.1 GCA_903830985.1 uncultured beta proteobacterium
GTCGACACCGTGATGGACAACAACGCGATTGAAAAAGAGCGTGGCATCACGATTCTGGCGAAGAACTGTGCCGTGACCTGGAAGGACACGCACATCAACATCGTCGACACCCCGGGCCACGCCGACTTCGGCGGCGAAGTGGAACGCGCCTTGAGCATGGTCGACGGCGTGGTGCTGTTGATCGACGCGCAAGAAGGCCCGATGCCGCAAACCCGTTTCGTCACCAAGAAGGCACTGGCCCTGGGCCTGAAGCCGATCCTGGTGGTGAACAAGGTGGACAAGCCCGGTGCGCGCCCCCAGTGGGTGGTGGACGCTGCGTTTGACCTGTTCGACAAGCTGGGCGCAACCGATGACCAGCTCGATTTCCCGGTCGTCTACGCCTCCGGCATCAACGGCTGGTCTTCCATGGAAGAAGGCGCGCAGGGCGAACAGTGGGGCCCCGACATGTCGGCCCTGTTCGACACCGTGCTCGACCATGTGCCGCACCAGCAGGGCGACCCGGCAGCACCTCTGCAACTGCAGATTTCCGCACTCGACTTCTCGACCTTTGTGGGTCGCATCGGCGTGGGCCGCATCAGCCAGGGAACGATCCGTCCGATGATGGACGTGGTGGTCATGGAAGGCCCGGACGGCAAGGCCGTCAAGGGACGCGTGAACCAGGTCCTGACCTTCCAGGGTCTGGAGCGCGTGCAGGCCACGGACGCCGGCCCGGGCGAGATCGTGCTGATCAATGGACTGACCGACATCGGCATCGGCGTCACCATCACCGACCCGGCCACCCCCATGCCGCTGCCCATGCTCAAGGTCGACGAGCCCACCCTGACGATGAACTTCTGCGTCAACACCAGCCCGCTGGCCGGTCGTGAAGGCAAGTACGTCACCAGCCGTCAGATTTGGGACCGCCTGCAAAAGGAGCTGCAACACAACGTGGCCTTGCGCGTCAAGGAAACCGACGAAGAAGGCATCTTTGAAGTCATGGGTCGCGGCGAATTGCACCTGACCATCCTGCTGGAAAACATGCGTCGCGAAGGTTTCGAACTTGCCGTATCCAAGCCGCGCGTGGTGTTCAAGGACGTGAACGGCGAGAAGCACGAGCCTATCGAAATGGTCACGGCCGACATCGAGGAAACGCACCAGGGTGGTGTGATGCAGGCCCTGGGCGAGCGCAAGGGCGACCTGGTCAACATGGAATCGGACGGCCGTGGCCGCGTGCGCCTGGAGTACCGCATTCCGGCGCGTGGCCTGATCGGCTTCACCAACGAGTTCCTGAACCTGACGCGCGGCACCGGCCTGATCTCCAACATCTTCGACAGCTACGAGCCACACAAGGGCGAGATCGGCGGCCGCAAGAACGGTGTGCTGATTTCCATGGACGCGGGTGAAATTTTCACCTACGCCCTGGGCAAGCTCGACGACCGCGGCCGCATGTTCGTGCGTGCCAACGATCCGGTGTACGAAGGCATGATTGTCGGCATCCACAGCCGCGAGAACGACCTGGTGGTGAACGCCACGCGCACCAAGCAGCTGACCAACTTCCGCGTCAGCGGCAAGGAAGACGCCATCAAGATAACGCCCCCGATCGACTGCACGCTGGAATACGGCGTGGAATTCATCGAGGACGACGAGTTGGTGGAAATCACGCCCAAGTCGATCCGTCTGCGCAAGCGCTACCTGACCGAAAGCGAGCGCAAGCGCGCGGGTCGTTAAGCCTGGTTTCTAACCGGAATTTGAAGCGGGCCTGTGGCCCGCTTTTTCCATCCAAACAATGAAACTCAGCCATAACCGCGCGGTCTTGCTGATGGTGGCGGTGACCCTGATGTGGTCCATCGCCGGCGTCGTGACGCGCCACCTGGAGCAGACGCGCAGCTTTGAAGTGACCTTCTGGCGCAGCTTCTTCACCGTGCTGTGCTTGCTTGTGGTATTGCCGCTGTTCCAGGGGCGCGGGGTGTTCCAACGCATGCGCCGCGGCGGCGCTGCGCTGTGGATATCGGGTCTTGCCTGGTGCGGCATGTTCACCTTCTTCATGCTGGCCATCACCCTGACCAGTGTGGCCAATGTGCTCATCACCATGGCGCTGGGCCCCTTGCTCACCGCCCTGGCCGCCAGGCTGTTTATCGGGCATCGCATCAATACCCGCACCTGGTTCGCCATCGTGCTGGCCGGCGGCGGCATCGCCTACATGTACGGCAGCCAGATCGCCCAGGGCGTGAGCCTTGTCGGAACCCTGGTGGCGCTGTGTGTACCGATCTCGGGCGCGGCCAACTGGACCGTGACCCAGCATGCCCACGCCCAGGGACACGACGTGGACCTGATTCCGGCAGTGTTGATTGGTGCGGTGTTTTCCTCGCTGCTCACGTTGCCGCTGGCCTTGCCGTTTCAGGCGTCCGGTCATGATCTGGTGCTGCTGGCCGGTCTGGGACTGGTGCAACTCGCCATCCCCTCTTCGCTGGCTGTGTTGTGCACGCGTGTGCTCAAGGCCCCGGAGGTGTCGCTGCTGGGTCTGCTGGAAGTGATATTCGGTATCCTGCTGGCCTGGGTCGGCGCGAACGAGGTGCCGGGTCCGAATGTGCTGATCGGTGGCGGCGTGGTGATTGCCTCGCTGGCCGTGAACGAGTGGCTGGAATGGAGGGAAAGAACATGACGCAACACGAGCATGTGGTGGCGCAAGTCCAAGGTCGCATGGGCTGCATCACGCTGAACCGGCCGCAGGCCTTGAACGCCTTGTCATTGCCGATGATTCGCGCGCTTACCGCCCAGCTGCTCGCTTGGCGCGACGACAGTCAGATGCTCGCCGTGGCGATCCGCGGCAGCAACAAGGCCGGGCCCTTTGGCGCCTTCTGCGCCGGCGGCGACATCCGCTACTTTCACCAGGCGGCGCTGGACGGCGACCCGGCGCTGGAGGACTTCTTCACCGAGGAATACACGCTGAATCACCTGCTGCATCGCTACCCCAAGCCCACGCTGTCCTTCATGGACGGCGTGGTGATGGGCGGCGGCATGGGCATCGCCCAGGGGACGGCCTGGCGCATCGTCACCGAGCGCACCAAGATGGCCATGCCCGAGACCGGCATCGGCCTGTTCCCGGACGTGGGTGGCGGCTACTTCCTGAGCCGCTGCCCGGGTCATGTGGGCGAGTACCTGGCGCTGACCGGCGAAGTCATTGGCGCCGACGCCGCGCTCCAATATGGTTTGGCCGATGTGCAGCTGGCGGCCAGCGAGCAGGCGCACCTCTGGGATCAACTCGGGGCCCAGGCCTTTGCCGACAGCGCGGCCGTGAGCGGCTGGCTCGAGAACCGGTTCGCGGCATGCCCCAAGGCGGCCCTTTCTTCCTCACCCGACATCGAGGTCTTCTTCGGCCTGCCCGACGTTCCGACCATGGTTCAGGCCTTGCAGGCGGCACGCAACAACGCCTGGGCACAGCGCACGCTGGCCCTGTTGCGCAAACGGTCGCCGCTGATGCTGCATGTGGTGCTGGAACAGATACGACGCGGACGCGGACTGACGCTGGCCGATGACCTGCGCATGGAGCGCGATATGGTGCGCCATTGTTTTCGGCTGCGCCCGGGCAAGGCCAGCGAGACCGTGGAAGGCATACGCGCCCTGGCGGTCGACAAGGACCAGACTCCGCAGTGGAACCCCGAGCGCATCGAGGACGTCACGCCGGTTCAGGTTGCCGCCTTCTTTGTCAGCCCCTGGCCGGTGCACGCACACCCGCTGCGCGGGCTGGATTGAACTGCTCCAGGCTTAGCGGTTGCGCGTCTTCATGACGCGCTCGACTTCGCGCTTGCCTTCACGGTCCTTGATGGTGTCGCGCTTGTCGTGCTCGGCCTTGCCCTTGGCCAGGGCGATGTCGCACTTCACCTTGCCGGCTTTCCAGTGCAGGTTCAGCGGCACCAGGGTGTAGCCTTTTTGTTCCACCTTGCCGATGAGTCGCTTGATCTCCTCGCGGTGCATCAACAGCTTCTTGGTGCGCACCTTGTCCGGGCTGATGTGCGTGGACGCCGTGTTCAGCGGGTTGATCTGCAGGCCGATGATGAACAGCTCGTGGTCGCGCACCACCACATAGCCATCGGTCAACTGCACCTTGCCTTCGCGCAGCGACTTCACTTCCCAGCCCTCCAGCACCAGGCCGGCCTCGAACCGCTCTTCAAAAAAATAGTTGTAGGCAGCCTTCTTGTTGTCGGCGATGCGCCCGGTTTTCTGGGCGCCTGATTCGGGTTTCTTGGCCATGTGCTTGGGTGCCTTGTGATGAAAGATTCAAGGCCTCAATAAATTCGACATTGCGCCTGCAATGCTGATTTTAATGAGGTCCGTGGATGCCCCGCGTTGCCCGGCCCGCGCGCGCAGCCAGCGACAAGTATCATGGGGGCATGAAATCTGTCCACAAGTCCGTTTTGATCTGGTACAGCGCCGAAGAAATGTTTTCCCTGGTCACCGACGTCGACCGCTACGCGCAATTCCTGCCCTGGTGCGACCACGCCTCGGTTGTGACCAACGAGGATCTCAGCGTTTCAGCCGAGATCGGTATTTCCTTCAGTGGCATACGCCAGACCTTCAGCACCCGCAACCAGCATGTGGCCGGACGTCAGGTCGCCATGAAGCTCGTGCACGGACCCTTCTCCAACCTCGAGGGGGAGTGGAACTTCACGCCCTTGGGCGACGCTGCGCAACGCGCTTGCCGGGTCGAACTCAGCCTGAGCTACGGCTTCTCCAACGCTGCCCTGGGCAAACTGGTCGGGCCGGTGTTTGACAAGATCGCCGGCAACATGGTTGAAGCCTTCGTCAAGCGTGCCGAGCAGGTCTATGGATGAAGGCGGCAGGCTGTCTGTTTGCGTGGTCTATTCGCCGCAGCCGCGCGTGGTGCAGGAGTACCCGCTGCACTTGCCGCAAGCGGCCACGGTGCTCGACGCGCTGCGCTGCAGCGGCGTGCTGGAGCAACTTGACGATGGCCTGAAGCCCGAATGGCTGGGTGTCTGGGGGCGCCGTGCCGCCTTGACGCAGCAACTCAGGGAGGGGGACCGGGTGGAGATTTACCGCCCCTTGCGTGTCGATCCCAAGGTGGCGCGGCGTGAGCGCTTCAAGAAGCAGGGCGCCCGCACCGCAGGCCTGTTCGCCAGCCAGCGCAGCAACGCCAAATCAGGCTATTGAGCCCGCTGGGCTGGCCTACTTGCAGTCGCTGGACACGATGCCCTGGACGCGTTCGATTTCCATGCTGCGGTCGGCGTCGTTGAGGTATTCGACCTCGCCCTTGGCATTGGGCGCCTTCATGCGAATCCCCGACTTCAGCACCGCCAGGGTGTTGCGGGCGCGCTCGCAGTTTTGCGACTTGTCCTTGGACAGCAGATCGGACGCTGCCTTGCGCTTGGCGATTTCCTCGTCTTCCGTCTGCTTTTTCTTGGCTTCCAGCACCGGGTCCCGGCCCAGCGGCTTGGCCGGATTTGCGCTTTCGGCCACGGAGGCAACGGGCGACGCGCCGTTTATTCGTGGGGCGCCGGATGGCTGTTTGAGAATATTCTTTTCCGCAATGTTGGGGGGTGGAGGGCGATCGCTGTAGACCTTGCGACCGTCGCCGTCAACCCACTGCCATTGCGCAAAGCCCGCCAGCGGGAAGGCCATGGCGAGAATCAGAAGGCAGGCGTTGGTCATTTTCATGCCTCAAGTTTAGCGCGCGCGGCCAAGCACTGTGCAACAGTTGGTAGACAGTTTGTTTCGGGTTTGTATCGGCACCTTGGCCAGCGCCGACTCCGGGGGAGGGCACCGGGCATGCCGGCACCACGGGTACAATCGACGATTTGGAGCTTTGACATGCGCCTGATCGGCAAAGCCCTCACCTTCGACGACGTGTTGTTGGTACCGGCCTACTCCCAAGTCCTGCCCAAGGACACCTCCCTCGCCACCCGTTTTTCCCGCAATATCGCGCTTAATCTGCCGCTGGTTTCTGCCGCGATGGATACCGTGACCGAGGCGCGTCTCGCCATTGCCATCGCGCAGGAGGGCGGCATCGGCATCGTGCACAAGAACCTCACCGCGCAGGAACAGGCCGCACAGGTCTCGCGCGTCAAGCGTTACGAGTCTGGCGTGCTGCGCGATCCCGTGGTGATCACGCCCGAGCACACGGTGCGCCAGGTCATGGCTTTGTCCGAACAACTCGGCGTTTCCGGCTTTCCGGTGTGCGACGCCGGCAAGGTGGTGGGACTGGTGACCGGGCGCGACCTGCGCTTCGAGTCGCGCCTGGACCTGCCCGTGCGCCTGATCATGACGCCGCGCGAGCGTCTGGTGACCGTGCCCGACGGCACCACCATCGAGCAGGCCAAGGTGCTGCTGAACCAATACAAGATCGAGCGCCTGCTGGTCATCAACGATGACTTTGAGCTCAAGGGTCTCATCACCGTGAAGGACATCACCAAGCAAACCAGCTTCCCCAATGCAGCGCGCGACGCCCTTGGCAAGCTGCGCGTCGGCGCTGCCGTGGGTGTGGGCGTGGGCACGGAAGAGCGCGTGGAGGCTCTCGCCCGCGCCGGCGTGGACGCGATCGTGGTGGACACGGCGCACGGCCACAGCCAAGGCGTGATCGACCGGGTGCGTTGGGTGAAACGCAACTACCCGCATATCGACGTGGTGGGCGGCAACATTGCTACCGGCGCAGCTGCCTTGGCGCTGGTCGAAGCCGGCGCCGATGCGGTCAAGGTGGGCATCGGCCCGGGCAGCATCTGCACTACGCGCATCGTGGCCGGTGTGGGTGTGCCGCAGATCATGGCCATCGACTCGGTGGCGAATGCCCTGCGCGGCACTGGCGTGCCCTTGATCGCAGACGGCGGCATCCGCTACAGCGGTGACATTGCCAAGGCGATTGCGGCTGGTGCGGGCAGCGTCATGATGGGCGGCATGTTTGCCGGCACCGAAGAGGCGCCGGGCGAAGTCATCCTGTTCCAGGGCCGAAGTTACAAGAGCTACCGCGGTATGGGCTCCATTGGGGCCATGCAGCAGGGCAGCGCGGACCGATATTTCCAGGAATCGAGCACCGGCAACCCGAACGCCGACAAGCTCGTGCCCGAGGGCATTGAGGGCCGCGTGCCGTACAAGGGTTCGATGGTCTCCATCGTCTATCAGATGGCGGGCGGCCTGCGCGCCAGCATGGGCTATTGCGGCGCGGCTTCGATCGCCGACATGCAGGACAAGGCCGAGTTCGTCGAGATCACCACTGCCGGCATCCGCGAAAGCCATGTGCACGACGTGCAGATCACCAAGGAAGCGCCCAACTACAGGGCCGAATGATGCATCAGAAAATTCTCATCCTCGATTTCGGCTCCCAGGTCACGCAGCTGATTGCGCGCCGCGTGCGCGAAGCCCATGTGTTTTGCGAAGTCCACCCCTGCGACGTGAGCGACGACTGGGTCCGCGCCTACGCCAAGGACGGGCTGCTCAAGGGCATCATCCTGTCCGGCAGCCATGCCAGCGTCTATGACGACAACACCGACAAGGCGCCGCAAGCGGTGTTCGAGTTGGGCGTGCCGGTGCTGGGCATCTGCTACGGCATGCAGACCATGGCGCAGCAGCTCGGAGGCAAGGTCGAGGCTGGCAAGACACGCGAGTTCGGCTCAGCCCAGATCCGCGCCCATGGCCACACCCGACTGCTGGACGGCATCGCCGACCACACGACGGCCGAGGGCCACGGCCTGCTCGACGTCTGGATGAGCCACGGCGACAAGGTCATCGACATGCCACCGGGCTTCAAGCTCATGGCGTCCAACGCCGCCTGCCCGATAGCCGGCATGGCCGACGAAGCGCGCGGCTTCTACGCAGTGCAGTTCCACCCCGAGGTGACGCACACCGTGCAGGGTCAGGCCCTGCTGGAGCGCTTCGTGCTGGACATCTGTGGCACGCGCACCGACTGGATCATGGGCGACTACATCACCGAGGCGGTGGAAAAAATCCGTGCCCAGGTGGGCAAAGAGGAAGTCATTCTGGGCCTTTCGGGCGGCGTCGATTCCAGCGTGGCGGCGGCGCTGATCCACCGCGCCATCGGTGACCAATTGACCGGTGTCTTTGTCGACCACGGTCTGCTGCGCCTTAACGAGGGCGACATGGTGATGGACATGTTCGTCGGCAAGCTGCACGCCAAGGTGGTGCGCGTCGACGCCGAGGCGCAGTTCCTGGGCCATCTGGCCGGCGTATCCGACCCGGAAGCCAAACGCAAGATCATCGGACGCGAGTTCGTAGAGGTGTTCAAGGCCGAGGCCGCCAAGCTCAAGGGTGGCGAAGGGCGTCACGTTGCCTGGCTGGCCCAAGGGACCATCTACCCGGACGTGATCGAGTCCGGTGGCGCCAAGAACAAAAAGGCCGTGACCATCAAGAGCCACCACAACGTCGGCGGCCTGCCCGAACAGCTGGGGCTGAAGCTGCTGGAACCCTTGCGCGAGCTGTTCAAGGACGAAGTGCGCGAACTCGGCGTGGCGCTGGGCCTGCCGCACGACATGGTGTACCGCCACCCCTTCCCCGGGCCGGGCCTGGGCGTGCGCATCCTGGGCGAAGTGAAGAAAGAGTACGCCGACCTGCTGCGCCGCGCCGACGCCATCTTCATCGAAGAGTTGCACAACTTCAAAATCGAGGCGGGCAAGAGCTGGTACGCGCTGACGAGTCAGGCCTTCACCGTGTTCCTGCCGGTGAAAAGCGTGGGCGTGATGGGCGACGGCCGCACCTACGACTACGTAGTGGCGCTGCGCGCGGTGCAGACCAGCGACTTCATGACCGCAGACTGGGCCGAGTTGCCTTACGCCCTGCTGAAGAAAGTCTCCAGCCGCATCATCAACGAAGTGCGCGGCATCAACCGCGTTACTTACGACGTCAGCAGCAAGCCACCAGCGACCATTGAGTGGGA
>CAIKVZ010000063.1 GCA_903830985.1 uncultured beta proteobacterium
GGTTTCGCGGCCAACGAACTCGTGTTCATCGCTCTGCTGCGCGGCCTGCACTGGCCCAGCCTGCTGGCCTTATTTGCCGCCCTGGTGGCTGCAGCCGGGCAGACCTTTGTGCTCAGCCGCTACTGGGCTTTCCGGCGCTGAACGGTACAGCGTCCAACCGCGACCCTGCTGCGCCAGCGTCCAGCCTGCAGGCGGCGCCGCCACTGCGGCATCCGACTTGAGCGCCGCCACCAGCCAGTTGCCTGGCAAGCCCGCAGCGGCCACCAGCACGTCCGGGGTTTGCAGCACGCGCGCCGCCACCGCGTCAAAATCGGCCCCCTCGAACAGTTCACGGCGCCAGTTGTCGCCAGCATTCAGCCGCAGCGCCGGCCAGTCCTGCAGCACCACCATGGGGTGCAAGGCCTGGGTATAAAAAGGCAGGTCGTAGGGGAATTCACCGCTGGCGTAGACCGTGTCGCCGGGGGCGGCTTGGCAGGCCAGGGCCTGGGCAATGTCGGCCGTGCCGCGCTGCGCGGTGTAGCGCGAGGCCAATATATTCGCCGTCACCGCCAGGCCCAGGCTGAGCGCGCACAGCCCGGCAAAGGCTTTGCCGGCCCAGGCCTTGTGCGCCACGGCGCGCTCCCAACCCAGGGCGCAAAGCAGGGCCAGCGGCGGCGCCACCGGCAGCATGTAGCCCACCAGTTTGGAGTTGGGAATGGAGAAGAACACCAGGATCGTCAGCAACCAGATCCAGCACAGGGCCAGAGCGTCGGCGGCGATGCCCGTCGTCGCTTGTCGCACGCGCCGCAGTTGGCTCACAGCTTGCGAGATGGCGAAGAACACCCAGGGAAACAGCAGGATCACCAGCACCACGAGGTAGAACCACCAGGGCCTGGCGTTGTTGAAGGTGGTGGCGGTGTAGCGGCCGAACTGGTGCTTGCCGAACATGTAGGCCAGCATGTCGGGAAACTGCGCCTGCGCCAGCACAAACCAGGGCAAGGCGATGGCAGTGAAGAACAGCAGTCCGCTGAGCCACGGCAGGTAAAGCATCTTCTTCAGCTGGCGTGTCCAGAGCAGCCACAGCAGCAGCACCAGACCCGGCAGCGCAAAGCCCATGAGGCCCTTGCTCAGCACGCCGAAGGCGCAGGCGACAAAGCCCAGCCGCGCCAGGTTCGCGTGCGGCTTTTCGCCGTGGCGCAAGCTCAGGGCAAAGCACCAGATCGCCAAACCCATCCAGGACGCCACCAGCATGTCGTGGTTCACGTACTGGCCGCCGAGCAAAAAGGCCAGGCTGGTGCCCAGCATCAGCATGGCGCGGCGCGCCACTTTTTCGCTGGCGACGACGCGCGCCGACAGGTACAGCGCCACCAGCATCAACACGGCGTGCAAGGCGGGAACCAGGCGCACGGCCCAGGCGTGGATGCCGAAGGTGGCGAGCGACGCCGCCTCCAGCCAGTACAGGTAGGGCGGCTTGTGAAAGAAGGGCACACCATTGAGCCGCGGAGTCAGCCAGTCGCCGCTTTGCAGCATCCAGCGTCCGACCTCGCCGTAGCGCCCTTCGTCGGGCACGGCCAGCGGGCGCAGCGCGGCCAACAGCAGCAGCAGCGCCACCAGCGCGCTCAGGATTAGCCAGGACTTGCGGCGTTCGTTGTTTGATTCATTCATCGTGCCGCAGTGTAGTGCCCGGCGCCGCGCGCCAGCCGCACCTGCTGTTGCACCAACAACTCGCCGAAAGCGTCGCTGGCCAGAAACTCGAACTCCCAGGCGCGCGCCGCGCCGATCTCGTCGCCCGCTTCCACACCCTGGGACGGGTGGCACATCACGAGGTCGCCGTCGGCCAGCGTCAGCCATTGCGCCATCAGGGTCGCATAACGGGCCCGGCCTCCGGTGAAGTCGTAGATGCCGCTGAGCACCGGGGCACAGGGAATGCGCGCGGCATCGGCCAAGCGCCGCAGCGCCCTGGCACCCAGGCCGGCAATGACGCGGCTCTTCAGGCTCGCCAGGGCGGGCGGCGCCTGGGAGATGCGCAGATAGGGTGGCTGAGCGCCATAGCGCGCTTCAACAGCCTGCACCAGCGCCTCGCGGATGCCGGCGAACTGCTGCACATGCTGGTGCCCGTCGATGTGGTCAGGCGGTGCCTTCCAGCGCGCCTCGAAGGCGTCGAGTTGGCGCGCGATGACAGCCCGCGCAACAACGCTGTTGAAGCCACCCAGCAGGGACTTGGCCATGGCGGCGTTGAGCGACATGCCGTGGCCCGCAGCCCGCGCAAATTCGCTGGTCCAGTCCAGATGCAGACCCACGTCGATGCGGCCGCGCAGCTCCTGCAGCATCGCCGCGTCCTGCGACCAGCGCGGCGACAGCACCATGGCGCTGGTGGCGCCCAGGCGCCCGAGTTCAGCCAGGCGTGCGATGCCGGTCGATGCGGCGCGGTGCACGGCAAAGTCGTCGGCGCACAGAACGATCATTCGCATGGCGCGTTCCAGAAGCTGCTCTGGCTGTAGTGGTGTTTCAGGAAATCGATCCACAGGCGCACGCGCAGCGCCAGGTGCTTGCGTTGCGGGAACACCGCATAGATGCCGTTGGGCGGCGCGGCAAAGTCGGCCAGCAGCTCCACCAGTTGGCCGCTGGCGACCTCGGACTCGACCTCCCAAGTGCTGCGCCAGGCGATGCCATAACCTGCCAGGCACCAGGCGTGCAGCACCTGACCGTCCGAGCAGTCCAGGGGACCGCCGGGGCGCAGGTGCGTGAGTTCGGCCGGGCCGCCGTTGGTACCGGGAACGCTGAAGGCCCAGCCGCGCGTTTGCGAGGCTTCGCTGGACAGGGTCAGGCAGGCAAACTTCGACAGTTCGCCCGGGTGCCGGGGCGTGCCGTGCTGGCGCAGGTACTGGGGCGTGGCCACGCACAGGCGCCGGTTGTCGGCCAGGCGCACGCTCACCAGGGCCGAGTCGGGCAGGTCGCCGACGCGCACAGCGCAGTCAAAGCCCTCGCCCGCCAAGTCCACCACCCGGTCCCCCAGGTTCAGCGACACCGTCACTTCCGGGTGCTGCTCGTGAAACCGCGGCACCAGCGGCGCGACGTGACGGCGACCGAAACCGGCCGGCGCCGTGATGCGCAAATGGCCGCTGGCCTTGACGCCACCGGCGGATACGCTGGCCTCGGCGTTGGCCACGTCGGCCAGCAAGCGCTGGCAGTCCTCCAGAAAGGCGCTGCCCTCGTGCGTCAGCGCAATGCGCCGGGTGGTGCGCACCAGCAGCTTCACGCCCAGGCGCTCCTCCAGCGCGTCCAGGCGCCGCCCCATGAC
>CAIKVZ010000064.1 GCA_903830985.1 uncultured beta proteobacterium
CTCGCCATCCGTGACCGTGATCTTGCAGGTGCCGCAGTAGCCCTGGCCGCAGGCATGCGGCAAAAACAGTCCGGCCCGCAAGGCGGCGTCCAGAATGGTCTGGCCCTCGCCCACTTCAATGGTGCGCCCCAGGGGCTCAAACGTCAGTTCATGGCTCATGCTGGTACTCTCCTGAACATCAGTAGCCGGTGCCGGCCAGGCCATTCAGGCCCGGGGTGGTGAAGCGGATCAGGTCTTTGTGGCCTATGCCGTTGTCCTTCAGGCTCTTGGTCCGATCCGGCGTGAATACCGTGTTGGAGTTCTGCCAGACGACCTGGCCCCAGTCGATGTGCGAAAAATCGGGGTGGTAGCTGTAGCAATCGGTGATGAACTTGTCGATGATGACCGAGAACAGTGTTTCAGGCGGCAGAGCCAGCACGAAGGGACGGGAAAACATGCGGTGCTTTTCCCAGTTGACGTACAAGAGTTGCTTGCCCTTGAATTTCTCAAGCGCGTCGCGGGATTCGTAGGCGTATTCAGCCAAGGCTTTGACAGTCATTTCTTGTTCCTTGCTCAGTTTTTCGTGGCTTGTGCACGCCAGGCCGCAAAGTTCTTCTGATCGTCCGACCCATTGAAATCGCCGGTTGAGCGCGGATCAAGCCGCCAATACTCGGCAATGTGGTCACCGGGGTTGAAATCCGGGGCACTGGTGTCGACGCCGGGCTCTGCGCAATTGCCTTGCAGCGCCTGATGCGAAGAGATGTAGGTTTGCACGTACTTCTCGGGCTCGTGCTCGAAAATGTCCTTGCAATGGTCGGAGCAGAAGTGAAACTTCTCGTCCTTGTAGACCGTCTCGCGAAAGCAGGTGGACATCGGATCGCCGGGTTCATTGAACTTGATGGTGCTCACGCAAACCTGGCAGTTCATCGGCTGCGTCTTGTTGTTGAAGCGCTTGCCTTCCTTCTCCATATTGGCCCAATGCTCCAGCGTCGGACGATAGTACTGATCGAAGGTATTGGGGTATTTCTCGGACAACCAGTCCAGCTCTTCGGGCTGTGGCACGGTGAGGTGAAACGGCGTCGAATCGGGCTTCATGTAAAAGCCGATCCAGGTCTGGTGCGTGATGTGCTCTTTTTCCTCGACGGTCAGCGCGAAGCACTTTGGAATCTTGATGCCATAGCGCGCCAGATCGCCAAACAAGGCTGCGCCGTTCTGCTCAAAATAGATCTCCCAGGCTTCCTTGAAGCTCATGATGCGCTTGGGCAGCATGTAGTCCATCATCATGCCGATGCTGGCCAGCTTGCGCGTGCCACGCCAGGTCCACTTGTCGATCCAGCCCTGCACGATGGGCAGGTTGTCCGGGTCCTGTTCCAGCATGAACTTGATGCACTCCAGGCCCAGCGTCATGTGGCGGGCTTCGTCCGATTGCGCCGAGAAGCCGACCGTCATCGCCGCCATGTCGCCGTTGTAGGCCGCCCCTGAGATGAAGGGCACAAACAGGATGTTGGTCAGCACGTATTCAAAGGCGAAGCCGATGGCCACCATGAACTCGAACGGGCCGGCCGTGATGGCATCGTCAAAGAAGGATTTGCCGTCGGACAGGTACCACATGCGCGACTGCTGGTGCACAAACTCGTCCATCCCGTTGTAGAACTTGTTGTAATTGGACAGCGAGTGGATCTGCGTCTGGAAGTGACGGTATTCGTCCACCGCCTGCATCTGGCAAGCGACCCGCGGACCGGCCCCCACCATTTGCCGTCCCACCATGGAGAAGCCGCGCGCGGCCATCAGCTCCAGCGGTGGTGTGGACCCCAGGAACAGCTTGAGCACATTGATGTAGCGCGCGTCGGTCACCGACAGGTGGCCATTGTTCTGATTGAAGGCATCCAGAATGGCGTACAGCTTGCGTTCCTTCTCGGACTGGTACTTCCAGTAGGCGTCCATGGTCAGGCGAAACGGGTCTTCCCACTTGTCCCAGTCATGAATCTTCAAGCCCTCGTAGCCTACCTGCGGGAACACCTTGTCCATCGGCTGGTAGGTCGTGTCCCAGGCGAGATCGCGGGTCATCAGGGTATAGCGCTCTTTCAGGCCGAGCTTCTTGGCAACTTTCATGTCCATGGTCTTTGCTCCTTGTTCTTTGAAATCAGGAATTCCAGCTGAGGGTGAATTCCTCATCGGTCTCGTCGAGGTGCCCGGAAATGGTGATCAGGTGCAACTGCAACTCTTGCAGATCAAACTCGCGGCCCATCTTTTCCTCGACGGTGCTGCGCTTGATCACCAGTCGGTTCGGCACATCCACCTTGACCATGGCCGGCTGGTCCGTGACGACGGCCCCGGGGTTGTCTTCGACGATCGCCTCGACGATGCAGCGTGATTCCTCGTTCTTTTGAAACGCGATGAATGCATTGGATGCCATGGCAGATCCTTAAAGGGTGATGCCGGCTTTGGCAGCGCGGGCGTTGAGTTGTTGTACGGCTTCGTCAACCCGTGCATCGGCCTGGTCGGCAAAGGCCAGGCGGGCTATGGGCGTGAGTGCCTTGATGGCGCGTTCGCGATAGCTCCTGATCCAGTCCGCCAGCAAGGCCTTGTTCTCGGGGCTCTCGGCTGCAGCCACCTTGAGTATGGAATCCATCCATTTGCTGGTTTCTGCGAACCATTCGCGCTGGAAGCGCGTCAGCATGGCGAACACCGGTCCGTAAGTGGCGTTCAGTTTGTCATTGAAGCTGTCGTAGATGAGCGGGTAAAGCAGCCCCTCGATGACAAAGTCCTGCGCCACAGCCAAGGCAAACCAGTCTTTCTCGACCATCAGGTCTTCCACGAAATGGCGCAACTCCTGCCATGCGGGCGCGTTCAGCCAGGCCTGCTTGGCGGTGCTCAGGGCCTCGATGTCGTTGAAGGCCATGCCGAGTCGTGTCACGTACTGGGCAATACCCAATTGGTCCATGCTGGCATAGCACGCGGCCTGCGAGATGGCGATGCCATAGCCATAGGCTGCCACATAGCCCTTGTTGATGTTGGACGCCCAGGCCACATGGCGCAGCGGCAAAAAGACCGACAGCGCCAGATCCCGTCCTTGCGCCGAGTAGCTGGCGGCCAGACCCTGATCCTCCACCAGATCAAAGTCCCCTTCGGCCTTTTCCTGCATGCGCCCGCGCGCCAGGGTCCAGGCGCCGTAATAGTACTGGCGCGGGTCCTTCAGGGCATACCAGTCCTGCATCACGATCTGGGTGCGGCTGGCATCAAAGATCTCGTACTGCGGCTCCCAGGTCGGACGGAAGTGAAAGTTCTCCACCGGCTGCAGGTCCATGGTGGCTTCCATGTAGCGCGAAGCCGGTTTGTCAGCCCCCATGCGACGCGCCAGATGCCCAAAGGTCTGCCGCAGTGGTGTGATGGTGATGGTTCTTAAATCAATCGTCATGCTTGTCTCCTCAAAATTTCAAAACGCCTCAGCGGAAGCGCTGCTGTGTGGCCTGACGCAGGCTCCAGTGAAAATCGGCATCGGCCGAATCCGCAACTGGTGGCGAAGCGGCGCCGATGAACTCGACCTGGTTGTTGCGGCAGAACTCGTCAAAGGCCACTTGCGGCATGACCAGCTCGACGCATACGTCGGGTTCTCCAATGGCGAACTCGAACTCGACAAAGCCGTTGGGCAGTGTCCCCATGACCCGCACGAATTTGCGTGTCACGTCGAAACTTGGTTGGGTCACGTGCGCTCATCTCCGATGGTTGCACCGCAGAAAGGCGGTGATCTGAAGTGGCTGATTAGATCATTCGCTAATATATTAGCAAATGCACATTCGCAGCGATGTCTTGTACTTTTCGCAGGCAGAGCAAGTTGGCCGTCAGGGGCTGGCTTGGCGATACTGCCCTGGCGGCATGCCGACCCGTTTGGTGAAGAAACGCGAAAAATAGGCCGGGTCGGCAAAGCCCAGCTGATAGCTGATCTCGCTGACGGGCATCCCCGAGTAGCGCAGCAAGCGACGCGCCTCCTGCAGCAAGCGCTCATGCACCACTTCCTTCGAGGGGCGCTGGGCCATGCGTCGGCAGACATCGTTAAGCCGCGCCTCCGTGATGGAAAGTCTCTTGGCATAGTCGGAGAGCGTCGGGTGCTCCCGAAAGTGCGCCTCCACCGTGTCACAAAAATTGAGGAATAGGCGCAGATCCTCGCCCCGGTCGTGGCGCATGGGAACCACCGGCTTGGCGGCCAGCAAGAGGCGGCTCAGCGTGATGAAGAAACTCTGCCCCAAAGCCAGCAAGGCGGCGGATCGACCAGGCCGATCGCTGTCGGACTCATGCTTGAGCAAGTCGGCGATCTGCTCCAGATATTGGACATCGGGCAAGGCGTCCCCGGGGATCTTGCCGAACTCCAAAAACGCCGGCTCCCGCAAAAGAGCCTCTGGCCACTGCCCCGGCATGGCGCGAAACCAGGCACGAACGATCTCCTGGCGCACGGTGATGACATGGCCATCCGTATCCTCGTCCGAGTGGAAGGCGTGCGGAATCGTCGGCGGCGTAAAGATCACCAGTGGCGCGTCCCCACTGTAGACACAGTCATCGAGGTTCAGGCGGATGCTGCCGCGCACCAGAAAGTGCACCTGAAAAAAGCAGTAGTGCCGATGTACCGGCGTGTTGCGACCGAAGAATTGGGCGAGACGCTCAAAGGTTTCGTAATGGATGTCGCTTTCCGGATCGCGCCGGTCGTAGACCCGCCCGATATGAATGTCCGGAATTGCCTGAACTTTTGTCGCAACCATCTCTTTACTCGATTTGCACCATTCTTTTTGTCTTACGCCCCGCAAAGGCGGAAGGCAGCCCCACTTGCCGTCAGCCAGTGTAGCGGCCTGCGTCCACGGGCCGACCCAAGACTTCAGAGATAGGTGGAAATCGGTTCGTGCGCGTGCCGCATGTGCATGGCCATGCCCAGCGCCGCCAGATGGTTCGCATTACGGCCCAGTATGGTTTGCGACAAAGGCAGGAATTCCTTTTCCTCGTACTCGGCATGCGCCAGGTACTGCGTCACCAGGCGCTGCACGTCGTTGGCGTTCACGTCGTCAAAGTGCCCCTTGCTCACCTTCTTCAAGCCTGGCGCTATGTGTTTCCAAAGCGCCTCCAGCGCGCGGTGTTCATCGGTCAGACGTTTCACCATCGCCTTCACTTGCTCGAGTTCGGCGCCTTTTTCGGCATGCGACAGCACCACCGGAAACAACTCGCGTTCTTCATCCAGGTGGTGCTCAAAAATGGCCTCCTGGAAGAAGCTCACGGACCGCTGCGCAATCTGGCTGGCGCGCTCGGCCGGTGCCAGCAAGGCCGGCAGCTCACCCAGCAGATGCAGTCGCTTGATGATGCCGGCATGGCATTGCGAGAAGTCCTGAATCGGTGCGTTCGCATCGGTGGCAGGTGAGGGTGTGCTCATGTTGACTTCCTTGATCTTTCAGTAAATGGGTGCGGCATCACATTGACCGTACCAGCCACAGCGACAGGGCCGGAAACGCGACCAGAAAGCCGATGCGGATGAAGTCGGAAGCCAGAAAAGGCATGACCCCTTTGGCGGTCTCGATGTAGGGCACGTCCTTGGCCAGCTTCTGGATGATGAACAGGTTCATGCCCACCGGCGGGTGCACCAGTCCGATCTCCACCACCATCAGCGCCAGGATGCCAAACCACACCGACTTGTCGGGAACACTCATGCCGAAGAAGTCCAGGCCCATGACCATGGGGTAGAAGATCGGGATGGTCAGCAGAATCATGGCCAGCGAATCCATCACGCAGCCCAACAGCACGTAGACCACCAGGATGGCGATCAGCACGGCGATGGGCGGCAGGCCACTGTGCTTGACCCATTCGGCCAGTTCGGTGGGCAACTGCGTGATCGCCAGGCCCGAGTTGAGCAGGTCGGCACCGAGCAACACCATGAAGATCATGGCCGTGGCATAGGCCGTGCCCATCAGACTCTCCCTGATGCCCTTCCAGCGCAGTCCACCGGTGACCACGGCCAGAATGCCGCAAGCGGCGGCCCCAATGGAGGCGGCCTCGGTCGGATTCGCCCAGCCACCGTAGATGCCGACAATCACCACGGCGAACACGCCCATCACCGGGATCACGGCCACCGTCGCCTTGAGGCGCTCGGCCCAGCTGTGGCGCTGGCCTGCCGGCCCCGATTTGGGGTCGAGCGTGACCAGGATCTTGATGACGACCATGTAGCCGGTCATGGCGATCAGGCCGGGAATGACGGCGGCCATGAACAGCTTGCCAATCGATTCCTGCGTCAGCACGGCGTAGATCACCAGCGGCACCGAGGGCGGAATCATGATGCCCAGCGTGCCGGCGGCGGCCAGCGTGCCGGTGGACAGGCGCCCCGAATAGCCGTGCGCGCGCAATTCCGGCAGCGCCACCTGGGCCATGGTGGCGGCCGTCGCCAAGGACGAGCCGCAGATCGCGCCAAAGCCCGCGCAGGCGCCGGTGGCGGCCATGGCCAGGCCGCCGCGCCAGTGGCCCATGAAGGCCGAAGCGAATTTGAACAGCGACTTGGACAGGCCGCCATGGGTGGCGAACTGGCCCATCAGCATGAACAGCGGAATCACCGCCAGGTCGTAGTTCGACAAACGGGCATAGGCCAGGTGGTTCAGGGTGAACAGCAAGGACGAAGGGTCGCCACCGTTCATGACCAGAAAACCGGCCGAGCCGCCGATCAACATGCCCACACCCACATGGATGCGAAGGGTCAGCAAGGCCAGCAGGCCGACAAAGATCAGAATTCCTATGGTCATGCCGCTCATGCTGTGACTCCCCGCGCCTGTTGTGCTGAAACCAGCAATCGGTAGAGTGCCGCCGCGGCCAGCAAGGCAAAGCTGGGCACCAGCAAAATCACCGGTTGCCACAGCGGGATGAGCAGCAGGGCCGAGACTTCCGTGTTTTCGTGGCATTCGATGGTGTACAGCGCGGTGCGCCAGGTGATGACGCCGGAGGCCAGCATCAGCAGCGCGTGCGCCATGGCGTCCAACGCCGCACGCGAGCGCACGCTCATCCAGGTGGTCAGGGCATCGACCTTGATGTGATGGTCGTGCATTTCACACGCCGGCAAAAACGCCGCCGATCCCACCGCCGCGCCCATCATCAGCAGTTCCATGTCGCCTTCAATCGGTGCCGAGAACAGCTTGCGACCGACGATGGAGACGATGGACATGGCGACCAGGGCCATGAAGACGAAGCCGCCGGACAGCGCCCACCAGGTCACCACATGGTCGAGATGGCGCGCCAAGCCCTTGCGCTCGGGTTTGACGACGCTGTCGTCGTCGGGTAAGAGTTCAGCCATGGGGAATTTCCTTGAAATCGAAGGGAGTCCGGGCGGGCTTATCCCGGCCCGGGACAAGCCACATCACACGCCTGGACGAGCGCTTTATTTGCTGATGTACTTCTTGCCGATGGCGTGCACGTCGGCCGCCAGTTTGGCGCCGTCCAGGCCACGCGCTGTAGCCTGCTTGATCCAGTCGGCTTCCACCGGTGCGGCGGCCTTGAGCATGCCGTTGTAGACCGCCTCCTTGATCACGAGGACCTTGTTTCCCCTGGCGGTAATAGACTTCTTGGCATCTTCATTGCCCGAGTCCCACACTTTGCCGGCCAGCTCGGACAATGCCACGCCGCTGTGCTTGTCGATCACCGCCTTGAGGTCAGCGGGCAAGCCGTCGTACTTCTGCTTGTTCATCAGAACGGCCAAGGGGGTTTGGCCGAAACCGGGCAAGTTCGCCTCACCCACCATGTGGTACTTGGTGACCTCATCGATCTTCGTGACGGGCAGGACTTCCCAGGGGGCCATGGCGCCATCGACCACGCCTTTTTGAATGCCTTCCGTCACCGCCGCCACCGGCATGTTCACCGGCGTTCCGCCCTGGGAGCTGAGGAACAGGGCGGCGAAGCGCGACGGGCTGCGCAGCTTCAAACCCTTCAGGTCTTCCGGCACCAGCACCGGCTTGGTGGAGGTGCTGATCACCAGATTGGTACCGGAAAACATCGCGAGCAGCTTGAAATCCTTGAAGTCTTCCATGCCGTTTTTCTGCGTGTATTCCCACATGGCACGCGCGCCGGACAGGCCGCCCACCGGCAGGACGAAGGGCAATTCAAGGGCTTCGGTACGGGGGAAGCGTCCGGTGGAGTAGCTGGGTGAAGTCCAGCCGACATCGGCCACGCCATTCTTCACCTGGTCGGCGATCTGGGCCGGCGTACCGCCGAGCTGCAGGGACGGGTAGAGCTGGCACTTGAGGCGCCCGCCCGAATCTTTTTCGATGGCCGCGCACCAGGGCTCGGCCACGTTCTTTTGAAAATTCGAAGTGGAGGGAAGGAAGTGCGTGAACTTGAGCGTCACGGTCTGGGCTTGCACCGCAGAGGCGCCCAGGACCAGAGGAATGGCCAAGCCAAGCGATGAGAAAAGTTGTGTGGGAAGGTTCATGGTTTGTCTCCTGTTTTTAAAAAGTTGAGGTAATTTGCGGTCTTCGTTTATGGAGCGACCTGCTTTTCAGGTCGCGTTTCAAGTGATGCCGTGCGCCTGGGTCAAAGCCCACCCATGCACAGGTACTTGGTGTCGACGTATTCATCGATGCCGTGGGACGAGCCCTCGCGGCCCATTCCCGACTGCTTGACGCCACCGAAAGGCGCGACCGCGGTGGAGATGACGCCGGAGTTGATGCCGACCATGCCGTATTCCAGCGCGCCGCTGACGCGCCAGACCCGGCCCACGTCGCGCGAGTAGAAATACGCCGCCAGACCAAACTCGGTGTCATTCGCCATCTGTATCGCCTGCGCCTCGGTCGTGAAGCGAAACAGCGGCGCCACCGGGCCAAAGATCTCTTCCTTGGCGATCCGCATGTCGGGGGTCAGGTCCGCCAGCACGGTGGGCTCGTAGAAGGTACCGCCCAGCGCATGGCGGCGCCCGCCGATCAGCACGCGGGCCCCGCGCGCGGTCGCGTCCGCGACCAGCTCTTCGACCTTGGCCAGCGCGGGTGCATCGATCAAGGGCCCTTGCGCCACGCCCTCCTCCAGGCCGTTGCCGACTTTCAGCGCTGCGACGGCCTGGCACAACTTCGCGGCAAACGCATCAAACACGCTGTCTTGCACCAGGAAGCGGTTGCTGCAAACACAGGTCTGCCCCGTGTTGCGGTACTTCGAGGCCATGGCGCCTGCGACGGCCTCGTCCAGATCAGCGTCCTCAAACACGATGAAGGGCGCATTGCCGCCCAGTTCCAGCGACATGCGCTTGAGCGTGGGCGCGCATTGCGCGGCCAGCAGGCGACCGACCCCGGTCGATCCGGTGAAGGTCAGCTTGCGCACCACCGGGCTGGACGTCAGGGCATTGCCGATCGGCGGTGCATCGCCCGTGATGACGCTGAACACCCCGGCCGGCACGCCGGCGCGCAGCGCCAGTTCCGCCATGGCCAGTGCCGACAGCGGCGTCTGTGTCGCGGGTTTCACGATGATGGTGCAGCCCGCGGCCAATGCCGGCGCGACCTTGCGCGTGATCATGGCCGACGGGAAGTTCCAGGGCGTGATCGCCGCGCAGACACCGACGGGTTCACGCGTGACGACGATGCGCTTGTCGGCCCAGGGCGAGGGGATGACTTCGCCATACAGACGGCGTGCCTCTTCGGCGAACCATTCGATGTAGGACGCGGCGTAGGTGATTTCACCGCGCGACTCGGCCAGGGGCTTGCCCTGCTCGGCGGTCATCAGCAGCGCCAGATCTTCCTGGTGCGCCAGCATCAGCTCGCACCAGCGCCGCAAAATGCGCGACCGGTCATCGGCGGTGCGCGCCTTCCACGCGGGCAGGGCCTGCTCGGCGGCGTTGATCGCGTCCAGGGTCTGGGCCGCGCCGGCGTTCGGCACGGTGGCGATCAGCGCACCGCTGGCGGGGTTGCGCACTTCCAGCGTGGCGCCATCCAGGGCATCGACCCAGACGCCATTGATCAGGCAGCGGGTCTTCAGCAAATTCGGGTCAAGCAATTGCAAAGGGTTCATGGGGAGTTCCGTGGGCTTGCGTTCAATACGGTTGCGCGCTGGTGTCGGCGGGGGCGCGCGCTGCGCCCCGGGCGAAGCTGGCCGCCAGTTCGGTGGCCGCGCGCACCAGCAAGGTGGTGTCCACGCCCACCGCCACAAAAAGGGCGCCGGCGTCGATGTAGGACTGCGCCAGCTTTTTGTCGGCCATCAAAATGCCCGCCGCCTTGCCGGCGCGGACCACCGTGGCGATGCCCTCCAGCAAGGCCTTCTGCACTTCAGGGTGTCCGGGCTGTCCGCGGTAGCCCATGGAAGCCGACAGATCGGCCGGGCCAAAGAACACACCGTCCACGCCTGGCGTGGCGGCGATGGCGTCCAGGTTCTTCATGGCCAGCGGGGTTTCCGCCTGGACCAGCAGGCACATCTCGTCGTTCGCCAGATTCAAATAGTTCTCGACCTGGTTCCAGCGCGAGGCGCGGGCCAGCGCGGCGCCCACGCCGCGTATGCCGTCGGGTGGGTAGCGCATGGCGCGCACCATCAGCGCGGCCTGTTCAGGCGTATCGACCATGGGAATCAGCAACGTCTGCGCGCCGATGTCCAGGTACTGCTTGACCAGTGCCACATCGCCTTGCACGGCGCGCACCACCGGCTGCACCGGATAGGGCGCGACCGCACGCAGTTGTTCGAGCACGGAGCGCACATCGTTGGGTGCATGCTCGCCGTCGAGCAAGAGCCAGTCATAGCCGCAGCCGGCGAGGGCCTCGGCGGCGTTGGCGTCGGCCAGGCCGACCCACAGTCCGATTTGCAGTTGGCCCGCGCGCAGTGCATCGCGGAAATGATTGCGTGGTATTTGCATGGCGAACTTCCTGCGGGTCACGCGGCGTAACCGGGGTTGCTGCGATCGACCAGGCGCTGCATCGCCGCGAAGGAGTCTTCGCCGGCGCCGTACTGGGGGTTGAAGTTGAGCGAATCGCGCACGCACTTCTCCAGCGCGGAGACCGCGATCGGGCGCAAGGGCCCCATGCCCTGGGACGCCACTTGCACCTCGCAGGCGCGCTGCACCAGCCACATCAGGTTGAACGCCTGGGCCAGGCTGCGACCCAACACCACGGGCCCGTGGTTGCGCAACAGCAGCACCGGCTTGTTGCCGGCGCTGGCCAGGATGCGTGCGCCCTCGTCGCGGTGTACCGTGATGCCCTCGAAGTCGTGGTACGCCACCTGGCCCCACAGTTGCGCCGCATAGAAGTTGGTGAAGGACAGGCCATCCTCCTGGCAGCACACGGCCAGGGTCGGTGTGGTGTGCACATGCATGACGCAATGCGCATCGGGAACCGTGGCGTGGATGGCACCATGGAAGGTGAATCCGGCCGGGTTGATGGGCCAGTCCGAGTGACCCACGGCATTGCCCTCAAGGTCCACTTTCACCAGGTTGGAGGCCGTCACTTCGCTGTAGTGCAGGCCGAAGGGGTTGATCAGGAAGTGGTGCTCCGGTCCCGGCACACGCAGGGAAATGTGGTTGTAGATCAGCTCTTCCCAGCCGAGGTGGGCAAAGATGCGGTAGGCGGCAGCCAGCTTGACGCGGGCCTCCCACTCTTCGGCGCTGAAACGGGCGGGACGAACAAAGGCAGAGCTCATGTGAATATCTCCAAGAGTTGGCAAGGGGTATCAAACAAAACGGAAGGAAATGCTGCCCAAGGGACCGTAGTCGGCGTGAAAGCTGTCGCCCTGCACCGCTGGTGTGGGGCGGGTGAAGGAACCTGACAGCACGATGTCACCCTTGTTCAGTTGCTCGCCATGCGGCGCAATCTTGTTCGCCAGCCAGGCCACGCCGGTCGCGGGGTGGTTCAGCACGGCGGCGGCCAGTCCTGTTTCCTCGATCACGCCGTTCTTGTGCAGCAAGGCGCCGACCCAGCGCAGGTCCACGTCAAGGGGTCTGACCGGACGGCCTCCCAGCACGATGCCGGCGTTGGCAGCGAAGTCGGAGATGGTGTCAAACACCTTGCGCATGACCTTGGTGTCGCGGTCGAACTGCTCGATGCGGGAGTCGATGATCTCGATGGCCGGTGTGACGTATTCCGTGGCCGACAGCACATCGAACAAGCTGATGTTGGGGCCCTTCAAATCCCGCCCCAGCACGAAGGCCAACTCGACCTCGACCCGTGGCGCAATGAATTTCGAGAAGGGAATGTCGGTGCCGGTCTCGTAGAACATGTCATCCATCAGCGGCGCATAGTCGGGCTCGGTGATCTGGCTGGACAACTGCATGGCACGCGAGGTCAGGCCGATCTTGCGGCCCTTGATGCTTCGGCCATCGGCCAACTCCAGCTTCACCCAGGCACGCTGGATGGCGTAGCCGTCGTCAATCGTCATCTCCGGATACTGTTTGGAAAAGTGCCGCAACTGGGTGCGGGACTTGCGCGCTTGGTACAGCTGACGGGCCAGTGATGTGATGGTGTCTTGGTTGAGCATGATCATGGCTTGTTGAACAGCGGGTGCAGGTTGCTGTGCTTGGCATCGAATACTTCCTGGCCTTCGTCAATCTGCAGCGTGATGCCGATGTGGCGCTGCGCGAACAGGGTCTGGAAATGCGTTTGGGTGGTGCGCAGCAAGGCGTCGCCCACCTGTTTGTGGATGGCGCTGGCGCGCCCCCTGCCCATGCGCAGATTCAGGTAGACGAAGGCGTAGTCACCGGCGTCCCCCGATGCTGCACCGGTGTGGGTATTCGCCAAGCGCCCCGCCGCACCACCGTCTGACACGGCGCTGTGGGCTGCCGGGTAGGCCAGCACGCGCGTTCCCCCGATGGGGAAGACGGCCTTGCCGGCTTCGTCCTGAATCCCCAGCATGGTGTCGGCCAAGGCCCGGCACAGTGCCGTCATGTCCGTTTCACGGTCCAGATTGGCGGTGTAATAAATCACCAGATGCGGCATGGCGGGCTCTGCTTCACAGACGTGTGGATACAGGCGTATAGCCTTGCGCTGCGCTGGCCACGGCGGCGGGAATCGCCGCACCGCTTTGCGGCGTGACGGGCAAGATGACGTTGATCTGCCCGGTACCCGAGGCGCCGAAATACGGCGTCACGATGTCCGCTTTGCCGTCGTACTCCGACCAGCCCAGGGCGCCCAGCAGCATGGCGGTGTCGTGCATGAAACCTTCGCCGTGGCCCTTGGCCGCGTACTCCGGCAGCATCTCGCAGAAGTCCTTCCACTGCGCGTTTTTCCACATATCGATCACCGAGTGGTCCAGCATTTCCAGGAAGGGGCTCCAGATCTTGTGCGCGAATTCCGGCGCCTGACCGTTCTGGGCGAAGCGATGGCTCAGGCTGCCGCTGGCCAGAAAGGCCACGGTGCCGTCGTATTGCTCTTCCACTGCTTTGCGCATGGCCCAACCCAGGCGCGCGCTGTCGGCCAGGTTGTGCACCGTGCACAGTGCAGACACCGACACCACCTTGAAATGCTGGTCGGCGTTCATGTAGCGCAAGGGCACCAGCGTGCCGTACTCGGGGTCCAGCGAAGTGGCGGGGTGGGCCAGCGTCTCCACGCCGAAGTCCGTGGCGGCCTGGGCCAAGATCACGCCCAGCTCGGAGTTGCCCGGGCTCTCGAACGGCATGTCCTTGATGAAGTGCGGCAGTTCGTTGCTGGTGTAGACGCCCTTGAAGTGCGGGGCGCAGTTGATGTGGTAGTTGGCGTTGACCAGCCAATGGGTGTCGAACACCACCAGGGTGTCCACGCCCAGTTCGCGGCAGCGCCGGGCAATTTCCTGGTGGCCTTCGATGGCGGCCTTTCGGGTGTCCTTGCGCGGACCCTCGAATTCGCTCAGGTACATCGAGGGGACATGTGTGATTTTGGCTGTGAGGGCAAGTTTTCCCATGTTGTGCTCCTTTTGTTGTGTATCGGTGAATCAAAGACCCCAATGGGGGATGTGGTGGGAACCCATGGAAACAGAGATGTTCTTGGGTTCGCAAAACGCTTCGTAACTCCAGGTGCCGCCTTCGCGCCCGGTGCCGCTGGCCTTGGTGCCACCGAAAGGCTGGCGCAGGTCGCGCACATTCTGGCTGTTGACAAAGCACATGCCGGCCTCGATGCGCGCCGCCACCCGGTGTGCCCGTCCGATGTTTTCGGTCCAGACATAGCTGGACAGGCCGTACTGAATGTCGTTGGCCAGTTCGATGGCGTGGGCTTCGTCCCTGAAGGGGATCAGGCAGGCCACCGGGCCAAAGATTTCTTCCTGGGCGATGCGCATGCGGTTGTCCACGTCGGCGAAGACGGTGGGCCAGACAAAGTTGCCCTGGGCCACATGGGCCGGCAAGGCGCTCGCGTAACCAGGGCGGTCCAGACCGCCGCACAGCAGGGTGGCGCCTTCCTTCGGTCCCAGCTCGATGTAGCTGCGCACCTTGGCCAGATGTGCCTTGGAGATCATCGGGCCGACGATGGTGTTTTCATCCATCGGGTCTCCCACGACGATGCGTTTGGCGCGCTCGGCGAATTTGGCGGCGAAATCGGCGTAAATGCTTTGTTGCACGAGGATGCGGCTGCCGGCGGTGCAGCGTTCGCCGTTGTTGCTGAAGATCATGAAGAGGGCCGCATCCAGTGCGCGCGCCAGATCGGCGTCTTCGAAAATCACGAACGGGCTTTTGCCACCCAGTTCCATGCTGAATTTCTTCAGGCCTGCCGCCTTGACGATGCGGTTGCCGGTGAGGGTGGAGCCCGTGAAGCTGATGCCACGAACGTCGGGGTGCGCCACCAGCGGCTCGCCCGCAGCCTGACCAAAGCCGTGCACCACATTCAGCACGCCTGCCGGTATGCCGGCCTCCAGGGCCAGTTCACCCAGGCGCGCGGCGGTCATGGGCGAGAGCTCGCTCATCTTCAGCACGGCGGTGTTGCCAAAGGCCAGGCAGGGCGCGACCTTCCACGTGGACGTCATGAAGGGCACGTTCCACGGACTGATGAGCGCACACACGCCCACCGGGTGGAACAGCGTGTAGTTCAGGTGCGTGGGCGTGGGGTAGGTGTGGCCGTCCACGCGGGTGCACATCTCGGCGAAGTAGTGAAAGTTGTCGGCCGCGCGCGGCACCAGCTGCTTGCCCGTTTGGGAGATGACCTGACCGCAGTCCCGGGTCTCGGTTTCGGCAATCTCCGGCACATGTTTGGCAATCAGGTCGCCAAGTTTGCGCATCAGCTTGGCGCGCTCCGTGGCGGGTGTGTTGGCCCAGGCCGGAAAGGCAGCTTTGGCGGCAGCCACCGCGGCGTTGACCTCGGCTTCGCCGCCAGCGGCGACCTCGGCCAGCACTTCCTGTGTGGCCGGATTGAGGGTTTCGAAATAGTCGGTGCCGGCGACAGCCCGGCCGTTGATCAGGTGTTCGATGCGCATGGAGTCCTCTTGTTCAAATGCTGTTCTCAGCGGCCAAAGATGGCGTCGCCGACAATGGTGTTGACCAGGCGGCCAATGCCTTCTATTTCGGTGACGACCTCGTCGCCCACGTTGACGTTCACCACGCCCTCGGGCGTGCCGGTGAGGATCACGTCGCCAGCGCGCAGTGTCATGAAGCTGCTCAGGTATTCAATCAAGGCGCCAATGTCATTCACCATGTTCGCCGTCGTCCCCTGCTGCTTGACCACGCCATTGACCAGGGTGGTCAGCGTCAGCTTGTGCGGTTCGGGCACGTCCTCGGCGTCCACGAACCAGGGGCCCAGCACGGTCCCGGCGTCGCGATTTTTGACGCGCAGGTTGGGCCGGTACCAGTTCTCCAGATAGTCGCGGATGGCGTAGTCGTTGCAAACCGTGTAGCCGGCAACGTGCTGCATGGCGTCAGCGCGCTTGACCTGGTGCGCCGTCTTGCCGATGACCACGGCCAGCTCGCATTCGTAGTGCATGAACGCGACGTCATTTGGTCGCCGCGTTTGGCCTCTGTGGCCAACCAGCGAGCCCGGCCCCTTGAGGAATACCAGCGGCTCGTCCGTGGCGTTGACGGTGAGCTCTTTGGACAGCTCCTTGAGGTGATCGGCGTAATTCAAGCCGAGCGCAATGATGGTTCCCACCTCAAAAGGCGGCAGCCACACCACGGCATCCTCGGACACGATGCGACCGTCGGCCAGACGCAGTTGCTCGCCGTGTGGCGTGGCCTGGTGAATGGCGCCGGCATAGGCGATGCGAGCGGTTTTCATGCGGTGTGTCCTTCGCTGGAGAAGTGGTTGACAAGCTCCCCAATTCCTTCGATGACGATGCGCGACTGCTGGCCGGCACGCACGCGGGGTGCACCGGCTGCAACACCCAGCATCAGCACGTCACCCGGCAGCAGCGTCATGAACTCGGTGACATCGGCCAGCAGGCGCGCCACATTGCGCAGCCGCTGACCTGTGGTGGTGCGCTGCTTCAATTCGCCATCGACAAAGACCTGTACCACCAGATCGTCCGGGTTGGGGATGGCGGCGCGTGGCACGACCACCGGCCCCACAGGACAAAAGCCGTCGCGCGCCTTGAAACGTATCGACGGACGGTAAAACACCTCGTGCGGGACGCTGATGTCGTTCACAATGGTGTAGCCCGCCACATAGTCCAAAGCCAGCTCGATTGAAACCCGGCAGGCCGTTCGCCCAATGACGACGCCCAAGGCGGCACCGACTTCGAGTTCGGCTGCATCGGCGGGCACCCCAACACGATCACCGTGTCCAGCCAGGGTATTGCGCGGCTTCAGGTACAGCACGGGGGCGCGTGGTGCAGCCTTGTACGGCGCCGCATTGACCGCGTCACCCAGGGCTTGCAGGGCCGGTTCGTGGTTGAGCAAGGTGCCGTACACCACGCCTGACAAATGGTAGGGTGCGACGTCGAATTCCGGCAGTGAGGTCATTAAGTTCATTTCAGGGCGGTTAATTCACTAACATGTAAGCAAGTATATTCACTAACATGTGAGTGTCAATCGATTTATCTGCAACAATGTCTAGGTGTTTACCCGGGTCAATGAACTTGAGGCCCCACTTAGAGGAAGATTCAAGCCATGCAAAGTCCCATTAAAAAATTGAAACACCGGAATCTGCCGCTGCTCCTGCTGCAAGCGCGCGAGGAGGTATTTTCAAGATTTCGCCCGCTGCTGAACGATGCCGGTGTGACCGAGCAGCAATGGCGCGTGGTCCGGGCACTGCTGGAACATGGCCCGATGGAGCCACGCGAGATCTGCGACATATGCTGTCTGTCCAGCCCCAGCCTGGCCGGCATTCTGGCCCGCATGGACGAGTTGGGCCTGGTGCTGCGTGAGCGCTTCCCGAACGACCAGCGCCGTGTACTCGTCTCCGGCAGCGCCAAGGGTGCGGCACTCGCGAATCAATTGGCCCCTCGAATTGAAGCAACCTACAAGGAGTTGGAAAGCCTGATCGGCCAGACATTCGCACGCGATCTCTATCGCACCCTGGACCAGTTGTTGGAAAAGCTGGCTGATCCGGCAACGAATCCGCAATAGTCCCGCTGCAAGGTGCACCCATGAAGCCTGGCTCGAAGTACCAGCAAGCCCAGCCGGAAGACCGTCTGACCATTGCAGGCATGAAGCAACAGGACTGTAGCGTTCGGGCGATGGCTTGCCGGTGAAGTAAGCTCGGTTGGTCCAGAACGAACCATAGTCAATCCGGGGAACTTATGTCCGAAATCATTTTGCTTGGCGACGAAGCAGTGGCACGCGGCGCCATAGACGCAGGGATAAGCGCAGCGTTTGCCTACCCTGGCACACCCTCCACCGAGATTTATCAGGCCATCGAAGACCACGCCAAAAAACACGAATTGAACGTGCGCGGCATGTGGTCCACGAATGAAAAAGTGGCCCTGGAAGAAGGTGTGGGCGTCTCATACGCCGGTCGGCGCTGCGTCGTGTCGATGAAGCATGTGGGCTTGAACGTGGCGGCCGATCCCTTCATGAACGTGGCGGTTTCAGGGGCCCACGGTGGCCTGGTCGTGGTGGTGGCGGACGACCCCGGCATGCACAGCTCGCAAAACGAACAGGATTCGCGCTACTTTGCCGACTTTGCCATGGTCCCCTGCCTGGAGCCGACCGATCAGCAACAGTGCTACGACTTCACGCGCGAGGCCTTTGAGTTGTCGGAAAAGTTTCAGACGCCGGTGTTGGTGCGTCTGGTGACGCGCTTGGCGCACAGCCGCTCGCGCGTCAAACTGGCCGCGCCACGGGCCCAGAATGAAGCCAACTATGTGAAGGATCCGAGCCGCTTTATCCTGCTGCCAGGCAACGCCCGACGCGCCTACGCCAGCCTGGTCGACAAACAAAAAGCGCTGCTGGCTTATTCTGAAGCCCATACGGGCAACGCATTGACGCTGCGCACGGGCAGCGCCGCAGATCGCCCCGGCATTGTGGTCAGCGGTCTGGCCTGGAACTACCTGCAAGAGGCGCTGGGTGACGCACTGCAAAACTACCACGTCCTGCGCATTGGTTGTTATCCGCTGCCGGTGAAAAAGATCCGTCAACTGATGGACGCGTCGAGCGAAGTCTATGTGATTGAAGAGGGCTATCCGTTTATCGAACGTTATATCAGCGCCCTGGGCCTGATGACCGAGCGCACCATCCGCGGCAAGCTGACCGGCGATCTGCCACGCATGGGCGAACTCTCGCAAGATGCCATCAAGGGCTGCTTTGGACTGCCGCTCAACCTGTCCCTGCAGATTGCCGGACTGGCGGATGTGCTGGTGGGGCGCCCGCCGAGCCTGTGCGACAAATGCCCACACACCGACTCCTATCTGGCGATCAACGAGGTGCTGGCCGAAGCCAATCCCGATGCCCGCATCATGGGAGACATTGGCTGCTACACCCTGGGCGCGGTAGGGCCGCTGCATGGCATGCATTCGTGCCTGTGCATGGGATCTTCCATTGGCATGGCCATCGGCGCCGTGCATGCCGGCATGGGGCAGACCATGTGTGTGATTGGCGACGGCACCTTCACCCATTCCGGAATGGCGCCGCTGCTGGACGCCGTGCGCGACAACAGCGACATCAAGGTGTTCATTCTGGACAACAGCATCATCGCCATGACCGGTGGGCAGCCCACTGCGGCCACCGATGAAGACGTGGTCAACCTGGTGACCGGCCTGGGCGTGCCGCGCGAGCACGTGCGGATCGTCGTGCCCTCACCGCATAAAAAGCAGCACACCATGGACACCATTCGCGAAGAGTTGGCCTACACCGGCTTGTCGGTGATCATTGCCCGGCGCGCCTGCGTCACCTACGCCAAGGAAATCAAGGACATCAAGGAAGCCCGCGAAAGCCGGCGGCATATACCCTTGGCGTGCGCATGAACTACGACCTGGTGGTGTGCGGTGTGGGTGGCCAGGGTGTGCTGACCATGGCGGGCGTGATTGACCACGCCATCCATGACGCCGGGCTGCACTTGAAGCAGTCCGAGGTGCATGGCATGGCGCAACGGGGTGGCGCCGTGTCGGCCTTTGTGCGCATTTCTGACCAGCCGGTGGCCAGCGATCTGATCGCCGACGGCATGGCCAGCATGGTGCTCTCGGTGGAGCCGATGGAGGCGCTGCGCTACATCCCGCTGTTGCGCCCGGATGGCTGGATCGTGACCGACATCACACCGATGGTGAATGTCGGCAACTACCCGGCCTTGCCGGCGCTGTACGAAGTGCTGTTTTCGGCGCCCCGATTGGTGGCGCTGGATGCCGTGCTGCTGGCCAAAAAGGCCGGCAGTGTCAAGGTGCAAAACACCGTGGTGCTGGGTGCTGCAGCGTCCCATTTGCCTTTTCCTTCGGAACTCATCGAACAGCAACTTCGCAGCCTGTTTGGCCGAAAAGGAGAACGCATCGTCAAGGCCAATATCAATGCCTTTCGCATGGGCGACGCGGCCAGCCGCTTTGCCGCAGCGCTGGTGGCCGCCGGTGTGGCGTCGCCGGTGCTGGCACGCATTCTGCCGCGCATTGCCTTTGAGCCGCATAACGTGTCGGAGCAAGTGGTAGCGGCTTGGTGCCAGCGCTTGTTGCGTGAAGACTCTGCCGAACTGGCCCGCCGGGTGTTTGAAGCAGATGACTCCCTGGCACCGGACGCAGTGCCGGCTTGAGCCTCGGATTTACAAGGGCTGGTCAAGGTTGAGCGCACGCGGCCCAAGTCTTAACCACCGTCACGAGCGTAAGCGCATGGCCGGCGACGCATTGCAAGGCGTCAACCAGCCCGCTCAAGCGCGAACAGTGCTGATGGACAAGGCCTGTGCTCCTATCGGCTGGTCTGCTCTGGAAGCTCGGACCGCTTAGCACCGCCGCTGGGCTTGCCGACCCCGATGTCGATGACCACAGAAAGATTCTGGGTGGGGCACGCCGCCCCAAGCGCGTGCGCCATAGGGTCGACAAAGACAACGACTTCTGAGCCATGACCAACGGCGAGCAAACCTGCTAGATCTACATTCAGATTACCCGGCACTGAAGACGACGCCCATTCCGACGTTGGAAGCGACATTTGTACGATCGCATGAATAACGTTGATAATTCAAGCAAACAACGTTATCGATCGACATGCAAAATTTGACGCAATCTCAATTTCAGACGGCGTTTGCCCACGGTGCGGTTCAATCCGTTGAAATTGAACCTTCTGGCTCACGCTTTGCGGTGAAATTTCTGACGCTGTCGGGTCATGCCATGCTGGTGCAGGCGCGAAAAACCGAGCCCCGCTTGTTTGGCACGGTGGACAGTGCATTGAAAGTGCTGCACAAAATCGGCGTTCGCCGAGTCGTGCTGGAGCGACTCGAGAACTGGCGCCCTGAGCAAGCCCTGCTGGTACGTCGCGTGCGGCCGGACCGGGCCGAGGCATTGACCCGATCGGCAGAACATGACCGCTGGGTGCGTGCCAAGGTCCAGGCCAGTCGAGATGACTCGCGCCCCCAAATTGACGATGAAGAATGGCAACGCATTCGGGCCGAAAAAAGAAGCAAGTTGCAAGCATCGCCGGGTGGTGGTCCGGCATGAGTTGTTCTGCCTGGCATGTCCTTCGTCGCCCGGAATACCGCGAAGACTTGGATGCCATCGAGTCCTGGATTGCGAAAGACAATCCTGCCGCCGGCACGGCGATGTGGTTGCTGATTGACGAGCAAGTAGACCACCTTGCGGACGCCAACTTCCCGCGCCGGCCAAGCACCCGCGTTGCCGAAGCGTTTGAACTTGTGGAGCATGAAAATTACATCGTGTACTTTGACCAGGATGAAACCGATTGCAGCGTCATCGTCCGGGCTGTGGTCCATGTGGCCAGACGGTTCCCCTGAATCGCGCGTTGTCGCAATCCGAGTTCGCCCGGGCAACCTGGCGTATCGGTGCGCACCTCGCAGGAATGGGAGCAGGGCAGCAAGGTTCGCAGTGGGGCCGCACAGAGTTTGCTCAAGCTGATCAGCCGTCACCCGGAACTGCTCGCCGAATTGGCTTGAACGGGCCCAAGGGCGCCCAGCAAGACCGGTAGCTCACATACCCTCAACAGTGGCAACGCACGTCGTGCCATCGCAGGAAAGCTGGCTCAGGGAATTTCATCGCCGCTGATGCCGGTGACGTACTTGGTGACGCCGTAGCCGACATCCACCGCTCGAACGATCATGTCCATGAGTGAACTCCAAAACAGGGTTAAAGAGACATCAGCATCGGTTGCCCGAGCCGCTCCAGCCACGCAGAAAGCCCGGTCATGAAACCCGATAGCGGGGTCAACTCGCACTGGAGTCCGACTGCAGTCGCAGTGGAGTCGCACTGGAGTGAGACCGAACGCATCGGGTTTTCGCAACAAGCCTCGCGGGTCGACCTACAGTCGCACTGGAGTCGCAGTTGTCAAGGGCGTGACCGCCACATCGCGCACTGATCTGAGACCGGCTGCAGACGCGGGCGCTTGACCCCTTTCGGAACCAGAGGCCGCAATTTCCCTTGTCAAGCCCGCATCCAGCCTGGGTTTCATGGACTGTCGGAAGATAAGTGCTACTCATGGCAACGTTCCGACGCCGAATTCGCCACCAAAAATCCCCCTTGTTTCGGTTCCCTTGCGGCAACCGCTCTTGACCCTTGCACAGTGTCGGTGTCAACTACGGTTTCCTGAGGGCCGTCCTGGCCCTGCTGCATCGCGCAGCAAAAGGCGTCGCAGTCGTTACCTGCCCCTGAAATCCGGTCCAGAACCGGACTGGCCAGCACCCTGGAGGTGGCTGGCCTTGAGGTCAATTCGTAGGAGTCCCCGTGGTCTTGCCGGCGTTCATCGCTGGGCGTTCCTGAAACGCGCCACGGCTTTCGAGCAAGCGGTGCGGCACCCGATGCCACACCCCGCCTTCGCCATCCTTTGAGCACGCGTTACGCAGCGCGCGGTGGTGTTTGCCTCTTTAGGCTCCACGCGCGCCCCCGCTCATAAGCTCTGCACCGCCCTGGACTTTCGGTCAGGGGTGGATCCCAGCGAGCGGATGGCGCTATGAATCGAGAACCGATCCACCAGCAGGTGCAAGGCTGGACTTTGCACCGATGTCCTTGACACGCCCCAGAGGCGGTCGGCATCAACAACCCCATGGTTGCAGAAATGCATAGATGGGCCGGATCAAATTTTTCATTTTTAAGACCGACCGAGCCGAACCGTGCTGCGCACCGATCGGCAAAACCCTGGGTAGTTGCAGCGTGTTGGGTGGCCGACACGCTGCATAGCAATCATTGACCACCGATCTGCATGGCGCGGAATTCGCCATGCAGACCTCCTCCACGGAATTCCACTTTTTGATTGATGCCCGCCGTTCGGGCGGTGGGCATTCGGGCAAGGAAGAAAGACCATGACAGACAGACCATCTACGCGACACTTCTTCAGGGAACTGGGCACGAAGGCCGGCTTTCAAGCCGTTCCCGACCTGCTCCTAACTGTCCACCGCATGATGTCACTGGGCAAGTTGAAAGGCCGGCGCCATGTTCTTTTGTTCACGGGCCGAAAGGCGCAGGCTCGAAGCGATTTTGGACCACTGCCGCACCACGGCGCGACTGTGCTCGATGAGCTTGACCCCATCTTTTGGGGAAACCCGAAAGTAGGGTGCAACCGATAGCACCAGATTCAGATCCATGGCGTTGTCGGATTGGCTGATGTTGATCTTCAAACCGTGGGAGTGGGGAACAGGGTTCATGTCGAAGGCGTCGGACAGGCGCCAGCCCTTGCCGGGCACGAGGAGAAATCCGTGGTTGCGCAGATGGTCGTCGGTGTTGGACACAAGCAGGTTGAAGACCATGCGCGACCACAGCTCCCTCAAATCAATGTCGGTCTGCGCACCGTGGTCGATCAGCACGCGGGCAATTTCAAGATAGCTGACACCGGTCGACGCGTCGTCGCCATCCCGGTGGCCGGTGAGTGTCATCGCCGAGGCAAAGTGCAGCCGCCGACCCTTCGCCGTGCGATCGAAACGTTTCACGAGAAAGCAGTGATGCGGATTCGCGAACCGTCGTGCCAGGCTCTCGGGCACGCGCAATCCACAGCCACGTGCCAGCGTGTGCACCACCAATTCCCAGGCACCCACATCGTGCTCGTCCCGCACACTGGGGAACTTGGCGATCCAGAGATGACCGTTGGGGTCCACCACACTGGCTTTGGGGCGCGCGCCGCCCAATGACCCGCCAGGTGCGATCAGCATACGCAACCAGTCACCGCCGGTCGCATCGGTATTGTCCTCGTCCCGTTCCAGCGCCAGGCTTGCAGCCTCGAGCTGTCGCAACTGGATGAAAGGTGGTGCCGCTGTGCCATGCCGGTTGTCAAGGAAATCGCCGGCATCATCGAGGCGAAAACGCAGCCCCCCGGCGCGAAACGCGTCATGCACGCCCAACAGGTAGTCGGACTCCTGCAGAAGAACGGTCCTTCCAACCAACCCGGCCCGCTGCTCACGTTCCAGGCGCCGGCGCATCAGCAGGCGGCCCCAACGGTCCGGGCTGGCATCGGCAAATACGCCGAAGGTCTCACTTCCCTGCACCGGATGTTGGCGTCCCTCAAACAGGCCCAGTCGGGGATCAAGGTGCAGCTTGGCGACCGTCGGGTGAAGCAGTGCCGCGGCATCAAACTTGAATTCAAAAACTTCACGACCGGCGCCACGGCGCACCAGCAACAGTCCCAACCGCAAGGGCGCGGGCAAACCATCCCAGTCGGCGTAGACCGCGATCGTCAAAGCCATGGTTAAGCGCCCTTCCTTCTGGCCTTTGGCGACACTATCAACTTGGCAAGGGACTGAGAACTGGCAAAGCCGCCCTTCCCTATCCAGCCCTGCGGCGCCTCCTCGACCACACTCGCCTTGCCTGACTGGGTCCTCATACCGCTCAGGGCATTCGGTGCCAACGCAACGGTGGCGTCAAACCATGGCTGTGGAGTCAGATCCGAAACCGCCGACGGCCTTGCTGGCGACCGGGGGCTCATCCGTGCGTCCTGCAACTCTCTGCCTTGCGGGTCGGCACGCGCCAGCAAATCGAGATCCGTCTCGATGCCAAGCACCTGCATCACCGCCAGGTAGGCCCCCATCGTGACGCCAGGGGACCCGCGCTCAAGACTGCGCAAGGTCATCGCAGCCATCCCGGATCGTTCGGACACCTGCTTCGCGGTCAGTCGACGACGCAGCCGAGCAAGGCGCAGTCGTTCGCCAAACTGATGCAGCAGGTCTTCCGTGGCAGGAAGCAAGGGGGCGGTTTTATTGGCCATAAGGCAATTATTTTAACTATTTGCAAAACAAAACGCCATAATACTTACATAACAACCACCATTTGTGATCCGACTTGTTTCTTTGGTTGGCGCAAGCAGGTCTTGTGCGGCACGAACAATCTCCCAGCGCTTCTCTGACAGTTTCCCAAAGAAGTGGGCAGGGCTCTCGAAATTAAGCACATCACCTTGATAGGTGTCGGCCTTGGCCGCTTGCCCCAAGGCGCGTAAAGCGCCCTTCCAGTCAGGCTGCAAGGTGATGGTGAGATAACGTTCTGTCATGGCTCTCTCCTGGCAGCAACTGCCGCAATAAAGTCTTCGATCA
>CAIKVZ010000065.1 GCA_903830985.1 uncultured beta proteobacterium
GCGGTTTACCACCTGAAAAACCATTCCCCTGCCAGCCATTGACTTGCTCAACAATCCAGAATCTGCGGCCACCTTGTTCATGTACCTCTTCAACACCATGCAATCGTCATCATCCCGGTCCACCAAAACCAGGATGACCGAACCGGCTGGTAGCCAGGTACTGTATGCACGAAATCGTTCCGGCAATTTCTTTAGCAAATCATCCTTGCACTGGAATCGTCGAATTTCAAATTCCACGCCGGCCAGCATTTTGGGCAATAGCTGCTCCAAAGCCATTTCCATAGAAGGCTCTTCCACCAGAACAATCAATTTATTCAACATCAGGTACGCCCCCGCTGCTTGCTACGCGGAGCACCATGGTTAACGAGCGGATCACCCATGCCGAAGTGCCCCTCCATCCACAGATAGCCGAGGGAAGCACCCGCCTTGATAAATTCTGTGATTCCAGCGATTTCACTGGCACGCACCGCTTGGGTAAACCCATTTACATCCCGATAAAGCACCCGAACCTCCTCCGCCCGCATGGCATTGAGCAGAAATGGAGAGTGGCTGGTGATGAACAATTGCGAGTTCTCTGAAGCGGCACGACATTCCTCTGCCAATTCAGGCAACAACCTTGGGTGCAGGAAGTTCTCGGGCTCCTCGATGCCGATGAAGCGCGGTGGCTCTGGGTCGTAGAGCATGGTCAGGTAGGCCAGCATCTTCATCGTGCCGTCAGAGACATATTTGGACAGCACCGGCTGGTCGAACGGCGCGTCCTTGATCTGCAGCAGCAAGCGACCATCGGGCATAGGTTCGGCTTCGACCCGCTCCAGCCGAGGAATTCGCTCGCGCAGCACCTCGAAAATCCTCTCCAACCGCTCGGGATGCTGCTCCTTGAGGAACTGGATGACATTGGGCAGATTCTCACCACCCTTACTCAGACGCTCTTGTGGCCCAGCTTCGGGCTGGTTGCGAGTCTGGTCGATTGCCAAGTACGACACATACCAGTCCGTGATGAAGTCGCGCAGGGCGGCCACCCGCGGGTGCTCGGTGAACTGCCCCAAGGTATTCACCGCGATCAGATCGGGAGTGCGCAAATTGGTATCCACCCGCACGTCATCAGAATCTGGTGCGTCGCCGCTCGCGGCCTTGCCGATGCCACGCCGGAACTCCAGGAACCTGAATGGCTGGCCCCGCGTACCGCGCCGCCACTGCAACCACTCTTCGACCACCTCGGGGCCCTTGGCGCCTTCGTCGATGGCGAGGTGATAGGTGATCACCGGAGTGCCAGGGCGCTCACGGTACCGTAACTCAAAGACAATCGGGCCGGTCGCACCCCGGGATTTCAGCTCTTTGCCGCGGCCACGCCGGTCCCAGGCATGGCGCAAGCCGAACTGGAAGCACTCCGAAAGAAAGTTGAAGACGTCGAAGACGGTGGACTTGCCGCTGCCGTTGGGCCCGAGCAAGACCGTCATCGGCGTCAGCTTGTCGAGATCGACCCGACGCAAGGCCCGATAGTTCTCTACATGCAGTGACTCGATGCGGGGGATGCCAACGGGCTTGTCGCGTGTGTTTGCTTTCATTTCATACTCCGTCATTTTTTTGGCGCGGGTCACCCATTTTGCGCCAGATGATTCCATGGTCTTTTCCCACAGTGCGCTGGGCTTCAGCGTCATGCATCGTCGTCGGCATACCCAGATACGGCCTTCGCCTTCAGTTCCTTGAAGCCCAGGTACTCTTTCAGTGACCATCGGCTCAGCGCAAACTTCCTGAGCCGCTCCTCAACCCGGTCATTGATCAGGCGATTGAGATCCAGGTAATAGTTTTTGCTGCGGGTTTTGTCCTCCAGCTCTTTCAAAACCTGTTTGGCGTCTTTGAACATTTTCTTGACCTGCTGCAAGTCAGTGCCTGGTTCTTCACCGTTGCCATCGACATACTTGATCTGCTTATCCTCGATGCGGCCGTCGCTGCCCTGGATATTGAGCCGAAGCTCCAGAAGCACAAAATTACCAAGGCGGCGTTTTTCGAATCGATCGATCGCCCTGTTGTTTTCGCCCTCAGCGTTGCGATTACCCAGCGCCCAGCGGTGCTCGACCGACAGGTAGTCGGCAGATTTGCCCTCACTGCGCGACAGCGTGATCTTGTCGATCTGGATCGTCTTGTTGGGCTGCAGATGCTGCTCGTAAGACATCAGGAAATAGCGTAACCCACCCCACTTGAAGAAATCGTCGGTGCTGCCGGGCTCCAACTGCAATGCGCCAACAAACCGGTCGTCCAGTGCACACCACAATGCGAATTGCACCAAACGGAATTCCAGCGCCAGCAACTCATCCTTGATCTCGGCCTTGATCCAGCCATGCTCTTCCTCAGTGACGCCCGTGAGCAGTTCACCGTGGAAGAACGCCGCCGCATAGCCGTACAAAGCACCCTGCCCGCTGTCGTTGCGCTGCACCATGTTGCGCGCCAGGTAAACCCGAAAGTTCAATCGCTCGAGCAGTTGCAGCAAGCGCAGCAGCACGTCGCCGCACAAATCGGGTTTGATCACCAGCGCCAGGAACAGCGGCATGATCGAGGCGTGGCGGTCCTGCGCACGGATCTGGTCGAGCACCGCCACCATTTCCGTGTTCAGTCCCTTGTGGGCTTGTCCATACAGCCGCGCAAACCACAGCGCGGCCGACTTCATGAACTGCACGAAGGCCGCCATGTCCTCGAGCATCGCCAGTTTGAGGCTGGCGTCCTTGATCGCCTCGTCCAGCACCAGGCGTTTCTTCAACTCGTCGTAGCCATATTGGCTCTCGGCCTTGTTGAGTTTGAAGTAAACCACCATGCAATAGCGGATGAAAGCGCCTTCATCGGCTGGCTGGGTCTTCTTGGCGATGTTGAGATGGCGCAAGATCTGCGACCAGTCCAGATCGATGTCGGCCCGCAGCGTCGTAGCACCCAGCTTGACGCAGCAGTAGATCAGGTAGTTCTTGACCTTCTCCAACTCGCTCAGCGGCTTGCCGCGGTTGTTGATCACCTCGAACATGATGCCGGTCTCGGCGTCCTCGGTCGGCGCATAGACCAGAAAACCCAACTCGCGCTCGAAAGCGTCGCGCAGTTGCGAGGTCGAAACCCCCGCCGTGGTGCACGCCCGCAGCCAGGTCTGGATCACCCGCCTGGCCTTGAGCAGCCGCGCATGCGCCTCCAGCGCGACCAGTTCGTTGCTCAAGCGCCCATCACCCAGCACGACTTTCTCGAAAAACTGGCGGGTGTCCGAATTCAGCTGCAGCACCGCACGGTCCGACCCCGGCACGCCGCGCCGCAGGTACAAGGCCGTGAAGCCGGGCTGGTCCTGCGCGGGCAGCTGGTCCCGCAGCAGGCGCAAGGCGATGACCAGCGTGGTCAAACGCTGCTGGCCGTCGACGATGCGGAAGTGGCCGTCGTCCGGCCCTTCAGCGCGGCTCAGCACCAGGGTGCCGGTGTAATGCCGGTGCGCAGCGCCGCCGCCGATCAGGTGGTCCACATCCTTCAGCAGTTCTTCCACCTGTCTATCGTCCCAGGCATAGCTGCGCTGGAAGTCAGGCACGGTGAACACGCGGCTCTCGAAGATCTGCGGCAGCGTCAGCAGCTGCGCGCCGAATCCGGCGACGGGCAGGCCGGTCATGCCTGCTCCTTCTTGGCGCGGGTCTTCTTGATCTTGGCCGGCGGCTCGACATACAGCGCCTCCAGTCCATGGGCGATGGCCAGGCTCTTGTCGGTCTGGCACTTGGTGCGGACGCGGTCGGGCCAGTAGCTCATCGCCAGGTGCGCCCAGTCGTAATCACCCTTTTCCAGCTTGGCCAAGGTCTCCTTCAGGATCTTCTGCCAGGGCTTGTGGCGGAACAGCGGCCACAGCGGCGCGGCAGTGATCTGCACGCCGTCATCGTGGTTGGGGTGCCAGCCGGGCGCGATCTTCAGCAACTGGTCGCGCAGTTCAATCAGTTCCAGTTCCAGTACCTCGGCCGCCTCGAAGCGCTTCTCTTCGTCGCGGGAGCGGGCGGAAGAGCCCTTGTTGCGCAGCGCGGCCACGTCGCCGACCACCTGCGCGAGCTTGGGTTCGACGAAGTCGTTGATCGCGGTGTACAGCGTCTGGCGGGTCAGGCTGGGGTAGTAGAGCCACAGCGTGTAGCTGCCCGAAGCGGTGGCCAGCGGCCAGTAAATCGGCGCTTTGCGGCGACTCTTGGAATAGCGCTGCAGGTGAAAGGTGAAGAAGTCCTTCTGCAGCCAGCGACGCAGGTCTTCCTGCACCGGAACCTTCACGAGGACGAGCACATCTTCGACCAGACGCACCAAGTCGTGTCCGTGGCCTGGGTCGTCGACCAGGATGCCCGCGTGGGCATGGAAAGGAGTCGCGCCATCGGGCAGCATACCCGGACTCATGGCCGGAACCTTTTCAAACGGGTCAGGCTCCTGCGCGGGTTGGCGTTCGCCGATCGCGATTTGCAAGTCGAACCGACCAAATGAAACCCCCACAGCCCAAGACAACAGCGCTGAATTATTGATCGGGCCCAATAAAGTATGAACTTTTCCAAGTTTTCCGAATCACACTGGCATGGAAAAAGAAAACGCAAGAAAGCAAACACTGGAGCAACTCCACGAGCGGCGTAAGCAAGTCGTGAGGTTGCATAAGAA
>CAIKVZ010000066.1 GCA_903830985.1 uncultured beta proteobacterium
CAGCGTGCCGCGTGAAGCGCTGCTGAAACTCACCGGCAAGGTGGATACACTCATTAACCGCCGCAATCTGGATGCCACCATCAGCCGCATTCGCGCCAAGGCCAGAAGCGGCGCCCATACCGATTTGCCGGTTCGCTCCAGCTACGCCAATGGCTATGCGTTTGCACAGGGCCGCGCAAGCGATCTTGCCGATTGAGTGACCCGGCTCAGGCTTTGCCCAAACGCAGTTCCCAGCGGACCCCTCTTGGCTGCCCCGGCTGCGCTGTGAATGCGCCGCCATGGGCCTGCGCAATATGGGCCACCAGAGACAAGCCCAGACCAAATCCGGGCTTTTCCTGATTGGGTTCGCGCAGCAGCACGGCCTGGCCAATTTGCGCGTATTGCTCGGATTTGAGTCCGGGGCCCAAGTCATTCACGGCCAGCACGGCGACACCCTTGAGCACCGACACCGCTATCGTGACGGCATTGGAAGTGCCCGCGTATTTCAAACAATTGATGATGATGTTTTCCAGCGCGGCCTTCGCCAACAGCGGATCGAAGTTGGCGCTGATGGCATTGGCATCCACCAGCCATAGCAGCTCCACGTGCGGGTAGTTCAGCGTCAACTCGGTCTGTATGTCGTGCAGCCATGCAGCCAAGTGCACCTGGGTGGGCTTCACCTGGGCTTGCCCGGACCTTAAGCTCGCACTGTTCAAGAATGCCTCCACCAGCTTGCCGGTCTCAAAGGCCCAGATACGGATGTCGGCGACGCGGCGGGCCGGTTTGGCCTCCAGATCCGTTTCGCGAGCCAACATTTCGGCCGAGCGCCCAATGCGCGCCATTGGGTTGAGCAGTTCATGGGCCACAAACGACGAGAAGGACTGCACCTGGTCGCGCTGCTGGGTGAGCAGCTGATGCTGAAACTGCCCCTCTCTGTTGTCCGCCTCCAGCCGGCGAATCGCCAGGTTGGTGGCCACCGCAAACAAAATCACATGGACCAGGGACGATGCGTCAAAGGCTGCTGCAAACCAGGGTCTGGCCGCGATGGCGCCCACCACGCTCAGGTTGTTGACGATGGCGGTCACCGTACTCAACAGGAACGCAAAAATATACAGCGCCAGCGTTTTTCGTTGCGTCGGGTCGCGCATGGTCCAGACCGTCAGGCCCATGTTGAAAGCGCTGATGACCAGGATGCCCAAAAGGGACAACTGCGCGGCATAGCCGTACCAGGCAGAGTTCACAGTGAACAGGCTGGCTGCGCAATAGGCCATCAGGCACACATAGACCTTGAACAGGCCGGGCCAGCCGCTTCGCAGACGAAGTATGACGGTCCACAGCAGCAGACCCGAGGCGGGTATGAAAAGAATGCCAAAGCCGGCCACCCAGTTTGCCCAGCGTGGCGTACCCAACCAGGCATTGAGCAAGATCGGTTGGCTGACCCCCACAAAAATTGCCAGCAGGCACAACAGATACAGCGAATAGGCCAGCTGCACCGACTGGCGCATCACGATGGCGCTCACCACATACATCAGGGCAGACAGCAAGTACAAAGTGACAAAGGCGCCAGCCCTGAATTGACCCGTGCTTTGCGCCTGCAGCAGCTCTTCTTGCGTCAGCAATTGCGCCTTGATGTTCATGGCGCTGGTGGTCTGCACCCGCAGCAAGTAGCGTTGTTCTGTCTGCAGGGCCGGCATGCGGATGACGTGACTGGCAAAGGACAAGATAGGACTCGGACTGGGCCGAGTGTCGCCGGCGGAAGCAAAGGGCTCTGATTGACCCCACACGTAGGCATCAATTTTGTCGAGGTAAGGGTAGCCCACGGACAGCAGCAGCCCGTCCTGCCCGGCTGCCACGGCCGGTACCTGGAACTGCGCCCAGAACACGCCCGACCTGTAGCCGTTCATTCCTTGCCGGGTGTCAGCCTGCCATTGCACATTGTCGACAAGCAGATCCGCCGGCTGCATCTGAGATGACGAATCTACCAACACCTTCCACTGCGAATTGAGGTCGGTAGGTTCAGCGAACGCGGGAAACGTCAGCAGCATCCATATAAGGCAAAGACAATGCCACCTGCCCGTTGGAAAGCGATTCAGTGATGGTCGTGGTGACATTGCCCGCCCTTGCCGCATGGGTTCTTTTGAGGGTTCAAATTGAGGGGCAAGCGTTCATCGGACTGAATGACTTGCCTGATCAAAACTGCGAATGTTTTGACCGAGCATACTGGAAGTGAACTTCACAGCGTATGCCACGAACTTGCTCTGAGCTGTGTTTAACTGGACCACGGGTAAGCTGATGGTCGTGTACTGCCGGCAGCCCATACGGGGCGTACATGGCCAAGTCCCCAATGAGTCCTGACAATGTCAAGCGGCCCCGCGGTGCCGCCGGATCGTCAGGCCTCAATCCGGTGCCCCCCTCAGGTCTCAAGGTTTAATTTGAAAGCGTCCATCCATCACTGCCTTTGACAAAGCGGATCGGGGCAGCGCCCTTGGTGGTGTTACCCATGAAGGTTACTTCCATTTCAACGTCACACTTGTAAGCCTTGTCGCCATCTTCCTTGCAACCAATTTTCTTCACGTTCTTGGTTGCGGGTGTTGCATTTTTCATCCCTTCGGCGAATTGCTTGTCCATTTTCCCCCATGCTTCTTCCTGCAATTTCGCCTGCCTTGCAAAGGCGGATTGGATATCACCCTCGGAAGGTGCTCCGCCACACGCACTCAGTGTCAGTAGCGCAGCAGCCGCCAGCAGGATTTGGATAGGTTTGGTTGTGAAATGCATGAATGACCCGGGTTATGAATACAATTAAATCAGCTTGGGGCAGCACCGTCGTCATAAATTCAACAGGATGAAGCCCCTGGCAAGCGTAGTGGATATTTGGGGGGTAGACAATTGCCCCAAAGGGCAAAATCAAAAAGAAATGTGCCGACGAGCACCGAGCTGACTGGAGCTGGTTGGAGTTGGTCCAGCCCGAGTGCAGCATTCAAGTTGGTAGACGTCGGCATCGCGCTTGGAATAGCCACCTTGCAAAGAAGCAGCGAATGGATCGTGCATGGTTTTATTGAAAGAAGGCAAATTCCATTTTGTTTTTGACCATTTCATGAAGGTCAAAGCGTCGGCAAATATGAAACTGGTGGTTCATTTCTTTTTGCCCAGCAGATCTGACTCGCAATACACGCAAGCACCGTCCGCCTTTTTCATTCGGCTGGGCGTTTTGATACTATGGTCCGAAAGGTCGGGACGAGCGGCCACCACCACCACCTTTTCTGGGCGCATACCGGATGCATAGCACTTTCGAGGCACTTTACGACGACTTGCGCCGACTGGCAGGTGCTGAAATCCGGCGCCACCAGACCATTACGCTGCTCAATGCCACGTCGCTGGTGCACGAGTCCTATCTACGGGTCATCAAGAGCGGGCAGGTGCGAACCGATGAGCGCGGCGAGTTCATGGCCTACATGGCGCGCGTGATGCGCAGCGTGGTGGTGGACTTTGTGCGTGCCCGTGCAGCGGAAAAGCGCGGTGGTGGCCAAGCGAACGTGCCCTTGGATACCGAATTGAGCGACAAGATCAGCGCGCACGACGCCGACGTTGTGCGTGTGCACGAAGCCTTGAACGTGCTCGCCCAATCCGATGCGCGCATGGCACAGGTGGTGGAGATGCACTACTTTGCCGGCTTGGATGATGCAGAGATTGCCCACGCGCTGGGGGTTTCGGAGCGCACGGTCCAACGTGACTGGGAGAAAGCGCGGCTGCTGTTGTCGGTCGCCTTCAAGTAGGCCGCAGCACCGCCTTGCCCATGAATAATTCCGAAGTCGAAAAAATCATTGACCTCCAGGCACTGTCGTCACTTCTGGACGAGGCACTGGACCTCCCCCTGCTGGAGCGCCGCGCGTGGCTGGAGAGCCTTCCGGATGCGGCACGCAGATACCATGACCAGCTGCAGGAAATGCTGGCGCGCGCTGAGGGTGGAACCGCGCAAGGATTGATCGATCATTTGCCGTCGATGCAACTGATGCCCAATCCAAACGTAGACCCGGAGCTGGCACCCGGCGATCTGGTGGGCGACTACCGGCTGCTGCGCGTCATTGGCCGGGGCGGTATGGGCACGGTGTGGCTGGCGGAACGTGCGGACGGCCGCTTGCGGCGTCAGGTCGCCCTGAAGCTGCCCCTGGTCAACATGTCGCACAAGATGCTGGTGCAGCGCTTCGAGCGCGAGCGCGACATCCTGGCCGGCCTGGAGCATCCGAACATCGCACGTCTGTATGACGCGGGCTTCAGCGCAAGTGGACAGCCTTATCTGGCCATGGAGTACGTGCAGGGCGAAGACTTGACGCGTTATTGCGACGAGCGGCGGTTGAGCCTGCCGGGTCGTCTTGAACTGTTTCGCCAGGTGCTGGACGCGGTGCAGTATGCACACGCCAATCTGGTGGTGCACAGGGATCTGAAACCGGCGAATATCCTGGTCAGCGCCGATGGTCGCGTGCATTTGCTGGACTTTGGCATTGCCAAGTTGCTGGCCGCTGACGAGGTGTCGCCCGAGGTGCAGGGGGACGCCATCACCAAGGTCGTCGGCATGGCGTTGACGCCCGAATATGCCTCGCCCGAACAGTTTCTGAATGAGCCCGTGAGCATTGCCTCGGACGTCTACTCGCTGGGCGTGCTGCTGTACGAACTGCTCAGTGGGGAGCGGCCCTACCAGGTGCGAACCCGCTCGCGCGCAGCGCTGGAAGCGGCGCTTCTGAGTGACCAGCGCACGGCACCCAGCGCGATGCTGACGGAGCAGGCGTCCCGGCAGCGCGGCGCCAAACTCAAGGTGCTCGTGCGCCGACTGCGCGGTGACCTGGACAACATCATTCTCAAGGCGCTGAAAGCCAAGCCGGTTGACCGCTACGCCACTGTCAATGCCTTTGCCGAGGATTTGCAGCGCTGGCGCGCAGGCGAGCCGGTGCAGGCACGGGCCGACAGTCGCTGGTACCGCATGCAGCGCTTTGTTGCGCGCAACAAGCTGGCGTTTGCGGCCGGCGTCACGGTCATCGCCAGTATGGGTATGGGGATGGGGGTGGCGCTGTGGCAGGCACAAGCAGCAAAAACTGAAGCGCAGATTTCCAGGGCGACCGAGGCCTTTTTGAAAGACCTGTTCAATGCCAATTCGGGTGACCAGCCAGACCCTGCCAGCGCGCAAAAAACCACAGCCCGTGACCTGCTGGACCGGGGCGGGCAGCGCATAGCCGGCGCCCTCGACGATGCGCCCGATGCCAAGCTGCGCATCTACCAAACACTGATCGATCTGAACCAGGATCTGGCGCTCAATGAGCCCGGCTATCTGTTGCAACAGCGGCGCCTGGCACTGTTGCAAGCGCAGAGTCCGCGCGCGAGGAAGGAACTGGCCAGTGAGTTGATCGCCACAGGGGAAGCGGCCACTGCAAGCACCAGTGGCATCGCGTCAGCGGTGGATTACCTGACACGGGCGCAGCAGATGCTGGACGCCCTGGGAGACGACCAGTCCACGGTACGTGGTCGCCTGGAGATTGCCAAAGCCGCGCAGCTCGATGCCGACAATTGCAAGGCCGTGGTGCATGCCCAGCGCGGGGTCGACATCCTGCGCCTTGGCCCAGCCTCGAAGACCTTGCTCGACGGGCTGTTGCAGCTCATGCAAAACCAGACCTACTGCAAGTCCGCCGACCTGGCTTTGGCAACCGGACGGGAAGCCATCGCCTTGATCCACACGCTGGGGCGCACCTCCAGGCTCCCGCAGGCCTACGAGACCATGTCCTCGGCCTACATGGGTCTGGGACAAATCGACAAGGGCATAGAAATGGCACGGCAAGCGCTGGACGCCGCCCAGTCCATGCACCCGCCCCATGCGCCTCCTGACAGCGGCACCCTGAATGCGGCGGCCAATCTGGTGACCAAGCAGGTGGGCTTTGCGCATTCGGCGGATGCTTTGGCCACGACGCAGCCCTTGATTCAGCGGGCTCTGGCTGCTCTGGATGCAACCGACAGGGACGGTTTGGTGAGTGTGCTGATGCACCAGGCACAGGCCTACCAAAATTTGGGGCAAGGGCAGGCAGCGCTGGAGAATATTCAGCGGACGATGGAGATCATGGGAACATTTGAAGCCGATGACAGCCAACGTGTGATGGTGCTGGACCGGTATGCCGACATCCTGGGCGGTCAGGGTCAGAGGGTGTTGGCCGCCAAGGTGTTTCAGGAAGCCGCCAGCTTACACGCGCAATTGCACCACGATGGCACGGGTCAGGCCAATGAACATGTGGCCCGGCAGGTGAGGTTTGCCCTGCTCGGCGGTCGTGCGGACCATGCCGAACGGGCGCTGGCCGCCTTTTTGGTAAGGCCGTCCGCAACCGGTGCCGTGACCAAGCCCCAGCTGGAACACCGGCTGATGCAGGCGGAAATTGCGCTGGCAAGAGGCGACTGGCGGGTGGCGCTGACGGCGGCCCGGGAAGTCCAGGAACGCCAGGCTCTGTACCCCTTGCCGCACTACGTGCGTGATCTTTCAGCAAGAGCGCTGACTGTCCAAGGTACAGCACTGAAAGCAGTGGGTCGGCCGGGCGAGGCAAATATTTCGTTGAAGGCCGCTCAGGCGTTGCAAGCGGCCCTGCTTCGACCGACTGAATTGCCCGCCCTGAAACCGTAAAAGGGCGACGTTGCGGCTCTGCAAATATTTTTGCAAGCCTTGTCCCGATCTCCAGGGAAAACACGTACTTCTCGGTGAGTGCAGCGGAATTTCCCGTTGCCAAAACCTCACCGGAGTAGCTGATGCCGCAACACCACGCCATCCCTTTCGGGACCGGTTCATGCCCCGCCCCGCGCAGCCTTGCAAAAGGAATCCATCGGGTTCCCGAGATCAGCGCACCTCCCTCCATGCTTGCACACCGCGCCTTTCCAGCAGACGCACCCGAAAGCCGGGCGCTTCGAGGTGCCTTGTTCTGGTCCGTGTTGATAGTTGCGCTTGTGGCCCTGCTGTTGCTGTTTTCTGGCAAATCGCAGGCCTCGCCGCCTGCAGTCGAAACGGTCGTGACTGTGCAGGAGACGCCGCTTACCGTCAAAGCAAACCGGTGGGCAGCATTTTCACGCCGTCCATTCGCACAGTGCCGCAAAGCCACGAATGAGTGATCCCGGTGCGTCACCTTGAGAGGTCAAGCCCGCGCACGCGTTGCGGTCGAAGTCCTCCCTGGTTGCGTTTGTTCCGGGCATTGAGCCGTCTCCATTTTCGCTTGGCAACGCTTTGTTCTTCTGCCAGCCCGAGGGCCGGCAGATCTTGTCCGGCGATTCGATCAAACTTGCGGTCGGGCTCGATAGAACTTCATCGGCACCACAGCAGCCTGCGCTGCCAGTTGCGCCTGGTTTACCACCGAGGTCTTCATCTTCCCCACGACGTGCATCTCGCAGGGCTTGCAGTCAAAGCGCAGCGTGAGCTTCTCCCGCCCATTGATCAGCGTCAGCGGTTCGGCCTTGACTGTGCCTTGCACACCGGTCACACCCTTGGCCTGCTTGGGGCACAGGCTGAGCGAGAAGCGCACGCAGTGCTTGGTAATCATCAGGCTCACTTCGCCAACTTCTTCCTGGCTCTCATAGGCTGCGGCGATGAGCTTCACGCCGTGCCGTGCGTAAAAGTCCCGCGCCTTGTGGTTGTACACATTCGCCAGATAGGTCAAAGTGTCCTCCGGGTAGACCGCCGGCGGCTCCAGCGGTGCGGCGCGCGCGGGACGCACACAGGCGAGGGCGCGCGCGGCTTCCAGCCGGTGCACCGCGTCGCGGCGCAGGCTGTTGAGTGTCGATGCAGGCACAAACCAGGGCTGGTCCAGTTTCAGGCTGAGGTGCGTCGCCGGGTCTGGCAGGGCGAACAGGCTGTTGCCGAACCGGGCCAACTGGGTCGTCAGGTGTTCCAGCGCCTGCGCCCCGTCCTTGGCCACTTCCTTTTGCATGCGCACTTCGGCGCGCGCACTGCACCCGTCTTCGTCGGTCAGGGTCAGCGCCAGGCCGGCAGGCGTGTCGCGCAACTCGGCCCAGATCGGGATGCGGCGTTCGCTGGACTTCTTCTCCATGGCGCGCATCCAGTCCATGTCGCGGTTGCGGTTGATCTCAACACCCGCGTGCAGATCCGTCAAGCCCGCCATCGGGTCTTTCGGAAAGACGCGCCAATGGCCTGCCTTGCGCGCCGGCTCGGCCTTGTTGATGGCCAGACCGATCAACTCCTTTTGCAGGTTGTAGTAGCACAGGCCGTCGCCGTTGTGCAGCACGGTGTCGGCCGCGGTGGTCTGCAAATCCACCCAGTCGAGGCCGACTTTGGTCACATGACCTATGGCCTGTCCCGGATTTTTGGGCGTGTCAAAGGCCGCAATGTCTTCCTTGCGGCCCTGCACAAAGTAGTCGGTGAACTCGCGGTTGAAGTTCTGGTTCGGGTCCGGCGTGAAGTTGAATGTGGTGTGTCCGCTGGACGCGCGTGCCAGTTCCGGGCGCTGCTCCAGCAGTTCGTCGATCAGGGTGCGGTAATGCGCCGTGATGTTTTTCACGTAGCCCAGGTCCTTGTAGCGGCCCTCGATCTTGAAGCTGCGTATGCCGGCGTCCACCAGTGCCGCAATGTTGGCGCTCTGGTTGTTGTCCTTCATGGACAGCACGTGTTTGTCGTGCGCCTCGAAGCGTCCCTTGGTGTCGGTCACCTGATAGGGCAGG
>CAIKVZ010000067.1 GCA_903830985.1 uncultured beta proteobacterium
GAATCTGCACAACGCGCGCAAGGGCAAGACACCCATTTTGAACATCGTCGGCGACCACGCGACCTACCACACGCAATACGACTCGCAGCTGCAGTCGGACATCGAGACCGTGGCGCGCAATGTCTCTCCCTGGGTGCGCACTTCCCAGAGCACGGCAACGCTGTGTCAGGACGCGGTGGAGGCCATCGCGGCCTGCATGGGCCCGCCGGGACAGGTGGCCACCCTGATCCTGCCGGCCGATGTGTCTTGGGGCGAAGGCGGCGTGCCCTTGCCTGCGCCCAAAATCGCGCCGGCGCCCGCGGCCGACGACGCCACCGTGGCGGCCATTGCGCAGGCGCTGCAGAGTGGGAAAAAAGCCGCCATCCTGCTCGGTGGTCGCGCACTGCGCGCCCCGGCGCTGCTGGCGCTGGCGCGCATTGCCGCCAAGACCGGGGTCAAGCTGTTTTCCGAAGTATTCCCGACGCGACTGGAGCGCGGTGCGGGCTTGCCACCGATCGAGCGCATCGCCTACCTGGCCGAGCTGGCGTCGGTGCAGCTGACAGGCCTGGAGCATTTGATCCTGGTCGACGTCAAGGCGCCGGTCGCATTCTTTGCCTATCCCGGCAAGAAGAGCTACCTGGTGCCCGATGGCTGCCAGTTGCACACCCTTGCGTCCTTCACCCAGGATGTGACAGGCAGCCTGGAAAAACTGTCTCGGGCCGTCGGCGCAGAGCAGGCCACACCGGTGCTGCAGGCGCTGCAGCGCCCGGGACTGCCGCGCGGCAAGTTCACAGCCGACAAGGTGTGCAAGGCCATCGGCCAGCTGCTGCCGGAGAACACCATCATCGTGGACGAGGCCATCACCTCGGGACTGATGCTGGCGATGTACACCGCGGGCGCGCCGCGCCACGACGTGCTCACGCTCACCGGCGGCGCCATCGGCCAGGGCCTGCCCTGCGCCGTGGGCGCCGCCATTGCTTGCCCGGATCGCAAGGTGATTGCGCTGGAGGGCGACGGTTCGGCCATGTACACCATTCAGGCGCTGTGGACCATGGCGCGCGAAAAGCTCGACGTCATCAACATCATCTTCAACAACCGCGCCTATGCCGTGCTCAACATCGAGTTGCAGCGCGTGGGCGCAGGGAATGTTGGCGACAAGGCAAAGGGGCAGCTGGATCTCGGCACGCCGCCGCTGGATTTCGTGCGCCTGGGCGAAGGCATGGGCGTGGCCTCGCGCCGCGCCACTACCACCGAAGAATTTCTCAGCGCCTTCGAACACGCGCTGCGCACGCCGGGGCCGCACCTGAGCGAGGCCATCGTGCCGCCGACGCTGGCCGGAGTGAAACTGCGCGTGCTGCCGCACATTCTGCAGTCGCTGGCCAAGCTGCCGCTGCCGGTGGCGCGCGCCCTCAAGCGAACCATTGCACCCTGAGGATTTGGTCGCGGCTTTTTCGGTCGGTGACTGGCTTGCTTCGCCGCCATGTCCGAACCGAAAATGGAATCCGTAGCGGCTCATTGCGCCGGAACGGCACCCACCCCCCAAAGCGTTGTGGTGGTCAGCACAATATATGGCTTTAAGCGCATAATTCATCATGATCTGGAGCGTCCTGTTTCACGACGAATTTGCCATCGAGTTCGAAGGCTTGGCCGAATCCCTGCAGGACGAACTTCTCGCGCATGCCATGCTGCTGCGAGATTTCGGGCCCGGTCTGGGGCGCCCGATGGTGGATACGTTGAAAGGTTCAAAGCACAGCAACATGAAGGAAATTCGATTTGCCTGGGCAGGCGAGGTTTGGCGCGTGGCGTTCGCGTTTGATCCCGAGCGCCAAGCGGTTCTGCTGGTCGGCGGCGACAAGGGCGGTGCAGATCAACGACGCTTTTACAAACGGCTGATCGCGGTAGCCGACCGGCGCTTGGACGGGCACCTTGAAGCATTGAAGTCACCGAGCAAGGAACACCAGCATGACAAAAAAACTTGAACAAATTCTGGCCGGCCTGCCTGTGAAACGTCAGGCCACCATTGCGATCCGCGCTGGCAAATTGGCGACCTTGAAGGATTTGCGCCAGGCCGCCGAGCAGACACAGCAAGACTTGGCTGTCGCACTGGGAGTTGGCCAGGACACCGTCTCCAGGATTGAAAAGCGCAGCGACATGTTGCTCTCGACGATGCGTCGCTACGTTGAGGCAATGGGCGGCACCCTGGAATTGGTGGCGCAATTCCCCAACCGGCCACCGGTCGTCATCGACCACTTGGCGTCCACCCCAAAGCGACGCACTGTTTGAAGCGTGGCTTGCTCCGCCATCTGCGCCGACGATGGCCGGACTGAAGCTGCGCGTGCTGCCGCACATTCTGCAGTCGCTGGCCAAGCTGCCGCTGCCGGTGGCGCGCGCCCTCAAACGCACGATTGCGCCCTGAGGAAAAGACAAACGGTAGAGAACGGTTTCGAGCGTCAGGCCGCTCTCACCTCGTTGAGCAAATCGGGATGGCGCTCAAGCACCCTGAGCAGTTTCACCAAGGCCAGCGACGGTTTGGTCTTGCCGTTTTCGTAGCGTGAGAAGGCATTCACGCCGCCGCCGAAGATTTCGGCGGCTTGGCGTTGATCCAGGTCGAGCTGTCTGCGCACCTTGGCAATATAGCCGGGGTCCACATAGGCCGCGTTCACCTGACGTTGGAATTGCCCCAGCAACTCGCTGTAGCGGTCGCCGTGCTCTGCGTTCAGGATAGCCTCGCCACAAGCCGGGCAGAAGCCGCCAGTCACCGCTGGAATGGCGGTGGTTTCGCCCTTGTAGGTGTAGGGCATATCGCGGGTGTCGTGGATCAGTTCAGCGGCGCCGCAGCTAGGGCATTTCATGGTCACAACTCCTTGAATGAAATGATCAAAACATCATCCATTACGGTCAGCTTCAAATACACATCGACACTGCTGGCTGTTTTGGCGTGGTACACGTCCTGCCAAATCCGGTGATCAGCATGCGTCGTCATGCTCTTGTGGAAGTCGGCTGATGTGAGCGCCATGACGACGGCGCACATGCCGGCCAGATCGTTGATGCCCAACTCACGCGCACCGTTGAAGGCGCTGGCCGTGGCCTTGACCTTCCCCGCTTCGACCAAGGCTTTCACGATCGAAAGCCTGCAGTGATGGCTGCCTTTTTCCATGCGGCATCATAACCTAGTTGGTTATTTATTTGTACTGGCTACGCACATCTGGCAGCCGCTGGAATGTCGGGTCGCCAAGCGAATCAGCAATGCGCCAGCAGCCTTTCAGTACCCACGTCTGCAAGGGCGGCCAATTCAGTCGACGGCAACAACGAATGGGAACTTTGAAATGTTGACGCGCGAGGCCAACACGCAGGGCCTGGGTTACCGCGCAGCCATCGACCGGTTGATGGAGTTGCTGCTGATCCAGATGTTGCGTCGTCTCGGCGAGGCCGCCATCCCGACTCAAGGCGTGCTGGCTGGATTGGTGGATTTGAAAACGCGCCGCGCCCTCGATGCCATGCAGGTATTTGGTGCACCCGGTTCCGTCACTTCGGGACAGCAAGGCCGGCCTGGGCATGCAGCAGCGCTTCATCCGAAAAAACAAGCAGGCACTGTGCGACGCCATCAGCGCCGACGGTGGCAAGCGCTCACCGCACGAGACGCTACTGGCCAAGCTGTCGCTGCCGCCGCCTTGGTCAGGACTCGCTGAGCTCCTGCGAATGGAAGGCGTAGCGTCCCAGGGCCTGACGAAAGGCGCAGGCCGCATCGGTCTGAGCCGGGGCAATTTGATAGCTTGCCAGCAAACCCCGTTTGGCGTCCTGCTCGACCAACAGTTGGCTCAGGACAATGCCAGCGCTCGCGGCCTCGGCCCGCACGACGGCGGCGATTTCGCGCAGGCTCAAGCTCGGCTTGAAGATCTTGCCCACCGCGGTCAGGGGCAGTGCGTCGACGATGAGAATGGCTTTGGGTTTGGCCGCGGCTTCGTGGATGCGCGCACCGGCAAAGGCCAACAGCTCTTCTTCACTCACCTGCGCGCCCGGGTGCAATTGCACGTAGGCCACCGGCAGTTCGCCGGCATGGGCGTCGGGTCGTCCCACGGCTGCGCACATCGCCACCGCCGGATGGGCCGCCAGGGCCTCTTCGATGAGCTTGGGGTCGATGTTGTGGCCACCCCGGATGATGAGTTCCTTCTTGCGCCCGGTGAGCCAGAAGTAGCCTTCGCTGTCCATGCGACCGAGGTCGCCGGTGTTGAACCAGCGCCGGCTGCTGCCATCGGCCTGGCCGGTTTCAAACCAGTTGCCCTGGTTGTGGTCCGGGTTGAGGTAACCCGGAAAAACATTCGGGCCGCTGATGCAGATGCTGCCCACCTCGTCCACGCCCGCCTCGCGCTGAAACTGCCCCTGAGCGTCGAGGATCATGGCGCGCATGGGCTGCCAGGGCAGGCGCAAGCCAATGGAGCCGATGCGTGATTCACCGTCCAGCGGATTGAGCGAAGACACGCAGGTACCTTCGGTCAGACCGTAGCCTTCCAGTATGCGCAGCCCGGTCTGGGCCTCGAAGCTGCGAAACAGCTCCACGGGCAAGGGCGCCGCTCCGCAGATCGCGGCCGTGAGGGACGACAGGTCGCACCCGGCGCGCGGCGCCTGCAGCAGGCCCGAAAAAACGGTTGGCACGCCGGAGAACGCGCTGACCTTGTGGGCCTGGACCACCTCCCAAAACCGCGCAATCAATCCCGGCGCGCGAAAGCCCGCAGGCGGCGCCAGCAGGATGTGTCCGCCACCGGCAAAGACCGAGAGCCCGGTGCCGAGCGCCGCATTCACATGGAACAGCGGCAGCGCCACCAGCATGGTGCGCCCGGGCACGCACATGGATTCGCCCGCGACGAGAAAGATCTGGTCGGCCAGCGCGATCTCATTGGCCTGCGTGTGCTGCGCAATCTTGGGCAAACCGGTGGTGCCGCCAGTGCAGAAGTACGAGGCGATGTCCTGAGCCTGTGGGCCCTCGAAGTTCAGCGCCTCGCCGTTTTCCTTGGCCACTTCAGCCCAGAAGTCGAACACCGGAACGCCGGACAACTCGGTGGGCAGCGGCATCTGGGGCGGCCGCAGCGCTGCGGGCAGATGGCGCAGGGCGTCAAAGGCCAGCACGCCTTGCACACCGCCGGCTTTGGCAAGACCGGCGCCGACGCGCTTCCATGTTTCGGCATCGGCCATGGGGTCGGCCACCACGACCCAGCGCGCTTGCGCGGCCAGCAGCAGTTCGCCGATTTGCGCGCCATCCAGCAGAGGGTTGATGGCCAGGCAAATGCCGGCCGTTTCCGCGGCCCACAGCGTGAGCTGGGTTTCGGGAAAGTTCCCTGTCACAAAGGCCACCACGTCACCGCGCCCCACCCCCAGGCGGTGCAGCGCATTGGCCAGGCGCGTGATGTCGAAGAGCCACTCGCGGTAAGTCCAGCGCACGGGTGTGGCGTGGTCTTCCACGCGCAGGAAGAAGCTCAGCGCCGGCGCGTCCGGATGTCGGGCTGCCGTGTCGCAAATCAGGCTGTAGGTCGACGGGCTGTTCGCATGGGGTCGCGCCTGGGCGTCCAGGGCTTCTATGTCATTCAGGGATGCAATCACGAGAGGGTCTCCGAAAAAAGAAAAGCAATTTGCGAGATCTTGTGGACGCTAGCGGTGGAGCAGCCTTTGCATCGACTTCTCCGGGTTGACGAACAGAAATCCCACCAGGCCGCCGAAGATCAACAGACCGCCACTCAGGGCAAAACCCTGCTCATAGCCGGCGCTGAGCGAAGCGGTGGAGTTCTCTATCAGGCGCCCCATCACCACGGGTGCGAGCACGCCCGCGAGCGAGGCGATCGAGTTCTCGATGGCCAGCATGGCGCCGCGCTGGCCGTCGGGTGACACCGAGCTCATCATGGCCGCACCCAGCGAGTACATGATCGGCGTCAGGCCGGACGCCACCGCCAGCAAGAAGACTTTTTGCATGTTGGACAGGGGAAGGAACAGCAGGCTGATGAACAGCGCGCCGGACAGCGTCAGGGCGGCACTGCACATCAGGGCGCGGCTCTTGCGCGAACTTTCGCCGCGCCCCAGCATGCGTTGCGACCACCAGGACAGCAGCAGGTTGACGGGCGCGCCGATCACGACCACCAGTGCGAACAGTTTGCCCGCGCTGGCGCCGTCAAAACCCAGGCCCTTTTGCAGGTAGGCCGGCAGCCAGGTGAGCGTCAAGGCCAGACCCCAGAAGGCCATGAAGTGCATGACGATGACGCCCCAGACCGTGGGGTCGCGCAACAACAGGCCATAGGGCAGGCGCTGCTGAATGGTTTGTGGATCGGCCGGCCGGTTCGTCTTCGCGGGCCTGGCGGTCTGGATGTTGCCTTCCGCGCCAAAGATCAGCCAGACCAGGCCCCACACCAGGCCGATGCCGGTCATGATGGCGAAGTTGGCGCGCCAACCCCAACGCGCTGTGACCAGGGGCACGCCGATGCCGGCGATCAACAGGCCGAGCGCCGACGCCTGGTTGATGACGGAAATGGGCAGGTTGCGCTTGGCGTCCGGAAACCACTTGTAGCAGGCATGAAAGGCGATCGGCGATGCAGGTCCCTCACCTATGCCCAGCACGACGCGCGACACCATGATCATCGCCACCGACGAGGACAGGATGATGGGCAACTGTGCGATCGACCACAGCACCACCAGGATCAGCAGTATCCACTTGGCGCTGAAGCGGTTGGCCACGAAACCGCCCAACACCCCCGAGATCGCAAAGAACCAGAAGAAGCTGCCCGCGATCAGGCCGAATTCGGTGGGCGTCAAGTTCAGTTCAGTCATCATGGGCACTGCCACCATGCCCACGCCGACCTTGTCGATGAAGTTGATCAGCATGAACAGCGCCAGCAAAATGGTCATCAGCCAGGCGCGCCCTGGCTGGTATTCGGTATGGGTCATTGTGTTGTCTCCAGTGATCTTGTTTTCGGGCAAAAAGGCTGTGCTAGGCGCAGCTTGACGTGCCGAGCGCTGCAGTGCCAAAACCGGCTTCCTGCAAAATGAAATCGGCGGCGCGCTCGCCGATGGCAATCGCTATGGCATTCGTGTTCGTGGCGGCAATGCTGGGCATGACGGACGCATCGGCCACTCGCAATCCCTGCAGACCATGGACGCGCAAACGGGTGTCCACCACCGACTGCGCGGCGTCGGTGCCGATGCGGCAGGTGCCCACAGGGTGCCAGGCCGTGGCGCCGGTGGCGCGCAAATAGTCCACCAGGGCTTCGTCGCTCGCGGCCCTGACTCCAGGGCGAAGTTCCTCCAGAATCAAACTGGACAGGGGTCCGGTCGCGGCCACGCGGCGCGACATCTTCAACGCATTCAGGCAGGCGTCGATGTCGTCGGCGTGGCTGAAGTGATTGGAAATCAGCCGCGGATTGGCTGCGGGATCGGCGTTGGTGATGTGGCAACTGCCACGCGACTTGGGGCAGATCTGGAATGACGCAATCGTCGCGCCGTCGAAGGGTTCCAACAGCGCCTTGCCCTCGCCCCGGTTGCTGTTGCTGCTGACCTGCTGAATCTGCAGCTTCACGTCGGCGTCGCTGCTGCCCGCCTGGCTGGAGGCAAACACCTGGGCGGAAATCGTGTTGCTGGACAACGGCCCATCGTGACGCAGCATCCACCTGGCGCCGAGTTGCAACTGCGTCAATGGGTTGCGCAGTTTGCCGTTCCAGCTGTAGCCAGGACGGATGCGATAGGCCATGGGGCTGTAGACATGCTCGCTCAGGTTCTCGCCCACCAGCGGTAGTTCGTGCAGCAGCGGCACACCCGCCTGGGCCAGCACCTCGCGTCGACCCACGCCCGACAGTTCCAGCAACTGGGGCGAGTTGAAGCTGCCGCCGCACAGAATGATTTCTCGGCGCGCCCGGTACTGGCCGACTTGCCCCTCGCTGCGCACCACGACGGCAGTGGCACGTTTATTTTCCAGCACGACGCGCTGCACCAGCACACCGGTCTTGAGCAGCAGGTTGCTGCGCGCCCTGGCCGGATCCAGGTAGGCCATGCGGGTGTTGCAGCGCACGCCCTTGCGGGTGTTGAACTGGGTGTAGCTGCCGCCAAATCCCTGTGCGTTGTAGTCGCGCACGCGCGGCGCCACACCGGACTGCGCCACCGAATCCAGGAAGGCA
>CAIKVZ010000068.1 GCA_903830985.1 uncultured beta proteobacterium
GTTTGAGACGGTTGCGGAGTTGCCGGGTGCTGCGGCGCATGTGAACTGCAGCGCCACCGTCGAAACCGTGGGACCCACCGGCGTGGAGATGGAAGCGCTGACGGCCGTGCAGGTCGCCCTGCTGACCATCTACGATATGTGTAAGGCCGTGGACCGCGGCATGACCATCAATGACGTGAAACTGCTGGAGAAGCACGGCGGCAAGTCGGGGAGCTTTGTGGCGGGGGAGTGAGCCGGCAAGGGCGCCCGGCAGGCGTGCCCTCGCATCCCGATGAATCTCATCCGAACGGCCCGTCAACATCGCCCTGGCTGGCCTCGATGCTGTTCTTCCGGACAGCTTAACCCCGCCGGGTGGCGATAAGTGGCTTGACCTGGGGTGCCTGCAGGGCGGGCCGATCGGCTTCGGCCTGCGCCAGCGGTTGCACCTCTTTGAGGGTGGCCAGGCAGCGCCGTGTCAGATCCTGGTAGGTCTCGGTGCCAGTGCGCTTCCATTCCACTTCCTGGTCGTTCAACAAGCGTATCAGCTTGGCGGGCACGCCGGCCACCAGGGTTTGCTCGGCCACCTGCATGCCGGCTGGCACAAAGGCGCAGGCGGCCACGATCGCGCGCTCGCCCACCACGGCCTCGTCCATCACCACGGCGTTCATGCCCACCAGCGCATCGCGCCGCACCGTGCAACTGTGCAGCACGGCGCCGTGGCCGATGTGGCCGTTTTCTTCGACCAGCGTGTCCTGTTGCGGGAAGCCATGCATGACGCAGTTGTCCTGCACATTCGCACCGGCCAGCAGCACGATGCGGCCGAAGTCGCCGCGCAGGCTGGCGTTGGGGCCGACGTAGCAATGGGGGCCGATGTGCACGTCGCCGATCAGCACCGCGGTGGGATGCACATAGGCGCTGGGGTGCACGACTGGGGTCACGCCTTCAATGGAATAGCAGGGCATGGCGTTCCTAGCTGCGCTTGGCGACCAGGGTCAGAATGTCGTAGCTGGCCACGAGTTCACCGAGCTGGTTGGTGACTTCCACATCCCACGCCACCACGCCTTGGCCCACGCCTTTGGCGTCCACCTTGTTGCGGTCGATCTTGCGCTTGGCCGTCAGGCGGGCCTGGATGGTGTCGCCTATGCCCACCGGTTTGACAAAGCGCAGCGTGTCCAGGCCGTAGTTGGCCAGCACCGGGCCGGGTGCCGGAGACACGAACAGGCCTGCTGCGGCCGACAGCACAAAATAGCCGTGCGCAATGCGCTTGCCAAACGGCGAATCCTTGGCTGCCACTTCATCAAAGTGCATGTAGAAGTAGTCGCCCGAGATGCCGCCAAAGGCCACGATGTCGGCCTCGCCCACGGTGCGTCGGTGGGTCAGCAGGGAGTCGCCAATCTGCAGGTCTTCAAAGTAGCTGCGAAACGGGTGCACGGCGGTATTGTTCACCTTGGCGCCGCGCACATGCTCGCCCGTGACGGCCGCCAACATGGTGGGCGAGCCTTGCACGGCTGCGCGTTGCAGGTAGTGCTTCACCGCGCGCACGCCGCCCAACTCCTCACCGCCACCGGCGCGTCCCGGCCCGCCGTGCTTGAGCGTGGGCAGGGGTGAGCCGTGACCGGTGGATTCGACCGCTGACTCGCGGTCCAGGATGTGCAGGCGCCCATGCCAGGCGGCCATGGCCGGAATGGCCTGGGCGGCGACGGCCGCGTCGTGCGTGACCAGCGTGGCGACCAGGCTGCCCTGGCCGCGCGCGGCCAGGGCCAGTGCTTCGTCCAGGTCTTGATACGCCATGACCGTGCTGACCGGGCCGAAGGCTTCGATGGTGTGCACCGAGTCCACCGCCATGGGCTTGCGGCAGGCCAGCAGCGTCGGCGCGCAGAAGGCGCCCTGCGCAGTTCCTTCGCCAATCCAATCGTGCTTTCCGGCGTACACCAGCTCGGCATCCTGGCGCAACAACGCAATGCGTTCGGCCACATCGGCCTGTTGCGCATGCGAGGCCAGCGGGCCCATGCGCACCCGCTCGTCAGCCGGGTCACCCACCGTGGTCTTGGCCAGGCGCGCCGCCAGTTGCTCGCACACCGCGTCCAGGTGTTTGGCGGGCACGATGGCGCGACGAATGGCGGTGCACTTCTGCCCGGCCTTGACCGTCATCTCGCGCGCCACTTCTTTCACGAAGAGCGTGAACTCTTCGTCATCCGGGCCGACGTCCGGCCCGAGGATGGCGCAGTTGAGCGAATCGGCTTCGGCGTTGAAGGGCACCGAGTGGGCGATCAGATTGGGGTGCACACGCAGGCGCGATGCGGTATCGGCCGAGCCGGTGAAGGTGACCACATCGGCACCGTTCAGTCGGTCCAGCAAATCCCCCGTGCCACCTATCACCAGTTGCAAGCTGCCCTCGGGCAGGATGCCCGATTGCACGATCAGCCGCATGGCCGCTTCGGTCAGGTAGCTGGTGGCCGAAGCCGGTTTGCCAATGCAGGGCATGCCGGCCAGAAAGCTGGGCGCAAACTTTTCCAGCAGGCCCCAGACCGGAAAGTTGAAGGCATTGATGTGCACGGCCACACCACCGCGCGGCACCAGCACGTGGGTGCCGCTGAAGCCACCCTTTTTGCCCAAGGCAAAAGCCGGCCCTTCATGCACCAGATTGCCCGAGGGCAGCTCATTGCTGCCAATCGCCGCATAGGCAAACAGCGTGCCGGCACCGCCGTCAATATCGATCCAGCTGTCGACGCGCGTGGCACCGGTGTGGGCAGACACTGCATAGAGCTGCTCCTTGTGCTCCATCAGGTACTTGGCCAGGGCCTTGAGGCGCTGGGCGCGTTCCTGAAAGTCCATGGCCATCAAGGCGGGCAGGCCTTTGCGTCGCGCATGCTCCACGGCCTCGCCAAAGTCGAGTGCTTCGGCATGGGTGTGGGCAATGGTCGTGCCGTTGACGGCGCTGCGCAGTGCCGCAGCGCCTTGCTGGCCCTGCCAGCGGCCGCCGATATAACTTTGAAGAATCTGGGTCATGGTATTTATTTGAAAAAAGGGTTGGGGCTTAGCGTTCGTCAAAACTCACGGTCACGGCTTCGCTGGTTGGGCGCGACTGGCAACTCAGCACAAAGCCCTTGTCGGTCTCCCAAGTTTCCAGGCCAAAGTTCTTGTCCATCGCCACGCTGCCGGTCATGACCTTGCAGCGGCAAGTGGCACAGACACCGCCCTTGCAAGAGAAGGGCAGATCCAGTCCGGCCGCCATGGCCACGTCCAGCACATGCTCATCCGGGTTCATGTGCAGCGCGTGCGATTTGCCGTACAGCACCACGGTCAACGCCACCGTGCCACCGGCCGGGAGTTTCAGGTTGGCCACCACTGCCTGACGTGCTTCGGGGGTCAATGTCTCCAGCGCCGGTGAGGTGAAGCGTTCTGTGTGGATCTGTTTTTGCGGCACACCGGCATCCAGCAAGGCCTTTTGCGTGGCCTCGATCATCACTTCCGGGCCACAGATGAAGACCTCGTCCATGCTGGCCACGGGCAACAGGGTGTCGATCAGCGAGCGCACCTTGGCGGCATCGATACGGCCTTGCAGCAGGTCCACCTCTTGCGCCTGGCGCGACAGCACATGGATCAGCGTGAGGCGATCGGCAAAGCGGTCCTTGAGGTCTTGCAGCGCCTCGTTGAACATCACCGAGCCCATGCTGCGGTTGCCATAGACCAGGGTGAACTTGGACTCCGGCTGGTCTTCCAGCGTGCTCGCCATGATGGACAGAATCGGCGTGATGCCTGAGCCCGCGGCAAAGGCGACGCGGTGCAGGGCCCGCGGACGCCTGGACACAAAGCGCCCCTCGGGTGGCATCACCGACAGGGTGTCACCGGCCTTGAGCGTATTGGCCGCCCAATTGGAAAAAATGCCACCCTCCATCGGGCGAATGCCCACGACCAATTCACGACGGCGCTGAAGGTGGCTGTGCGTGGAGCAGATGGAATAGCTGCGCCGCACGTCGGCACCGTTGATCTGGCTGCGCAGCGTCAGGTACTGACCGGGCTGGAAGTCAAAGCGCTCGAGCAAGGCATCGGGCACGCTGAAGGCAATGGCAACCGAGCCTGCCGCCTCGGGGCTGATCCGGGCGACGCGCAGATCGTGAAAACGGGAAGATGCAGTCATGGTGGTGGTGCTTTGTTCAATAGGGTTTGAAGTAGTCAAACGGCTCCATGCAGCTCAGGCAGCGGTAAAGCGCCTTGCAAGCGGTGGAGCCAAAGTGCGAAATTTCGGTGGTGTTTTCAGAGCCACATTGCGGACAGGCGACGGTGTCCCGCACGGCCAGCCCTTTGGGTGCAAAGGCCACCACCTTGGCGCCGGCCGCCGCGGCACAGGCGCTCTTCGCGGGGGGGGCAATGCCGTAAGCGCGCAGCTTGTCGCGCCCCTCGGCGGTCATCCAGTCGGTGGACCAGGCCGGCGCCAGCTGCGTGACGACGCGTGCGGCCACGCCGGCGCGGGCCAGCGCATGCGCCACGTCATCTTCCATTTGCCCCATCGCCGGGCAGCCGCTGTAGGTGGGGGTGATCACCACCTCCAGACCCTGCGGGCCCTGCCGCACGGCGCGCAGAATGCCCATCTCGCGCAGATTCACCACCGGGATTTCCGGGTCGGTGACGCACTCCAGCAGTTCCCAGATGGCGTGGTGCGCTTGCGTCTGCTGGCGTTGTGCCAGCGGCCCGTCGGGCAACAAGGCCGGCGCCAGCGGCAAATCGCCGGATGAGGTCTCCATGGGCATGGCCCTTACCAGACGGCCTCGGGATGCGCGCGCGCCAGACTTTGCATTTCCGCCAAGACAAAGCCCAGGTGCTCGGAGTGCACGCCGTGCTTGCCGGTGGTGACAAAGCCGGTGCTGGCCGGGCGCTTCAGCGTGGCGGCCTGCAGGGTGTCGTGCACCATGGCTTCCCACTCGGCCTTGAAGGCCGTCACATCGACGCCGGCACCGGTTTTGACGGCGGCGGTTTCCATGGCGCTGGGGGTCCAGAATTCCTGGGTGAAGGGCATGAGGTAATCAAAGGCCGCCTGCATGCGGACGTGCGATTCGGCCGTGCCATCGCCCAGGCGCAGCACCCAGTCGTGCGCATGGCGCAGGTGGTACTGCACTTCCTTGAGCGACTTGGCGGCAATCGCGGCGAGTTGCGCATCGGTGGACGCCGCCAGCGCGGCCCAGGCCTGCACCATGAGCGCGCTGTACAGGAAGTTGCGCGCCAGCGTGACCGCGTAGTCGCGGTCGCCGCTGGACGTGGGCAGGATCGCAGTGCGGTGCGGCAGTTCCAGCAGCGTGTAGTTCTTGAAGTCGGGCACGTCGCGGAAATAAGCCAGCAGGTCTTCGCTGCTTTTGCCGTCTTTGCGCACCGTGGCCACGTGCTGGTACAGCAACCGGGCCTGGCCGATCAGGTCCAGGCTGTTGTTGGCCAGCGCCAGGTCCTCTTCCAGGACGGGGCCGTGGCCGCACCACTCGGCATTGCGCTGGCCCAGGACGAGCGCGTTGTCTGCCAGGTGAAGCAGGTAGTCTTGATAGGAGGCCATTACATATGCCCCACTTCTTCAGGGATCTCATAGAAGGTGGGGTGGCGGTAGATCTTGTCCGCTGCGGGCTCGAACATCGAGTCCTTGTCTTCCGGCGCGCTGGCGGTGATGGACTTGGAGGGCACGACCCAGATGCTCACGCCTTCCTGGCGTCGCGTGTACACATCGCGTGCCATTTGCAGCGCGTGCTGCGCGTCTGAAGCATGCAGGCTGCCACAGTGCTTGTGCTCCAGGCCCTGCTTGCTGCGGACAAATACTTCCCAGAGGGGCCAATCTTTCAATGCGGTGGTGCTCATGCTGCTTCCTTTTGCGTTTGCGGTTGGTGTTTTTCGGCATAGGCCAGGGCGGCGTCGCGCACCCATTGGCCATCGTTGTGGGCTTTGACGCGGGTCGCCAGGCGCTCCTTGTTGCACGGGCCGTTGCCGTTGACGGTGCTCCAGAACTCGTCCCAGTCGATCGCGCCGTGGTCGTGGTGCTGGCGCTCTTCGTTCCACTTCAGTTCGGGGTCGGGCAGGCTCACACCCAGCACCCGGGCTTGCGGCACGGTGGCGTCGATGAACTTCTGGCGCAGGTCGTCATTGCTGATGCGCTTGATGCCCCAGCGCATGGCCTGCTCGCTGTGCGGGCTGTTGGTGTCGGGTGGCCCGAACATGGCCAGGCACTTCCACCAGAAGCGGTTCACGGCGTCCTGCACCATGGCCTTTTGTTCCGCCGTGCCCTGCATCATCACCAGCAAGGCCTCGTAGCCCTGGCGCTGGTGGAAGGACTCTTCCTTGCAGACGCGGATCATGGCGCGCGCGTAGGGGCCGTAGGAGCAGCGGCACAGCGGGATCTGGTTCATGATGGCCGCGCCATCCACCAGCCAGCCGATGACGCCCACATCGGCCCAGTTGAGCGTGGGGTAGTTGAAGATGGAGCTGTACTTGGCCTTGCCGCTGTGCAGGTCGGCCAGCATCTGGTCGCGGCCCTGGCCCAGGGTTTCGGCAGCGCTGTACAGGTACAGGCCATGGCCGCCTTCGTCCTGCACCTTGGCAATCAGGATCGCCTTGCGCTTGAGGCTGGGCGCACGGCTGATCCAGTTCCCCTCGGGCAACATGCCGACGATTTCGCTGTGCGCGTGCTGGCTGATCTGGCGGATCAGGGTCTTGCGGTAGGCCTCGGGCATCCAGTCCTGCGGCTCGATCTTGCCGTCGGCATCGATCTTCACGTCAAAGCGCTTTTGCGCTTCGGCGTTCTCCTGCGCTATCGGCTCAACCACGGGCTTGCTGCCCGGCTTGTCCTGCACGTTCAATGATTGGGTGTACATCTTCGTTCACTCCTTGGGGTTCATGGGTGGATTAAGGGTTCATCCAAGCGGGGTGCCGCTTGTCGAGAAATGCCGACACGCCATCGTGTGTCTCGTCGGTGTGGCGCTGCACAGCACTACAGGGATGGCGCTTACTTGGACAACTGCCATTCACCGCTCTTGATTTCGAACATGCGAAAGGCCGACAGGTCCAGGCCCATGTGGTCGGTAGCCGACATGCTGAAAATGCCGCCAGTACCGACAAAGCCCTTGGTGGCTTCGATGGCATCGCGCACCTTGGCCTTGTCGGTGGAACCGGCACGCTTGATGGCGTCCAGCGCCAGGCTCAGACCGTCATGGGCATAGCCGCCGAAGGCCGACACGTCGGTCTTCCATTTGGCCGCAAAGGCCTTGGTGTAACTTTGAACCACCGGGCGTTGGGGGTCGTTGGCAGCCAGCTTGTCCGGTGCCAGCAGGGCCGAGGTGGGCAGTCGCACGCCCTCGGCGGCCGGGCCGGCGAGCTTGATGAATTCGTCCGACGCCACGCCGTGGGCGTGGTACAGCGGCAAGCTGATGCCCAGTTGTTTGTAGCCCTTGGTGGCCAGCGCCGGCCCTTGGCCCAGTCCGAAGATAAACACGGCTTGCACGCCCGGCGAATTGCGAATTTTGGTGAGCTGTGGGCCCATGTCGGTGTCCTTGGGACCATAGGTTTCATTGGCCACCAGGGTGATGCCGTATTTGCCGGCCACGCCTTCGGTTTCCTTGCGGCCGGACTGGCCAAAACCACTGGTCTCGGACAACAGGGCCACCTTGGTGATGCCGCGTTTTTTCATGTCGTCAAACACTTTTTCGGCGGCCATGCGATCGGTGTGCGGGGTCTTGAAGACAAACTTCTTCACCGGCTCAACAATGACGACGGCTCCCGCCAGGGAGATGAAAGGGATCCCCGCTTTTTCCACCAGCGGCACCATGGACATGGTGGCACCGGTGGTGGTGCCGCCCACGAGGATGTCGACCTTGTCGTCATCAATCAGGCGCTTGCCAAAACCATTGGCCTTGCTGGCATCGCTGCCATCGTCGTAATGCACCAGCTCCAGCGGTCGGCCCAGCACGCCGCCCTTTTTGTTGATGTCTTCCACCATCATCTGCAGGGTCTTGAGCTCGGGGTCACCCAGGTAACCGGCGGGGCCGGTGATGGACAGAACCGAGCCGATCTTGATGGGTTCGGCGGCAAAGGCGGTGCAGGCCGTGAGCAGCAGGGCACTGGCAGTGGCCAGATGTTTGAAACGTGAAATCATGGGAAGTCTCTTCTTTGTGGTTGGAATCAAATGCGTTCAATCACCAGTGCAATACCCTGCCCCACGCCGATGCACATGGTGCACAGCGCGTAGCGGCCACTGCGGCGGATCAGTTCGTACATGGCCGTGGTGACCAGGCGTGCGCCACTCATGCCCAGCGGGTGGCCCAGGGCGATGGCGCCGCCATTGGGATTGACACGGGGGTCGTCATCGGCCAGACCGAGGTCGCGCAGCACGGCCAGGCCCTGGGCGGCAAAGGCTTCGTTGAGCTCGATCACATCCATTTGCGCCAGACTCAAGCCCGTTTGCTGCAATACCTTGCGCACGGCGGGTGCGGGTCCGAAACCCATGATGCGCGGCGCAACCCCCGCAGTGGCCATGCCCAGCACGCGCGCCCTGGGCGTCAGTCCGTGGCGTGAAGCCGCAGCGGGCGAAGCCAGCAGCAAGGCGCAGGCGCCGTCGTTCACCCCCGAGGCATTGCCCGCTGTGACCGACAGGTCCGGGCCGTTGACACCCTTGAGCCGGGCCAGCATGTCCAGCGTGGTGTCGGGGCGCGGATGTTCGTCGGTGTCAAAGACCATGGGATCGCCCTTTTTGCGCGGCATCACCACCGGCACGAGTTCGTCCTGAAAGCGGCCTGCGGCATGGGCTGCAGCCCAGCGTTGTTGGGAGCGCAGGGCAAAGGCGTCCTGATCGGCGCGCGACACTTGGAAGTCGGCCGCCACGTTGTCCGCGGTCTGCGGCATGGAGTCGGTGCCGTGCAGTGCCTTCATCAGCGGGTTGACAAAGCGCCAACCGATGGTGGTGTCAAAAATGGCGGCGTTGCGCGAGAAGGCGCTTTCTGCCTTGCCCATCACAAAGGGTGCGCGTGACATGCTCTCCACGCCGCCGGCCAGCATCAATTGCGTTTCACCCGACTTGATGGAACGCGCGGCCAGTCCGACAGCATCCATGCCCGAGCCGCACAGGCGGTTCAGCGTGGTGCCGGGCACCTCCACCGGCAAGCCCGCCAGCAGGCCCGCCATGCGCGCCACATTGCGGTTGTCCTCGCCGGCCTGGTTGGCGCAGCCATACAGGATGTCGTCCACGGCAGACCAGTCCACCGCCGGGTTGCGCTGCATCAGCGCCTTGAGCGGCACGGCGCCCAGGTCGTCGGGTCGTATCGTGGCCAAGGCGCCGCCATACCGACCTATCGGCGTGCGCACGGCATCACAAATCAGCGCTTCAATCATGGTGTTCACTTTCAAATTTGTTTGGGACGCTCGTCGACCACGCGGCGCGCCTTGCCGGTCAAGGTGCGTGGAATGCCTTCAAAGTGCATCACCGTGACGCGGGTCGAGATGCCCACATTGGTCTTGATGTGGTGCTGCAGTTCCTTGGTGATCGCGCCCATCAGGTCCTGGCTCAGGTTGCTCGAGATCTCGCGCTGCACCTCGCAGCGCACTTCAACGTCGTCCATGTGGCCGTCGCGGGTGAGCACTACCTGGTAATTGCCCGACAGGCGCTGGTCACGCAGGATCTGTTCCTCAATCTGTGAGGGGAACACGTTGACGCCACGCACGATCAGCATGTCGTCGGAGCGGCCAGTGATCTTGCCCATGCGCCGAAAAGCGCGCGAGGTGGGTGCCAGCAATCGCGTCAGGTCGCGCGTGCGGTAGCGTATGACGGGAAAGGCCTGCTTGGTGAGCGACGTGAACACCAGTTCACCGTCGGCACCGTCAGCCACGACCTCGCCGGTTTCCGGGTCGACGATTTCGGGATAGAAATGGTCTTCCCAGATCACCGGACCGTCCTTGGACTCGATGCACTCACAGGCAACGCCCGGCCCCATCACTTCCGTCAGGCCATAGATGTCGATGGCGTCGATGCCCAGTTTGCGCTCAATTTCCGTGCGCATGCCCTCACCCCAGGGCTCGGCGCCGAAGATGCCGACCTTGAGCGAAATATCTTGCGGCTTCACGCCCAGACGCTCGAACTCTTCGGCGATCACCAGCGCGTAGGAGGGCGTGACCATGATGATTTGCGGCTGGAAGTCCAGTATCTGTGCGACCTGCTTTTCGGTCTGGCCACCGGACATGGGTACCACGGTGCAGCCCAGGCGCTCGGCGCCATAGTGCGCCCCCAGGCCACCGGTGAACATGCCATAGCCATAGGCGTTGTGCAGCATGTCGCCCTTGCGGCCACCGGCGGCGCGAATGGAACGCGCCACCAGGTTGGCCCAGTTGTCAATGTCCTGCGCGGTATAGCCCACGACAATCGATTTGCCCGTCGTGCCACTGGAAGCATGCAGCCGCACCACCTGTTCGCGCGGCACGGCAAACAGCCCGAAGGGGTAGTTGTCGCGCAGTGCGGTTTTGGTCATGAAGGGGAACCTGGACAGATCGGCCAGGCTCTTCAGATCGTCCGGATGCACACCTTTTTCGTCAAAGGCCTTTTTGTGAAAGGGCACGTTGTCGTAGGCATGGCGCAGCGACCATTTCAGGCGTTCGAGCTGCAACGCGGAAATCTCGTCGCGGCTGGCGGTTTCGATGGCCTCGAGTTCACCGGGCTGGGGGTATTTGGCGGTCATGGAGTTTCCTGCTGGAAGCTGTTGGTGGGACGGTGATGTAGGGCGCTCAGGCCTGCGCAATACTGGCAATCCCCTCACCCTGGATGCGGTACGACTTCCCACGCATCAGGGCCACGGTCTTGCCCGCAGCGGTGCTGACGGTGACGTCATAGACACCGGTACGGCCGCTTTGCGAAAGCTCTGAAGCCTGCGCCACCAGGGTGTCACCCAGGTGGGCCGGGGCCAGAAAATCGATGTTGCAGGCCGAGGCCACGGTGTTGCGGTTGTAGCTGTTGCAGGCATAGGCAAAGGCCGTGTCGGCCAGGGTGAACAGCATGCCGCCGTGACAGATGGCGTGGCTGTTGACCATGTCCTGGCGCACCCTCATGGTCAGGCGCGCAGCACCGGGTTTGACTTCGGCAATGGCCATGCCCAGCGCTTGCGCCACATGGTCACGCGACCACATCGCCTTGGCCACGTCTTGCGCCAGCTGCAGCGCCTCGGCGGGAGACGGCACGGGGGAGATATCAGCCATGGATGTTCTTTCCTTGAAAAACCTGACGTTGAATCAGCGGTGAAATGCGGTAGCGGTCTTCGCCATAAGTGGCGTTCAAATGGGCCAACACCCCCTGGATGTTGGCCAGGCCCACCCGGTCGGCCCAGGCCAGCGGGCCTGCCGGGTAGTTCACACCCAGTCGCATGGCGTCGTCGGCGGCACGGGCCGTGCACACGCCCTGGTACACCGCATCTGCGGCTTCGTTGGCCAGCATGGCCACGGTGCGCATCACGGCCAGGCCCGGCACATCCGCCAGGCGCGATACCTGTATGCCGCCGGCTTGAAGCAAGGCGCAGGCCGCATGGACCGCGGGCTCACTGCACTGGCCGGCACCGGCCAAGGCAGTACGCGTGGCCTGGTGGTAGTCCAGCGCCAGGTCGATCAACACCGTGTTGGCAATGCCGCTTTCGGCGGCGCGCTGGGTGGCGCTGCGGCCGTCCGTCACGTACAGCACCGCATCATCCGCTTCGGCGATGCGGCCATCGGTGGACGCAGCGCGCTCAAACGCCACGGCACCCGCTTGCAGGCGTGCCGCCAGGGCTTGCGCCGCAGGCGTGTCGCCACACACCACGCTGCGTGCCAGAGCCACGTGGCGCGGCTCGGTTTGCGGCTGGGGCTTTTCTGCGCCCTCGCGGTAATCAAAGAAGCCGCGGCCATTCTTCCTGCCCAGATAGCCCGCATCCACCAGCTCTTGCTGAATCAGGGAAGGCAGGAAGCGCGGGTCGTTGAAAAACGCATTCCAGACCGAGCGCGTCACGGCAAAGTTGACGTCCAGACCAATCATGTCCATCAGCTCGAACGGGCCCATGCGAAAGCCGCCGGACTCGCGCATGACCGCATCCAGCGTTGCGCAGTCTGTGGCCCCCTCGGTGCGCAGGCGCAGGGCCTCGGCGTAATACGGGCGCGCCACACGGTTGACGATAAAGCCGGGCGTGGATTTGGCGTGCACTGCCGTCTTGCCCCAGGCGTTGGCCGTGGCATACAGCAGGTCCGCCACGGCCGGCGCCGTGGCCAGCCCGCTGACCACTTCCACCAGCGCCATGATCGGTGCGGGGTTGAAGAAGTGCAGGCCGGCCAGACGCTGCGGCTGCTTGAGTGCCGAACCGATGGCGGTAATCGAGATGGAAGAGGTGTTGCTGGCAAAAAGGCAGTCGGCCGTCACCAGCGCTTCCAGGTCGGCAAACAGCGTTTGCTTGGCTTGCAGATTTTCCACAATGGCTTCGACCACGAGTGCCGCGGGCGCCAAGTCGCCGAGTTGCGTGGCGGCTTGCAGGCGCTGGCCTGCCGACAGTGCGGCTTGGGCTGTGATCTTGCCCTTGACGGCCAGCTTGTCCAGCTGGGCGCGCAGGCCTTCGATCGCCAGTTGTGCCGCCTGTGGACGGTTGTCCAGCAGCAAGACGCGATGGCCAGCCACGGCGGCCACTTGCGCAATGCCTGCGCCCATGGCACCGGCACCGACCACCGCCACGATGGCGTCCTTGGAAAGAGCGGTCGTCATCGCATCAGTTACCGGTGAAACGCGGCGCGCGTTTTTCCATGAAGGCGGCCACACCCTCGGCGAAGTCGGGGCTCCAGCCCAGCTCGCGCATAAAGCCGCCTTCCATCGAGAGCTGCTGCTCCAGCGTGTGCGTGGGGGCGGCGTGCAGGGCCTGGCGTGTGCGCACCAGCGCTTTGGTTGGCATGCCCGCCAATTGCGTCGCCAGAGCGTCCACCGTGCTGACCAGTGCTGCGTCTTCCACCACTTGCCAGATCAGGCCCCACTCTGCGGCCTTTTCCGCCGGCAGTTTTTCGGCCAGCAGGGCCAGTCCCATGGCACGCGCCATGCCCACCCGTTGTGGCAGGAACCAGGTGCCGCCGGTATCCGGGATCAGGCCGATCTTGCTGAAGGCCTGCAGGAAGGAGGCCGACTTGGCCGCAATCACCAGATCGCAGGCCAGGGCCAGACTGGCGCCCGCGCCTGCAGCCACGCCATTGACCATGGCCACGGTGGGCACCCGCAGGTTCTGCAAGCGCAGGATGAGCGGCTTGTAGTTCTGCTCCACCACATTGCCGATGTCGGGCGCCTTGGCGCCCATGGCCATGTCCGGGTCGGCCAGGTCTTGCCCGGCAGAGAAGGCGCGGCCGGCGCCGGTGATGACCAGCACGCGAATGCCTTTGTCGGCCTGCACCGTATCCAGTGCGTCCCGAAGCTCCACATGCATGGCGCCGGTAAAACTGTTGAGCTTGTCCGGGCGATTCAGGGTCAGGCGGGCAACGCCCCCGGCGACTTCAAAGCGTATGTTCTGGTAGTCCATGGTTTTTCCTCAAAGGTGGTGGCTGGGTGGGGACAGGGCTACATGCCCAGGTAGGCGGCGCGCACTTGTTCGTTGTGGATGAGCTCTTCGCCGCTGCCGGTGAGCGTCACCGCGCCGGTCTCCAGCACATAGCCGCGGTCGGCGATGGCCAGCGCCGCAAAGGCGTTTTGCTCCACCAGCAGGATGGTCATGCCCTGGGACTTGAGTGTCTTGATGACGTTGAACACCTCTTCCACCAGCAGTGGTGCCAGGCCCATGGAAGGCTCGTCGAGCAACAGCAGGCTGGGGCGTCCCATGAGGGCGCGGCCGATGGCCAACATCTGTTGCTGCCCGCCGGACAAGGTGCCTGCAGGCAGGGCTCGCTTCTCTTTCAGTATCGGGAACATGGCAAAGATCTTTTCCATGTCACCCGCAACCTGGTGCTTGGGCTGGGTGTAGGCGCCCAGGCGCAGGTTGTCTTCAATCGACAGCGGACCGAAGACCTGGCGGCCTTCGGGGCTTTGACAGATGCCGCGTCGCATGCGTTTGTCAGAACGCAGCTTGCTGATGTCTTCGCCGTCGAAGTGGATGCTGCCCGCGCTGATGGATTGCACGCCCGAGACGGCACGCAGGAAGGTGGTTTTGCCGGCGCCATTGGCACCCACCAGGGCCACCGTTTCGCCGCGGCGCACTTCCAGGCTGATGCCTTTGAGCGCCTTGATGCGGCCGTAGCAACTCTCCAGGCCCTGCACCTTGAGCAGCACGGGCTGCTGGGCCGGTGTCGAAGCGGCTTGCAGACTGCCCACGCTGCTGGCCCCCAGGCCGACCGAGTCGGGCGCCAGGCTGACGATGCGGTGAAACAGTTCGCGAAACTCGGCCTTGGACTGCTCGCCAAACACCGGATCGCTGTGGTCGCGAAAAGCCTGTTCAATCTCCATCCAGTCCTGCGGCTGCAAAACCTTGCGCGCCAGCGGCAGCACGGTCTTTTCTTCGGTCTTGATGTGACCCTTGAGCCCGGCGGTGTAGTCCTTGATGGCGACGCACAGCGCGGCGACGGGCAACTGCCCCTGCGAGGCCGCGGCCAGCTTGGCACGCAGCTGGGCCAGATTTTCCGGGCCCTGGCGGTGCTCAGCCTCCAATGCGTCGAGTACCTCGGCCGCCTCTGCGCTGCGCAGGCGCAGCAGGCGGAACAGGTAGTCGTCTTCCTTGGGGTGGTGCATGCGGTCGACAAACTGGGCGATGTAGTCCAGCGCAGCCTCGAAGAAAGCGGTCTCCAGCGGGGCACCGGCTTGCAGGTCGGAGGCCACCTGATCGAGGGTGGTGGCCAGGCGCCACATGTTGCTGTGCTCCTGGCTGATGAGGGTGAGTGCGTCCATGGTGTTTATCCAGTCAGGCGTGGACGCCGAGATAGGCGGCAATCACATCGGGGTTGCGTCGCACTTCAGCCGCAGTGCCTTCGGCCAGCTTGCGCCCGTAATCCAGCACCAGAATGCGGTCTGACAGGTTCATCACCATCTTCATGTCGTGTTCCACCAGCACCACGGTCACGCCGGAGTCGGCCACCTTGCGGATGAGCTCATCCACCTCGATGGTTTCCTTGGGATTGAGGCCGGCCGCGGGCTCGTCCAGAAACAGCAGGCGCGGCTTCATGGCCAGCGCGCGGGCGATCTCCAGGCGTTTCAATGCGCCATAGGACATGCTGTCGGCGCGTGCGGTGGTGTAGGCCTCGAGCCCGACAAAGCCCATGAGCTGCTCGGACTCGGCACGCAGATCCCGGTCGCGCGACTTGATGGAGGGCCAGCGCAGGGCGGCCTTGAACAGGTTGCGGTCCAAGCGCAGATGCGCGCCCACCATGACGTTTTCGATGGCGCTCATGTTCATGCAGATCTGCAGGTTCTGAAAGGTGCGCGCCACGCCACGCTGCGCCAGCACGTCGGGCGATTTGCCCTCAATCGGCTGGCCATCCAGCACGATGCTGCCCGAGGTGGGCGTGTAGATTCCGGTGATCAGGTTGAACAGCGTGGTCTTGCCTGCACCGTTGGGACCGATCACGGCATAGACGATGCCGGCATCGATGCTGAAGGACACGTTTTGCACAGCCTTGACACCGCCAAACTGGATGGAGAGGTCTTGAACTTCAAGCAGTGCCATGCTCACTCCCCCTTGCCGAAACGGGCGGCCAGCGTGGGCACCAGCCCCTTGGGCATGAAGATCATGCTGAGCATCAGGATGGCACCAAACACCACCGTCTCCCAGCCTTCAAAAGTGGCCAGCGCTTGCGGCAATGCGGTGAGCAGCACGGCACCCAGCACCGAGCCATAAATGGAGCCCATGCCGCCGATCACGACCATGGTGACCAGTTCGATCGAGTGGAAGAAGTCGGCCAGGTTGGGCGTGACAAAGCCCACGTACAGCGCCGTGATGCTGCCCATGATGCTGGCAAACATGGCCGACATGACAAAGACGGTGACCTTGTAGCGCACCACATGCACACCGACCACCCTGGACGCCACCTCCGAGCCGTGCAGGGCACGCAGGGCCCGGCCGAAAGGCGAGTCGATCAGGTTGATGGAGGCCCAGATGCTGACGCACAGCAGGCTGGACACAATCCAGTACCAGGGCTTGTCGCCCGATATTTCAAAATGCCCAAACGCCATGGGGGGCACGGCCATGCCATCGGGGCCGCCGGTCCATGTGGCTTCGTTGCGCACCACGATGTTGATGATGATCCCCAGACCCAGGGTGGCCATCGCCAGGTAGTGGCCCTTGAGGCGAAAGATCGGACGTGCCAGCAGCGCGGCCAGTGCGCCTGCGGCCAGTGCGCCCGCCAGCACGGCCAGCAGCGGATGCCAGCCGAAGTGCGTGGGCAAGGCCGCTGAAGCGTAGGCGCCTATGCCCAGAAAGCCGGCGTGTCCCAGGCTGATCTGCCCGGCAAAACCGATCAGCAGGTTCAAGCCCAGCACGATCACCGCATTCATGGCCATGCGAATTGCCAGATCCACATAAAAGCTGTTGGGCAGCACCAGCGGCAACAGCAGCAGCACGGCGGCGATCAGGTACAGACCGCGGTAGGGATGTTTGTTCATGGGTAGATGGCTAGACTCGGTCTGTGGCTTTGCCACCAAAGAGGCCACTGGGCCGGAAGAACAGAATCAGCAGAATCAGCACAAAGGGCATGGCGTCCTTGTACGAGGACGATATGTAGCCGGCGCCCATGGCCTCGAGCACGCCCACCAGCAGGCCGCCGACCACCGCGCCCAGGCCGCTGCCCAAACCGCCCAGCACCGCCCCGACAAAACCCTTGAGACCCAGCATGATGCCGGCGTCATACGAGGTCAGCGTGATGGGCGTGACCAGAATGCCGCCCAGCGCACCCAGTGCGGCCGACATGGCAAAGCTCAGAAACAGCACACCGTCGGTGTTGATGCCCACCAGCTCAGCCGCCACCCGGTTGTAGGAGGTGGCCAGCATGGCCTTGCCTTGCAGGGTGCGGGAGAAGAAGTACCAGAGCGCGCAGACCACCACAGCCGTCACGCCCAGCACCCATAAGCTTTGCGGCATCAGGGTTGCGCCCAGCACATTGATGGGTTGTTCACCGGAAAACGCCGGCAGACTGAACGTGCCCTTGCCCAACCAGATTTGCACCAGACCCCGCAGCACCAGAGACGCCCCGATGGTGATGATGATCAGTGTGACCGGTTCAGCGCCTTTGACCGGCTCGATGGCAACTTTTTCCAGTACCAGGCCCACCACGGCCGGCAGCGCGATGGCCAGTACCAGGGCCAGCGGCAAGGGCAGACCCGAGTGGGTGAAGTACACGGCCAGCATCCCGCCCAGCATGATGAACTCACCTTGCGCGAAGTTGATCACGCGGCTGGAGTTGTAGATGAGCGTAAAGCCCAAGGCAGCCAGGGCATAGGTGGAGCCCACCGTGATGCCTGAGAACAGGAATTGCAGGAATTCGGCCAGCATCAGGCGCTCACCCGATGACCGTGGCGTTGTTCAATTGTCTTTCGACCGTGGGGCACAGAAGTCTCCTGGGGTTCTACCCGGCAGTTGGCGTGCCAAGTTTTGAAGTGGTTCTCTGGAGTTGAATTCTGACATGCAGAATCGATTACGTCAAATAAACAGATACATAAAAACTTACTTTCGTAATTTATATGTATCGTATTAGGGTTTTCACTTACGTCGAATGATGAGTTTCGCCAACACTTTAGCCCTGGATTCGAATTCAAATGAGTGGGAGCGTGACAAAGAATTCCGGACAAGGGCCAAAAAAAAGCCGACAAAGTCGGCTTTAAAGAGACACAAATTATCAAATATTCGAAATCTTTTTGAATCACTTACCGTGATGAGCCCAAGCGTTTGGAGAGTGCGGCCGTGGTTCGCTTGAGTTCTGTCAAGGCCAGGCTCTGGGGGCCCAAGTCGGATATTCCTTCAACGCCCACAATGGAAACTGCCATGGTGATGTTGTTCTTGAAGTTGAAAACGGGCGCTGCCAGGCCCAGGACCCGGCTGGAATAGTCACTGTCTCGCACAAAGGAGTAGCCGCTGGCACGGACATCCTGCAAAGCGCGCTCCACCTGCGCCAGCGTCTTGAATTCCGTGGAGCGCCCCTGCAGCAACTCCCGTTCCAGATGCGGGCGAACTGTCTCCGCCGGCATCCACGCAGAGAACAAACGTCCGGTGGATGTGGCCAACAAACTGACCGTATTGCCGGTGATCACGTTGACGGTGATGGGCCGGCGCGGCCTCTCCCATCTGACCATCACCGGACCAAACTCACCCCACACCGACAAGGCAGTGGTTTCGTTGGTCAGGTCGCGCAGTTCGGAAATGCTGTTGAGTCCGAGTTTGACGCGATCGAGTCGGTCCACGGCCGCCAGGCCCAGGGGAATGGCCAAGGGCCCCAGGTCGTATTTCGAGTTTTCGCTGTCCTGCTGTACCAAACCGGAGCGCACCAGGCTGACCAGATAGCGATGCGCTTTGGAGGGCGGCATGTCCGCCGCAGCGGCGATTTCCTTGAGCATCATGGCGCATCCCGACTCCACCAGCACCTTCAGCACGCCAATGCCGATTTCCAGGGATTGCACACCGTGGCTGCTCTTCAGTTCGTCATCCATAAGCGTTCTTTTTAGGCGGTGTGGGTGATGCCCGGCTGCAGATCCATGCCATATTCATAGCGACTCACCACCGTGTGCGAGGCGTGTGGTGCGCTGCCACTGGAAAGTCGCACGCTGGCATCCAAGTGGCGTTCGGACAGCGGTAAAAGTTTGCGGTACAAATCGCGGCAGAGATGACGCGCACGACTGCCAGGCCATGTGTCCGGTAGCAGGCTCTCCGGCAACTGTGGATCCCGCAGCAGCAACTTGCGCACATCATGGATCAGCAAGGTGCGTACCAGGAAGGCGTTTTCCTGCGACAAATCTTCCTGGCCGCAACTCACCAGCGCATCACGGATGGGTTCATATTTTTGCAAAAAGCCCTCGTAGGACAAAGCCAGGCCATCCAGATTCCATGCCTTTTGCACCATGTCGATATCCGTTGCACAGTGCGCCGCCCGCGAGTTGACGGCGACCATGGGCATCAAATGCGCCAGCACCTGGTCCAGACCCTCGGACACCAGGCCGTCCATCACCTTTTCAAGATCGGCTGTCGGGTGCACAAAGCTACCCGTCGCGGTTTCGCCAAAGCCATGCCAGAAGAGAGCCTTGCGCAGTCGCTCCCGCAAACGGGCCTCCAATTCCCCAACGATGAGAATAAGGCGCCAACGCCGGTCCCAACCGGGAATGTCCGCCGCATAGATTTGACGGGATGCCGCTTCAAAGCGTCGGCGACCTGAAAAGGTGAGCATGTAATCGGTCTTGCGTCCCAAGGCTTCGGACTCCAGCCACTCTTCCTTGACCAAGCGGTAAACGGCGGTCCGTACCAGGCGCTCATTCACACCCAATGGCTGCAGCAATTGGATCATGCTGCCCAGCGATACCCGGCCACCACGTGGCAGGATCGCGTCACCAAATACCGTGGTAATCAATGACCCGGCCTGGATGCGGCTCTTTTGCAGGAACCGCGCCAGCCGTACTTCAATGGCTTTTTGGACAGATGCTTTCACAGTGGGCAGTGTAGTCGGGCTTGTCCAGAAAAGCGGTGTGCCGAACCTGCAGCCGCCGCGTCGCGCTGCGTCATGGCGTGGACCCCTTCATTCCTGAGCATGGCGTCACAGTTGGGCTTATAGGGATCTGGCTCGACCGGGTGGTTGGCCAGCCGGCAGGTATTTGGCTAACGACGGAGTGTTGGCGCCGGTCGCCATCGGTGGCTTGAACTTGGCGCGGGCGACCAAGCTGCGTGCACGGGCTGAGCACCCCTCAATGTGATCATTCACCAAGCCCATCGCCTGCATGAACGCATACATGGTCGTGGGTCCCACAAAGCTCCAGCCGCGATGTCGCAGATCCTTTGACAAGGCAATGGACTGTGCAGAGGTGGTGACACCGCTCAAGGTTTGTCGCGTGATGTGAGGTGGCCTTGCATCGGGCTCGGGCTCAAACTGCCAAAAATACGCACCCAGTGAGCCGAACTCGCGCCGCATGTCTAGCGCATGTTTGGCGTTGTTGAGGGTCGACACGATCTTGCCGCGGTGGCGAACAATGCCAGCGTCCAGCAGCAAGCGCTGGATGTCGGCATCATCAAAGCGCGCAACGACGTCCATATCGAAGCCGGCAAAAGCCAGCCGGAAAGCTTCTCGTTTCTTGAGGATGGTGAGCCAACTCAATCCCGCCTGAAACCCTTCCAGACAAATTTTCTCGAACAAGCGTGCGTCCCCATGGACGGGCAAACCCCATTCCTGATCGTGATACCTCTGATACTCGGCCGTCGCGCGGCACCATGCGCAGCGTGTGACATGGCCGTCATCAGTGAAGAGCCCGCTGGGCAGGCTGGTGTCGTCAAGCATGTTCACGCTATTGCTCTGGGGCCGGTTCTGGTTCTTCTTTTCCCGCCTTAAGCCATTGCGCGTACTCGGCCGGGAACGCTGCGCGATAACGCTGCATGTGCAGCAGCGCTTCGTCGTCCAGACCCAGTTGCACGGCGCTTTCGATCACCTTTTCAATCACCCTTGCTTCGGGCGAAAAGTGCAGCAGCGCCAAGGCTTCAGCATGGAGTTCTGCTGCGTTGCCGCGTGTCACCGTCGCCGTGGTGAGCGCGGCGTAGCGGACATGGTCGCCGAAGAACCAGGAACTGTGGACCTTGTTCAGCGTGTCGTATTGGTATTCGGCATCGCGCTGCGTGGGCGACAGGAATATCTGGCTGACGCGGTGATAGTCCCAGGCCAGCGCGACAGAAAACAGCAGCAGGGCTGCAGACATCGCGCCCGCGGCATTTCTGCCGCGCCCGGGCTGCTTCCCGGACTGCACAGGCGCTGGCAACGTGTCCTGCAACAGCAGCGCCAGGCACAGCAGCGCGGCGCTCAGGAACGGGCCGTACCACAGCGGATACTCCAGCATACTGTGCAGCAGGATAACGGCCAGCACGGCCCAGGCGACGCGTTTGGCAGGGTCCGTTTCGCTCCAGGGCCGAACTCGCAGTGTCAGCCAAAACGCGCCGCAGCACAGCAGCACGGCGCATGGCAGGCCGAGTTCGACCGCAAGGTGCAGCGGCAGGTTGTGTGCGTTGTCCAGGATTTCGCAAAAGCGCAGCCCCGGGTAGGGCGTGATGTAGTGCGCATAGCTCAGTTCGCGCCAGCCCCAACCCTGCCAGGGGTGCTGGACGATCAGGGTCAGCACATTGCGCCACAGCGTGGTGCGGCTTGAGCAGGCTGAGTCGCCCTCGGCCAAGCGTGCCAGCAGGCCGTGCGAGGCCGGGTTAATGCCGGCAACTCGCGGCAGCGCCAGCAGTGCCAGGCCGTAGACGAGCAAGCCCACCAGCATCAGCCAAAGCGCCAGGTTCGGGGCCTTCGGGTCTTTTGGCTTGCGACCGTTGAAATGCCAAACGCCGGCCATTGTCCCCAATAGAAACAGCTGCACCATGCCTGTCCGAGAGGAGGATGTGGTATTGCCCAGCGCCAGCAGCGCAGCCATGAGGAACAGTGGCAGACTGTGCCCGTTGCACTGACGCAAATCGCCTTGCGGCGTTCTTTGCGCCTGCCACCAGAGGAGGGCTGCCAAGCCAACGTTTGTCAGAGTGGCAAACTGATTGCGCTGGCGCAGATTGGCAAATGCCTCGCCCACACCAGTGGCATTCACCCAGGGCGTCAGTGCGCCGGACACGCCGAAATACTGCAGCAGGCCGATGCCGCTGCTCAGCAGCGCGGCCAGCAACCAGCCGTGCGCGACCACCCGCGCCAGGTCCTTGCCAGCCAGTTGCCGCAGTGCGATCAAGCCCAGCAGCACGGCAGTGCACACCAGCGTGACCAGCCACTGCAGCACCGGCGGCGAGGGGCCGGGCGCGAAGGGGTTGAGCCACGGCAGGGCGATGGCCAGCGCGGCAATCAGGTGAGCAGGGTGTCGGGAGGTCGGGTTCATGGTGGGTAACGCCCACCTGGACCGCACTCGCAAAGGGGTGCCATGCCGGAAGAGGGCGTCAGCGAGTCTGCCAGAAAACTTTTGACCTTGGCCCAGCCCACGCTGCTTACCAACCGTCGATCGGCAGGTAGGCTTTCGGCAGCCCGTCCCGCAAGCCGACAAGGACAACCCAGTCGGAGCGGTTTTCCGCCATCAAGGGCAGATAGCCCAGTGTCTCGGGCACCAGGTCCGATTTCCTGGCCGCCTCGTCGATCAGCCGAGCACTTCCTGGGCGCTTGCGCTTCAAGTCTTCCAGCGGTTTCGCCTTTGCCATGACCAGAGTGCGTTGTGTCTGGTAATCGACCCAGCGGCTCGGGCGAAAGGCCGGGTGCAGCCCTTGCAAGGACAGCTTGATGCTCTGTGGAAATGCCGGGTCCGTAGTCTCAACAAGCCGCACGCCGACCAGGCGCGGACCGGCGAAACTCAGTTGCCCCAGCTTGTCAGCGGCCTGACCCAGGAGCGTGGCGTCGATGTCGGGCGCGCTGACGACGCGAAAGCGGTCTCCTTCAAAGGCCAGGTATACAGGGCGAGCCTGCATCATGCTGAACAGGCCAAAACCCAGTGCGCCCAGCTGGAGCAGCACGACGATGCCGATATCGCGCCACAGTTCCTTTCTGGGCTTGCTGGCGCTATAGACCACCAGCGTGAGCAGGGGGCCGCACACTACGTCCACAGAAACCAGCAGCATGAACAGCCCTCGGCCGCCCGCGAGCTCGTCGTAGGGGTAGGGGTACCAGACGCCAAAAACCAGTGCTGCTACGCCACACGCAACAACGATGCTTGCCAGCAAATGCTTGCTACTGGGCCAAAGGGCCAGCCTGATTCTCAAGAATAAGTTCATGTAGATAGTCTATAAACAAAAAAAGAGCGCCGAAGCGCTCTTTGCTTGCATGAAGTTAAACGATTACTTGCACTCGGCCGGGGCAAAGCGCGCGGGCAGCGTACCGGCGGCAAATCCAATGAAGGTGGCGTCAACGGTACCTGCAACGCCGCAGCGCCAAGCGACGGACTGAGCCGGTGGCGTGAACGTGGCCGTGCCAACCGGCAGGGCCGTACCGATCGGTGCGTTA
>CAIKVZ010000069.1 GCA_903830985.1 uncultured beta proteobacterium
TCGTGATCGGGCACTGTTTGCGGCAGCGCTTGGCCGGGAACCAGGTAAAGCAGGTCCAACCGAATGTCGCTGTTGTCAACGACAAATTCCAGCGGCGTGTTGTCCAGCATGTCGCCCGGCGCCATCAGCGCCAGCAGACGGATCAAGGGCCGCTCGGGCCCGGCCATGCGGTGAAGCCGCCGTTGCGCCAGCGCCCGGGCCTGCATCTCCAGGGCGAAGTCACGCTGCTCGAGCGCGAGCAGGAGGTGAAACATCTGCATACAGGTATGCGCCAGATCGGGGCTAGCATGGGTCTGAACGACGAGCTCGGCGATTTTTGCTGCAGGCAGGCGAGCGAGCCTGACCAGGCCCAACAGCGGCTGTATATCGAGTTCGACCATGCGGAACTTCGCCCCCGCCTCTGGAGTCAGTGCTGGCTGCATTGGAAACATTTACCGGGACTTCGCATTTCGACATCGTACCCACACGCGGTGTCGGCAAGCTGGAGCCCATTGCGATCAAGCATCTGCAACAGGAGCACGACCCCATGGATAACAGTGACGATTTGACGGCCACACCGGCGCAGCAGCCAGTTCAACACGCGCCGGCCATTCCCCTGGAACAGTTGGTAGCCGAGGTCTATTCGGGCGCATCCCCGACGGTACAAAGCCGCATGCTCACGCAACTGGTGGCCCAGGTCTATGAGGCCGCGCCCGTGGTCGAGCGCCGACGGCTGTTGGAACAACTGCTCAGGCCCCTGGGACTGCTCTCCATCGTGGCGGTGGCCAACGGCATCTTTGCGCAGTTCCGGCTGCGCGGCGGCTGGAGTGAACTGCAACTGCAAGCGCAGGACATTCAGCGGATTCGCACCAGCGACGTCATGGCCCTGGTCGAACATGTGCAGCAGGTCAGCGTCGAAACCGTGGACGGCCTGGCCCAGTTGCTTGCGCGCTCTCCGACGCTGGCCGGCTCGGCGGCGGCGGCGCTGCTCACGAGTTGGCTGCTGCAGCGCGCCAAGAATCGACGGGCGACTGATCGCCAGGACTGATGGCTGGCTTGCGGCCTGTACAGTCGGCCCATGCCCTGGATCGATACCCATTGCCACCTCGACGCGCCCGAATTTGGTCCTCAACTGAAGGATCGATTGGCAGTGCGCGCGCACGCCGCACAGCAGGGCGTGGCACTGTGCGTTTGCCCTGCGGTGCAGGTGGCGGGCTTTGCCGCGCTGCAAGCGCTGGTCCATGCCAGCGGCGACGGCTATGCGCTGGGCATTCACCCCCTGTTCTTGCCGCAGGCGCAGGACGCCGATCTGAACTTTCTGGACCAGGCCCTGGCCGCTGCAGCGGCTGACCAGAATCTGGTTGCGGTGGGCGAGTTCGGCCTGGACTTCTTCGTGCCCGAACTGTGCACGCCGCAAGGGCGCGACAAACAGGAGCGGTTTTACCGTGCCCAGCTGGTACTGGCGCAGCGCCATGGACTGCCGGTGCTGCTGCATGTGCGGCGCTCTGCGGACCGATTGCTCAAATACCTGCGCGAGCTGAATTTCAGCCAGGGCGGCATCGCGCACGCCTTCAACGGCAGCGCGCAGCAGGCTAGAGGCTTCATCGATCTGGGCTTCAAGCTGGGCTTTGGCGGCGCGCTGACTTTCGAGCGGGCCCTGCAACTGCGCCGCTTGGCGGCAACGCTGCCGCTGGACGCCATCGTGCTGGAGACCGACGCCCCCGACATGCCGCCGCATTGGTTGTATGCCACGGCGCAGCAGCGCGCTCTGGGTCAGGTGCAGGGCCGCAACGAGCCGGCCGAGCTGCCGGGAATCACCGCCGTGCTGGCAGGCCTGAGGGGCATGGACGTAGCGGCCTTGGCGCAGGCCACGAGCGCCAACGCCTTGGCGGCCTTGCCAAAATTGCGAGGCCTGCTGCAGGCGCGACAATAGCCCGATCCGCCACCCGAACGCCATCCTCATGACCCGTGCCAAACCAGCCAAACTTCCCGATGTGAACTTTTCCGACTACGGCGACGTGCGCTGCCTGCATCTGGGGACCGAGTGGGTGCAGGGCACGATGCTGCTGGATTCACCCTACGAGATCGAGCTGGAATACGTGCAGCGCATGATGGCCTGGTTGCTGTTCATCGAACCCGCGGCGCTGGCCAAGCGCCACGCCATGCAGCTCGGGCTGGGGGCGGGGTCACTGACCAAGTTCTGCCGCAAGAAGCTGCGCATCAAGACCACCGCGATCGAACTCAATCCGCAAGTGGTGGCGGCGTGCCGCCTGTGGTTCAAGTTGCCGGCCGATGACACCAAGCTCGAAGTGATCCTGGGTGATGCGGCCGTGGTGGCGCAGCACCCGCACTGGCACGGCAAGATCGACGCCCTGCAGGTCGATCTGTACGACGAGGAGGCCGCCGCGCCGGTGCTGGACAGCGAGGCCTTCTACGCCGATTGCCGCAAGCTGCTGACGGTCGACGGCTGCATGACGGTGAACCTGTTTGGCCGCTCCAATAGCTACCCCTTGACCCTGGAAAAAATCGCCAACGCTTTTGGCGCCGACGCAGTCTGGGCCTTCAAGCCCACGCGCGAAGGCAATACCGTGGTGCTGGCGCAGCGCACCGCCAGCCGCCCGACGCGCGTGTTGCTGGCGCAGCGCGCCGAAGCCATTCAGGCGCTGTGGGGACTGCCCACCAAGAAATGGTTGCGGGTGTTCCACCCCGTGCAGCCATAATTGATCTCAAAATGACAACTTGTCACCGTTCCTAACCGCGTGAGTACTGCCATGCCCCATAGAGCCCAGGTTTCTACAAGCCCCAAGCCGGAGTTTCACGGCCCGCTGGACTGGCACAGCCTGGTGCAGTGGCTCAACGAAGACGGCGTGATCAGCGACGACGAGGCGCAGCGCACCATCGCGCGCTGCTCTCAGGCGGAGAGCCGCCAGCACCCGCTGGTGCGTCTGGCCAGCGTCGCCATGAAGCGCGCTGCGGACGACAAGGTGCTGGACATCGAGATGCTGACGCAGTGGCTGGCCACGCACGCCGGGCTGGACTACTTCCGCATCGACCCGCTCAAGGTGGACGTGGGCAAGGTGGCCGACGCGGTGAGCGCGGTCTACGCCGAACGGCATCGCATCCTGCCAGTGCAGGTGACGCTGACCGAGCTGGTGATCGCCAGCGCCGAACCCTATGTGACGGACTGGGTGCAGGAGGTCGAGAGGCAAAGCAAGCGCCGCGTGCGCCGCGTGGTGAGCAGTCCGCTGGACATCGTGCGCTACACCGCTGAGTTCTTTTCGCTCGCCAAGTCGGTGCGCCAGGCCATGAAGGCGGGTGCCGGCAACAACAACACGGCCAGCTTCGAGCAGCTGGTGGAACTGGGCAAGGCCAACAAGGCGCTGGATGCGAACGACCAGGGTGTGGTGCGCGTCGTGGACTGGTTGTGGCAATACGCCTTCGACCAGCGCGCCAGCGACATCCATCTGGAGCCGCGGCGCGAGCAGGGCGCGATCCGCTTTCGCATCGACGGCATCCTGCACCGCGTGTACCAGATGCCCATGGGCGTGCACAACGCCATCACGGCGCGCATCAAGCTGCTCGGGCGCATGGATGTGATCGAGAAGCGCCGTCCCCTGGACGGGCGCATCAAGACGCGCAACCAGCAGGGCGAAGAAGTGGAGATGCGAATTTCCACCTTGCCCACGGCCTTTGGCGAAAAGATGGTGATGCGGATATTCGATCCCGACACCACGCTCAAGGACCTCGACGGACTGGGCTTTTCCCTGCACGACGCGCAGCGCTGGGAGACGCTGGTGAAGCGCCCGCACGGCATCATCCTGGTGACCGGGCCGACGGGCTCGGGCAAGACCACGACGCTGTACTCCACGCTCAAACGCCTGGCCACGGAAGAGGTCAACGTGAGCACGGTGGAAGACCCGATCGAAATGATCGAGACCGCCTTCAATCAGACCCAGGTGCAGCCGCAGCTCGATTTTGGCTTCACGGAAGGCCTGCGCGCCCTCATGCGCCAGGACCCGGACATCATCATGGTGGGCGAAATCCGCGACGCGCAAACCGCCGACATGGCGGTGCAGGCCGCACTCACCGGCCACCTGGTGTTCTCCACGCTGCACACCAACGACGCGCCGGCGGCCATCAACCGCCTCATGGAGTTGGGTGTGCCGTCCTACCTGATCAACGCCACCATGCTCGGCGTGCTGGCGCAGCGTCTGGTGCGCACCTTGTGCAAGGCCTGCCGCCTGCCGGATGAGGAGGCTTCGCGCGACACCCTGGACGAACTGGTCAAGCCCTGGAAGATCAACGGCGACTACCGTCCCTACCGCGCCGTGGGTTGCATTGATTGCCGCATGACCGGCTTCAAGGGCCGCATGGGCCTGTACGAGTTGCTCACCATCAGCGAAGCCTTCAAGGAGAAGGTCACGCAGCAGCCCAGCATCGACGCGCTGCGCCGTCAGGCCGTCGTCGACGGCATGCGCCCGCTGCGCCTGGCCGGCGCGCTGCGCGTCGCCGAAGGCGTGACCACGCTGGACGAAGTGCTCAGCGCGACACCACCCTTGTCGTGAGGCGTCGCTGTTGTGCCGGCGTGAGGGCACATCGGCAGGTTTGAAAAAAAGGCAGCTTAGGCTGCCTTTTTTCTGGGAACGCAACGGCGCACAGGGCTTGATGCCGGCGAGGCTGGGCCAGAACGGGCTGATAGGCGAACCGCGCTCGTCGCTCAATCGTGCCGTCATTTGTGGTTATCACAATGACTACGAAACAGTCATGTTCCATTTATGTAACAGTTCCTATATAAGTTCTCGCAAACCTGATTGACAAATGTCACAATGAGAACATCATGAGTAACTCTTCAGCGGTCAGTTTTGAAGGCTTTTTGACCCATTCTTGCTCTGCAACTGGCAGTGCATGACGAACCGCTGACGGTAAATAAAACTTCATTTTCATAACCTAAAGGAAGGCTTCAAGATGAATCTCACCCCCAAGACCCGCATCGCCCTGTGCGTTGCCGCAGCAGCTTCAAGTTTTGCCATGCCGCCGGCATCGGCGGGCGATCTCTCGGACCGCTTTGACGTGCACGGCTACGGTTTTCAGGACTACATGCAGGCATCGAAAAACCAGTACATGGGCGCTGACAAGCACGGGACCTGGGACCAGAATTTTCTCGGTGTTGTGGTGGCGGCCACCATTGACAGTCGCAGCAAGGTCTGGGCACAACTCGAAGCTTCGACCGAGGAGGGCACACGCTTTACCTGGTTCTTCCTGGACTACCAGTTCAACGATGCGGTGCGTGGGCACGTGGGTCGAGTCAAGCTGCCGCTGGGTTTTTACAACGAGACGATCGATCTGAAGTCGGCACAGGTGTCAGCACTGGCACCCAGCATCTACCACGGGGCTGCGGATTTTGTGCACGACTCCTACCATGGTGTGGGCGTTGACGTGGAGCAGGACATTGCCGGCGGCCACGCGCTTTGGCAGGTATGGGGCGGCAACGTGTACGACGTCGATCCCCCGGTGGATTCACGAGACCGCCGCGCCTTTGGCGGGCGCGTCACCTACGCCACACCGGTCGACGGCCTCAGGCTCATGGCCTCGGCTTACCGCACTCAGGTCCAGACACTGGCCGACTCGTCGATGTCGAACGAGGATCGCGCAATTCTTTCGGCAGAGTTTGTGCGCGACAACTGGGACTTGAAGGCTGAGTACGCGACGCACAAGTTCTTTGGTGTCTCCAGCAAGGGTTATTACGTTCAAGGGGCTTATGCCGTGAACGACAAGTGGACACCTTACCTGCGCTATGACAATGTGACACTGGACAAGAGCCAGAGCAGCGATCCCTCCCTGTACCAAAGTACCGTGGCGCTGGGCCTTGGCTACAAGCTCGGAAAAGGCATTGGCATGCGCGTGGAAAACCACTTCAACCGCGGCTACGGGCTTCCAGTGGCAGGGGGCGAGGTGGCGGCCGGCGCGGGCGCCAAGAAGTGGAATCTGCTCGCCGCCGAGATCAATTTCCAGTTTTGATCTGAACTATTGGAGCCGAACATGAAGACACTGAATACAACTGTGCTGGTGCTGTGCTTGCTGGTGGCGGCACCCGCGATGGCCAGCGATGTGGCCGTCATCGTGAACAAGGGCAATGGCAACGCGGTGGACAAGGCGCTCGTGGCGAAGATCTACTTTGGCGAGGCCAAGTCCTGGAGCGATGGCAGCGCCATCGTGGCCTACGATCTGCCGGAAGAGAAACCGGAGCGTGCCAGCTTTTCCACCGACCATTTGGGCAAGTCCGTGAGCAACATGAAAGCCCTGGCGTCGCGCAACATGTTCTCTGGAAAAGCTGTGCCGCCCAAGGAGCTTTCATCCGACGATGAAGTGAAGAAGAGCGTGGCTGCCAACAAGGCTGCGATTGGCTACATCAGGACCTCGAGCGTGGACGACACGGTCAAGGTGATCTTGAAGTGATAACCATCGACCAGCGCCCAGTTCGGCGCCTGCTGCAGGCGCGAAGGCGCTGACGAGATACCCGGACAGGAAACATTCAGCTCAGGGAGCAGACATCATGAAATTTCGCACCAAGATCTGGATGTTGCCATTGAGCGCCGCAACCGTTTTTGTCCTCGGTGTTGCCGTGACTTTCGCGGTAGGGTCGCGCACCTCCAGTGTGCTGACGCGACTGAACGAGGTGGACAACCCCTACATGGAAATGGGGTCACGCCTGGACCGCAACTTTGAACAGGTACGCCTGACGCTACAAGCTGCCGTCTCCGAAAGTGACGCTGGCAAGCTCAAGGAAATCGACCCCATCCTGACCGCGGCGCATGCGGCGCTGAATCGCATTGCGCAGATTGAGGGCAAGGCGGACGAGGCGCGCGAACTCACATCCGCATTGGATGCGTTTTCCGCGAGTGCACTGGGAGCGGTGGGCGCCATGTTGAACAAGACTCCGGGCGCGGACGGCCCGGCACTGGTGTCCAAGATGCAGTCAACGCAGGCTGCGCTGGAAAAGCTGCTGTCGGCACGCCTTGGCGATGCCAAGGCAGCCATCGGGCTGGACCAGCAAGTGGCCAAGGACGGCGTGACACTCATGCTGTGGGTGGTGGCGGGGACCGGGCTGGTCGTGTTGGCGGTGCTCGGTGCGGCCTCCTTGGGCATTGTCCGGTCGGTGTGGAAGGACCTGGGGGGCGAGCCGTCGGAACTGAGGGATCTGGTGCAGCGTGTCGCCGATGGCGATTTGTCGGTTCGGGTGGAGGCGCCTCAGTCGGTGCCGGGCTCGCTGCAGCACGCCATGGGCGCCATGATTTCGCACATGCGCGACACCGTTGAGCTGATTCTTCGGGCCACCGACTCGATCTCCACTGCCTCGTCCGAAGTCGCGACCGGCAGCCATGATCTGTCGTCACGCACCGAAGAAACCTCCACCAATCTCCAGAAGACCGCGTGCAGCATGGACCAACTCACCTGCAATGTGCGCCAGAGTGCCGACGCGGCAAGCCAGGCCAATCAATTGGCCAGCGCCGCTGCGGGTGCCGCGCGACGCGGCGGTGATGTGGTGGCGCAGGTGGTCTTGAACATGGATGAGATCAACGTCGCCAGTCGCAAGATCAGCGAAATCAGCAGCGTCATCGACAGCATCGCTTTCCAGACCAATATCCTGGCGCTCAATGCCGCTGTCGAGGCGGCCCGTGCCGGGTCCGAAGGGCGCGGCTTTGCGGTCGTGGCCAGTGAAGTGCGCACGCTGGCGCAGCGCAGCGCGGCAGCGGCCAAGGAGATCAAGACCCTGATCAATGTGGCGTCGCAGAAGGTCGTGTCCGGTACTTCCCTGGTGCAGGAAACGGGCAACGCGATGCTGGAAATCGTCGCCGGTGTGCAGCGCGTCACCGACATCATTGGGGAGATCACGCTTGCGTCCGCCGAACAAGCCACGGGCATCGGTCACGTCAACCAGTCGGTGTCGCAACTCGATCAGATGACCCAGCAGAATGCCGCGCTGGTGGAGCAGAGCACGGCCGCTGCCGAGAGTTTGCGCGAGCAAGCCGGCAAGCTGGTGGACGCGGTGTCGGTATTCCACCTGGAAGGTGACAGCGGGCGCTCAGCCCCAGCCTTGCCGGCAGAGCGTACCTTGTCTGCGGCCCCGCACGATGAGCGCCGCGGGCCGGTACGGGCGACGAATGTCACCCGTGCGAAGTTTGGCACCGCTGCCAGGCAGGAGGCCAAGGGCCCCGTACCCGGCGGCGAAGTCGCGTTGGCGAACACGGGCACTGACGACGAGTGGCTGAGTTTCTGAGGGTCAGGGGACGAGGCGACTCATAGAAAGCTTTTGTCAAGGCTTGACGAGGTGTCAGCAGGCATGAAGAAAGCACCCGAGGGTGCTTTTTCTGTGGGCAAATCCGGCGCTGATCAGTGCAGCGCTGTCGCCAGCAGTCTGTCGGTCTGCTGGATGTGCGAGACCAGCCAATCGCGCAGAAACTTTGATATCTTTACCGTGAGCATGGCACGCCCGTCGGCGAAGCTTTTTTGCAGTTGCGCAACTTCGCTGATCAGCTGGTCGTGCTCCAGCTTGTGCGCCAAATACCTGGGGTAATTGATGCGCTGCATTTCGCTTTCTTCCCGTTGGAAATGTTCCTTGGTGTAGATGACCAGGTTGTGCAGAACCTTGCCGACCACGTCATTGCCCCGTCCTTGCTCCATGGCATCGTGGAAGTCATTCACCAGCTTCACCAACTTCTTGTGATCGTCGTCGATGAACTTGCTGCCCACGTTGAAGTCATCACTCCATGAAAAAAGCGCCATGACTGCTTCTCCTGTTCAATTCAAAAATTGTTCCGATTGAAGCTAAATATATCATATTCATAACAATAAACTGCTTTGAAAATGACGTGGCGTCTGCGGCCTGAAATGGCAGTGATGTCACCGTCACGCGCTTGCGGCACAATCCTCGCAAGAGACGCTTATGCCCCATCGCCACCACTTTTCCCAACACCCGCAACGCGTCGCCTTGCACAACGAGATCCACGCGCGCCCGCCCGAGCCCATGGAGGCGCCGCTGGCCATCACGCACATCGTCATGCTCACCGACGCCGCGGGACGCGACGCCAGCCGCGCCCACCTGGCGCGCCTGCTGGGGGATCACCATCTGCCGCTGCCGGACGCGCAGCTGACGCACTTGCGGGCCGAAATGGGCGCCTTTCGCCTGCGCTGGGAGATGCATACCGAGTTCGTCTCCTACACCTTCATTCGCCCTTTGGAGCTGAACTCGGTGGAAGCGCAGGATCCGTCCGTGGCGCTGGACGTCGTGCCGCAGGGCTGGCTCACCGCGCTGCCGGGTCAGTGTCTGTGCAGCCTGCACCTGTGGGCCCTGCCGCAGCGCATCCATGGTGCCACTGCGCTCAAGCAGCGTCTGCTGTTCGAGGACACCCTGGTGGCTTCGCACGTGGCCGACGGCGCGGCCGAAGTGCACACCGATTTTGCGATTCATGCCGACGGCTTTTCCCGACTGCTGGTGTTCACCGGTGAGCTCACGCCGCGCCGCCTGGGCCGTCTCATGCAGCGCCTGATCGAGATCGAGACCTACCGCATGTCGGCCTTGCTGGGGCTGCCGCTCGCACGCGAAGCCATGGCGCTGCTGACGCGCGGCGAAGCCGAACTGGCCTCCCTGGCGGGTGCCATTCGCACCGCGCAGCGCGACGAGGAGCCGCAATTGCTGGACCGTTTGACGCGCCTGGCGGGTGAGGTTGAAGGTCAGTACGCGTCCACGCATTCGCGCTTTTCCGCCAGTCGCGCCTATTTCGACCTGGTGAACCGGCGCATCAACGACATCGCGGAAACGCGCATCGTCGGCATGCAATCGATCAAGGACTTCATGGAGCGCCGGCTGAGCCCGGCCATGAGCACCTGCGACTGGGCCGAGCGGCGTCAGCAGGCATTGTCAGAGCGGGTGGCGCGCATGAGCAGCCTGCTGCGCACGCGCGTGGAAATTGAGCAGCAGCAAAGCAGCCAGGCCCTGCTGGCCAGCATGAACCAGCGCCAGGACCTGCAGCTCAAGTTGCAGGCCACGGTCGAAGGCCTGTCCGTGGCGGCCATTACCTACTACATCATCGGCCTGGTGAGTTACCTGGCCAAGGGCGCGCAAAAAATTGGCTGGCCGCTGGCGGCCGAGACCACGGCGGCCGTGGCCATCCCCTTCGTCGCCATCGGCGTGTGGTGGTCGATCCGGCGCATGCACCGCCAGTTGACGGGGCACTGACCTTCAGCGCTTGCCGATGGCCAGCAGTTCGATGTCGAAATTCAGCGTGGCGTTGGGCGGGATGCCGGCGCCCGGGCTGCGCTCGCCATAGGCAATCGACGCAGGACACACCAGGCGCGCCTTGCCGCCGACCTTCATGCGCTGCACGCCTTCGGTCCAGCACTTGATGACCCGGTTCAGCGGGAACTCGGCCGGCTCACCGCGCTTGTAGGAACTGTCGAACTCGGTGCCGTCGAGCAGGGTGCCGCGGTAATGCACCTTCACGGTGTCGCTTGCCACCGGGCTGGCGCCCGTGCCGTCGAGCAGGGACTTGTAGATCAGACCGCTGGCGGTGGTCACGGCGGCCACCTCTTTGACGGGGCCCGGCTGGGCTGAGACGGCGGTGACGAGGCTGATGCTCAACAGGCTGGTGATTAGAAAAACAGAACGCAAAGTGAACTCCTGGGGGTGTGAAAATCGGGATTTGCCAGCAGCTTAGCTGATGTGGGACAAGGTTCTGGCTTGACGGGAAGAGGATAATCCACCGATTGTGCGTCAGGGTCACCTGGCGTGAGTCAAGCTGATATTCAGATTTTTTTAGGGATAGCAATGCCTACCTGGTTGACGTACCTCACTTTCTCGGTGTTTATTGTCCTGACAGCCACTGCGCTGTTCTTCTTTGTTGTGACGCGTGGTGCCTTGCTCATGCGCGCCGCCACCGGCTCCGTGGACGACGCCTCGCATGTGTACCCGATCTATTCGAACATGCGCCTCATCCGCATGATCGACTTTCAGCCCATCATCGCGGCCATCCTGCTGTTCCAGTACGACCGTCTGGTGACCACCATCTGCAATGGCCTGCAGCACATGGACCTGCGCGGCAAGAAAGTCCTCATCACTTCCTGTGCCTTCGGCAATGTGATCCCGCGCGTGGTCACGGCGTCCATCAAGTCTGGCGCCTCCAAGGTGTTGATTGCCGACATCATCAAGAACGAACTCGACCACGCCCAGAGCAAGCTGCGGCCTTTCGCCGGCAAGCTCGAACTGCTGGAGGAGAACGCCGTGGCCATGAAACAGGCCGACGGCTCGGTTGACGCCAATGTGATCTTCTTCCTGCTGCACGAACTCCCGCACCACCTCAAGGGCCAGGCCCTGAGCGAGGCCTGCCGTGTGCTGGCGCCCGGCGGCAAGCTTTATCTGGCGGAATTCCACCGACCTGATCTGTGGGTGCTGCGTGCGCTGAGTTGGACCTACTTCAAGGTGTTTGAGCCTCTGGGTCTGGCGCTGTGGGACACGCATGATCCGCTCAAGCAACTCGAAGCCCTGGGCGGCTTCACCTGCGAACGCCGCACGGTGTTCTTCGGCAACTTCCAGACCATCGTCGCGACCAAGAACCCTGTCGCCTGAATCCGGTGGCCAGCGGCCTGTCGGTCCGCTGGCAATGCCGACGCACTTTGGGCGTTGAGCTGGGATGGGCGCAAGCTGCTGTCCTTGCTTGCAGCTACGCCTTCAGCGGCCAGCAGGCCGCCTTCCATGGCAGAAAGCGCCTAGCATCGCGCACGCGCTGCAGTGTCGTCAATTTTGTAATATTTAACTGTCTGGTTTTCCCGATTGCCGCAGCCTGTGGGGTCATGTATGCTGGCCCCGCTAGAGGATGCAATTATGCGAGTCCGGCGAAGTCGTCAGTCACCATCCCGATCAATGGCAGGGCGTGAGCGACGAGTCCATGTCTCGGGTCACCGCGGTTAGCTTGGCCGAGCCACGCCGGCGTCCTCTGAAGCGGTCGCATCTGAACCGGAGACAATTACATGGTCTTGCCATTCAATAACGCCTTCAGCAACGCCAGGTCACTGCGACCTGCGCGACGCGACTATGGCGTCGCACCGCACCCCGGTCTGCCCCGGCCATTCATCCTGGAATCACACGCACGCTGCGAATATCTGGGTTTGAAGACCTATGAATCCTGCGACTTTTCGGCTTCGCTTGAAGCAGACCTGCGCATCGCACTGGATCGAAACGCGCGCCTGATTGCGCAGGCGAATTCGGTTCTGACAATGCTCAGCAAGTCGGTGGCCGATTTCGGCAGCATGATCGTCCTGACCGATGGTGCTGGAACGATTTTGCGCACCCAGTCACAAAGCACCTTTATTGAGCAGGCCGAGAAGGTGGCTTTGCGCCCTGGCGTGAGTTGGGCGGAATCGTCGAAGGGAACGAATGCGGTGGGCACCGCATTGATCCTGGAACGCGATGTCTTTGTTCATGGTGCTGAACACTACCTTCAATCCAATCAATTTCTGAGTTGCGCGGCCTCGCCGATCCTGGATCACTCGGGCAATGTGATCGGCGTGCTCGATGCATCGGGGGACAATCGCTCGTTTCACCCGCACACGGCCGCACTCGTGGAGATGTGCGCGCGCACGATTGAAAACAACTGGTTTCGTGACAAATTTCGCCAGACCCAACGGTTGCACTTTCATGTCATGGCCGAATTGATCGGCACGGCTGAAGAAGGCGTCATCGCTTTTGGCGAGGATGGTCGGATACTGGGTACCAATCGCGAAGCGCTGCGCATTCTGGCGATCAGTGCTTCCGGCTTGCGCCTCAAGGGCCTGCGGCAGATTTTCGGTCTGGGCCTCGGTGAACTCATGGACAAATTGCGCTACGCCACGCTCGCTCCCCTGAGGCTGCACACCGTCTGCGGGCAAGAAATCTTTGTTCGCTCGAGCTGGAAAGAGGAATCGGTTTTTTCGAGCGCTGTGTCCACATCCGGCGCAACGACTGCCGCTGAGCGTGCAGCATCGGCGCCCGCCTTGGGCCTTTCCCGCGCATCGGCAACGCCTGCCCATACTGGCTACCCATTGGATGAACTCGACGCCGGCGACCCGCAGGTCCGTGCGCTGACCCAAAAGCTGCGGCAGGTCATCGACAAGGACGTCTCGATCCTGATCCTGGGCGAGACCGGCACCGGTAAAGAGCTGCTGGCCAAGGCGATCCATCAATTCAGCCAGCGGCGCCAGCAGGCCTTTGTGGCCATCAACTGCGCCTCGATTCCCGAGCAACTGATCGAGTCCGAACTATTCGGCTACGAAGAGGGCGCCTTCACCGGCGCCAAGCGCAAGGGCAGCGTGGGAAAGCTCGTGCAAGCCAATGGCGGAACCCTGTTTCTCGATGAGATTGGCGACATGCCTTTGGCTTTGCAGGCGCGCCTGCTGCGGGTGCTCCAGGAGCGCAAGGTGGTCCCTCTGGGCGGCCGGCATGCCAGCGATATCGACGTCAACTTGATTTGTGCAACGCACAGAAACCTGCGCGACATGATGGCGCAACGCACTTTCAGGGATGACTTGTACTATCGCATCAACGGGATCTCGGTCAAGCTTCCCCGGTTGCGGGAGCGCAGCGATCTGGCCGCGCTGTGTCAAAAGATACTGAAGGAGTTGTCGCCCCAGCACGCCCTGAGCATTCAGTGGACACTGATGGACTCGTTCCTGCGCTACGCCTGGCCCGGCAATTTGCGCCAACTGAACAACGTGCTGAAGACCGCGGTCATCATGGCCGGCGACAGCCATGAAATCAGCGCGGAACACCTGGCAGATGATCTCCTGGAAGAACTGGCCGCACTGCCCGAGTGCGCGGCGCCAACACCGAGCGTGCCTGCTGCCTCCAGGGCTCAATTGCCGGCCGAGAGCTTGGAGCAACTCGAGTTGACAACCATTTTGCGTGTCTTGGAAGCCTGCGCGGGCAACGTGTCGAGCGCCTCCAAACAGCTCAATATCAGCCGGAATACGATTTACCGAAGAATCAAGAGCAGCGCCTGAACCCCGGTCCGCACCGCACGACTCAGAGCGCGAACACCAGTTTGAGCCCCAGCATCCCGTTGCGTCCAGGCGCCGGTTCATAGAACTGCGATGCCGCCTGGTTGACGATGACCGATCCGACGTAGCGCCGGTCAGTGAGGTTGTCAATCCGGGCATAAGTGGTCAGGCTGCCAATTCCCAGCGCACTGATGTAACTGGCTTTGAGGTTGAGGCTGGAATAGCCCTCAGCGGCGGCTGTATTGGTGTCATTGGCATAAAGCCTGCCGGCCCGCGTGAACTCGACGCCCCATTGGCCACCCAGGGCGGCGGTCTTCTTGCCCGGATCGATTTTCTGCTCGGTCCACAGCAGTTCGGCAAAGAGGAAGCTCTGGGGAATGCCGGGAATCTTGTTGTCGATGCGCACCGAACTTGTTCCGCTGGTGAAGGCCTGCGTGTACCTGGCGTCAATGCCGGACGCCGCCAGGGTGGCGCGCAAGCGCGGCGTGAACCATGTGCTGCCCGACAATTCCCAGCCGCTGCGCGAAGTCTGCGGCGCATTCTTGTACGCGGTGCTGCCGCCGCTGCTGACGGCCACGACAATTTCATTGGTCGATTCGATCTGGTAAAGGCTCAAGTCCAGTCGGGTATTGGCGTTGGGCGCCCACTTGCCGCCGATTTCATAGTGCCGGCTTTTCGACGCATTCAGTGCGCTGTTGAACGAGGGTGCGCCGGCGCTGGAGTAGGCCACCTCAGCCAGGCTCGGGGTCTCGAAGCCATGGCCGAAATTCGCGTACACATTGAGCTCGTCGCTGGCGTGGACTGTCAGACCCAGCACCGGGCTCGTCGCCCGGTAGCTCACGGCACCGGAGCCGTTGCCATTGCTCAGGAAATAGTCGGCACTGTTGAATCGAACCGTGCTGGCACGCAGGCCGGTGACGATGTCGATGAGTTCGCTGGCGCGCGTCGTGGCTTGAGCGAAGAAATCGCTGTTCGTGGCCAGATTGTCCTCGTCCCGATTCAGCGCCCCCGGATTTTGCTGGCCACCCGGTGCTGCGCCACCTTGGCGTCGTTCTTTCGAATAGTCGTACTCGTAGCCGGCAACCCACTGGACCGGCTTGTCGGCCAGCAGTGTCTTTTGGTTGAACTGCAGGCCGCTACCATAGTAGTCGCGGTTCAGTCCGACCCAAAGGTTGTTGGCCTGAAACTGCAGGTTGGTGCGGTTGCCGTAATAGACGCGTGCGGTGATGCTGTTGTTGGCGTCAAGTGTCTGGGTGGCCGACGTGCCCAACTGAAGCTGGTGGGTGATCTTGCGGACCTGGGCCGCGATGGCACTGGTCCCGGCCCGGGCCGCATTCGCCGCCAGTTGTGCTGTCGTCAAGCCCAGGGGGTCCTGCGCCAGCGGCATGTCAAAGTCGTTCAGAACCACTTTGACATGCGTCTGGTACTGGGTGTCAAAGCTCAATGTGCTGTTGAACTGCTTGCGTTCGGCCTGGCTGTTGCTGCGGTAGCCCCGGGTGTCGAAGCTGCTGAAGTCAGCCACCAGTCCGTAGTCGTTGATGCGTGCGGCGTATTGAACGTCGCTTCGCTCCATGCCGAAGGAGCCGGAATAGACCTGGGCCGACAACTGCGGCACTGCCGGCGCCTCACGGGTAAACGCCTGTATCACGCCGCCCGAGGAGTTTCCATAGAGCAGCGCCAAGGGGCCGCGCAAGACTTCGATGCGCTCGGCCGAGGTCAGACTGATGGAGGATCCCTGGCCCTGGCCGTCCGGCGTGGTGGCGGGTATGCCGTCGACCAGCAGGCGCACGCCCCGGATGCCGAATGCCGAACGCGCACCAAAGCCGCGAATGGACAACTGCAGGTCCTGCGCGTAGTTCTGCCGGTTCAGGATGGTCAGTCCTGGAACCCGGTTCAGCGACTCGGACAGGTTGACCTGAGGGCCGGCCGCTTCAATGGTGCTGCGGTCCACCGTCTGGATGGCGGCTGGCGTGTCGAAGCTGCGTTGCGCCGCCCTCGAGGCTGACACCACCACATCCTCCAGGGTTTGCGGCTGCGACTGCGCTTGTGCCTGGCCCATTGCCGCGGCCAGCAGGGTGAGCCAGGCCATGCCCAAGCGGGCCACTTCTTCTCTGCTGCCTGTGAAATTCATCTGTTGTCTTCCTGTATTTTTTCGGCAACCCATTGGATTTGCTGGCAACTCTGCCTGCAGCCGAAGGCAGCCCGGCGCTGATTCATGCAGTAAGTAAATGCAATAACCAGGCCAGTAAGCCACTCTGCGCATGAATTCGATTTCCAGGCTCGATGCGCCCGCATCCGGATAGGCCCTGGCTTTTGTTCGCAACGGCATTCGCCGGCGAGCGAAAAAAAGTGATGCAAGTTTGTTCCACTGTGCTGAACACAGGCAGCGCGCTGTTCACGAATGACACAGTTCGCAGGGTTAACCCAAATGGTATTTACCCGAATGTCCAAACGACGCAGCAGCGCCGAATGAATCCAGCGCCCGCCATCTGCCAGGGAACGGCCGGGTCACAGGGGGCAAAGATCCGGCGTGAGGCGGACAAGCCACACCAGCGAAGTCAAACCTGCATGACTTGGCACAGGTATTGCTGACAGCATCCCTGTTGAGCGCGCACAGCGGGTTCGACGCCACCACAATTCAATTGGAGACATGATGAAACGAACCTGGACCACGCTATGTGCGGTAGGGCTGTTGATCGGCTTGACCGCACCCCTCTCGGCACGCGTCACTGACGCCGACATTGAAAACGACGCCAAGACCGTAGGGGACGTTGTCACCTACGGCATGGGTACCAAATTGCAGCGCTACAGTCCTTCGACCAAGATCGACACCAAGAACGTCAAGGATCTGGTGCCGGCGTGGTCGTTCTCATTTGGCGGCGAAAAGCAACGCGGTCAGCAGTCGCAACCGGTGGTGCACAACGGCAAGATGTTCGTCACGGGTTCTTACTCACGTGTCTGGGCCCTCGATTCCAAAACCGGAAAGAGACTCTGGGAATACAACCACAAGTTGCCCGACGGCATCATGCCTTGCTGCGATGTGATCAACCGCGGTGGCGCCCTGTACGAGAACCTGTTCATCTTCGGCACGCTGGACTCGATGCTGGTGGCGCTGGATCAGACCACCGGCAAGGTGGTCTGGAAGGAAAAAGTCGGCGACTACGCCGAAGGCTATTCCATCACGGCCGTGCCCGTTATCGCCAAAGGCCTGGTCATCACCGGCATGGCCGGCGGTGAGTTCGGCGTGGTCGGACGCGTGACAGCGTTCGACGCCAAGACCGGCAAGCAAGTCTGGATGCGCCCGACCGTTGAAGGTCACATGGGCACCAAGGACGGCAAGGACAATGGCATCTCGGGCACGACCAATGCGACCTGGCCGGGTGACCTGTGGAAGACCGGTGGCGCATCGCCGTGGATGGGTTGCTCCTATGACCCGGAAACCAACCTGGCCTATTGCGGCACGGGTAACCCGGGCCCCTGGAACTCGGCCCTGCGTCCGGGCGACAACCTTTTCTCCTGTTCGACCGTGGCCATCGATGTGGACACCGGCAAGATCGCCTGGCACTTCCAGCACACGCCCAACGACGGCTGGGACTTTGACGCGATGACGGTGGACATTCTGTACACGGACAAGAACGGCCGCAAGCTCATCGGCAAGCCCGACAAGAACGGCTTCTTCTACGTGCTCGACGCCAAGACCGGTGCCTTTGTGCGTGGTTTTCCCTTCGTCAAAAAGCTGACCTGGGCCTCGGGACTTGACCCCAAGACCGGCCGCCCGCTCTTCATCCCGGAAAACCGTCCTGGCGACCCGGTCAAGAGCGCCGATGGCAAGAAGGGTACGAGCGTATTCACCGCACCGTCGTTCCTGGGTGGCACCAATCAGCAGGGCTCGGCTTACAGCCCGGATACCGGCCTGTTCTACGTGCCGACGACCGAGTGGGGAATGGAGATCTGGAACGAGCCCGTGTCCTACAAGAAGGGCGCCGCTTTCCTGGGTGCCGGCTTCACCATCAAGAAGGTGTTTGACGACTACATTGGGGCGCTGCGTGCCATCGATCCGGCCACCGGCAAGATCGTCTGGGAAGTCAAGGACCCGGCGCCACTCTGGGGCGGTGCACTCGTCACCAAGGGCAATCTGGTGTTCTGGGGCACGCCGCACGGCGAACTCAAGGCAGCCGACGCCAAGACCGGCAAGGTGCTCTGGTCCTACCAGACTGGCTCGGGCATCATCGCCCCGCCCATCAGTTGGGAGCAGGACGGCGAGCAGTTCATCGCCGTGGTCAGCGGTTGGGGCGGTGCCGTTCCTCTGTGGGGCGGCGACGTGGCCAAGGAAGTGGCCGACATCACTCAGGGCGGCATGACCTGGGTCTTCAAGTTGCACAAGAGCAAATAAGCCGGCTGTGGTCCGCTGCCAGCGGCGGACCTTGTTTTCCTGGTCGGCGCAACACGAGTTGACGCCGATCATTTTTCTGTGGCGACTCAAGCCTCATGTGTCAGAAAACTGAAGAGAGTACCAACATGATCCTAAGGTCTGATTTATTTGCCATGCTGCACCGTCTTCGGCAGCAGGGACTTGCCACCGCGCTCGGTTCTCTGAGCCTGGCCTGGCTGCTGATGGTTGCGCCTGCCGCCGCCGAGGACCTGACGGCTTTGCAGAAGGTGCAGCAGCGCGGGGTACTCACCGTTGCCCTGTACAAGGATTTCGCGCCGTTTTCCGACGAAGGTCATGGCATCGACGTCGATCTGGCGCAGGCGCTCGCTGCGAAACTGGGGGTGAAGATGTCGCCCCTGTGGTTCAACGCCGGCGAGAAGACTGACGACGATTTGCGCAAGATGGTTTGGAAGGGCACGCCCGTGGGTTACGGCCCGGCCGATCTCATGATGCATGTGCCGTTCGACCGCCAATACATGGCCCGGGTCGAGCAGGTCAAGATTTTTGCCCCCTATCACCGGGAGCGATTTGCCGTGGGCCGCCAACTGGAGGCTTTGCCCACGCTGGAGAATTTCGAGCCTTTTGAGAAACAGGCCATGGGCGTGGAGGGTGAAGGCATGGGCGCGCTTGTCATGTTGTCGGCCGACAGCGGACGCTACCGCGACAAGCTGAAGATCTTCAAAAGCGCCGAGGATGCCATCAAGGCCCTGAAGGCCGGCGCCGTGGTTGCCGTGCTGGGTCAGCAGGGCGAGTTGGAGCATGGACTGGGTAAGGATCCGCGCTTTGCGATCGATCTGCCACCGAATCAACTGTTGAAGATGCAGCAGTGGAGCATCGGCCTGGCGGTCAAGGCGGAAAGCGTCGATCTTTACCTGGCACTGGAAGCCGCCATGAAGGAACTCATGGCCGATGGCACGGTGACACGCATTGTGCAGAACTACGGCCTGAAGCATCGCCAACCCTGAAGACGCCGCGTGACTGCTGGTTTGCGGTCAGTTGCGCGAGCACCCCATTTTTTTGAGTACCGGAGTCATCACTATGAAATTTACCGCCTCCCTGGTTTCAGGCCTATTGCTGTGCGCCGCCGCAGCACTGTCCCCCATGTCCACCATGGCCCATGGCGATGTCACGCCACAGGCAGTCGACACGCACTCATTGCCGCCCCTGGGCGATGAGATGCGCAGCGAGAACCCGTACCGGGGACTGGAGGAGGCGGTCAAAGTCGGCACGTCTGCCTACACCCAGAATTGCGCCCGCTGTCATGGCATCGCCGCCGTATCGGGCGGCATGTCGCCGGACCTGCGCGAGCTGGATACCGAGTGCATTGATCAGAAAGATGAAGCCAAGAAAAAGGCCTGTTTCAAGGAAGTTGACGACTTTTTCATGTCCATCACGATGAAGGGCAAGGTGCGTAACGGTGTGGAGAAAATGCCCTCGTTCAAGGGGACCTTCAATCAGGAAGCCGTTTGGGCGATCAAGTCCTATCTGGAGACAAGGCGCGCCAGCAATTAGCACCCCGCACCCGCCTTGGCAGGGTGCGGCGCCTATTTCATGCATCACGTGGAGTCCAATTCATGATATTCAAAGTCATCGCATCCCTGGCCTGCGCCGCTCTGGCGAGCGCCGCACTGGCGGCTGAAGTGAGCTATCGCATTGACATCCGTCCGCTGCTCAAGGCCCAATGTCTGGAATGTCACGGGGATGAGTCCCCGGCGTTTGCCGACTTCCTGCTGGCACAGGAAAAGTTCAAGAAAGAGAAGCAGGGCCCGCGCTTGGGCAGCTACGGTGAACTCGTGCAGGTGATCGGCTGGCCCGATGCAGGCGCGTTCATGCGCCGTCTGGACGACGGCAGCAACAGCTCCAACAAAAAGCCCGGCAACATGTACAAGTACCTGGGAGAGAACGACGCCATGCGGGCTGCCAACTTGAAGCTCCTCAAGGCCTGGGTGGGTGACGGGGCCTGGAATCTCAACCATTGGGAAAAAGAGGGCGACGTGCCCGCAGTCACCAAGGAGCAACTGGACCGGCTCAAGCTGAAATATTGAGTGGGCACCATGTTGTACCGGGCACATTGTTTGGCGAGCGACCCGTGGCGGCGCTGCTAGTCCAAACGGGCAGGACACTGCGCAGTGTCGCAGTGACCCTGCTGATGCTGCTGACCGCCTGCTGCGCGCTGGCCGGTGTCATGACCCGTGAAGACTTGGCCAAGCGCTTCCCCGCCCCCTACAGCATTGGCGAAAAAGATGCGGTCATGCCGATCTGGCCGATTTTCGAACCCAACTTTCAACAGAAAGACAGTGCCCGGCAATTGATCGGCTATGTATTTGAGTCGATAGATCTGGCACCGGTGCCGGGCTTTTCCGGCGTGCCCGTGAATCTGCTCATTGCCATGGACCAGCAGGGCAATTTTCTCGATGTCAGCGTGCTTTCCCAGCACGAACCGGTGTTTGTTGCCGGCCTGGGTGAGGGTCCGATGCATGCCTTTGTCAGCCAGTACAAGGGGCTTTCCCTCAAACAGAACATCAAAATCCTGGTCGGACCGCACGGCGCGAAAAACCTCTCGCCACAAGCGGCTGAACTCGATGGCGTCACGCGCGCCACAGCGTCGTTGCGCATCATCAACCAGTCCATTCTTTCTTCCGCGCTCAAGGTGGCGCGCAAGAAGCTCGGTTTCGCCGAAGGCCGCGATCCCGAATTGATTGCCCGCGTCAAACCCGATGTGGCGGAGTCGCACAGCATCAAGGAGTTGATCGCGTCCGGCCTGATCGGTCGCCTCACGCTGAGCAACGCCGACGTTGAACAGAAATTCTCAGCCACCGGCGCCGCGGGTCTGGATGCCGAGGCTGCGGCCCATCCCCAGGATCCCTTCATTGATCTGTACGTCACCCTGGTCTCGGTCCCGGGCATCGGGCGCAACCTGTTGAGTCAGGCCAGCTGGGACAAGCTGCAAAGCCGCATTGATCCCGAAGATCACGCGGTTCTGGTGATGTCCAAAGGGCGCTACACAGTGACCGGGGAAAATTTTCTGCGCGGCAGTACGCCCGACCGCATCGTGCTCAAACAGGACCTGTTGCCGATCGAAATGCGCGATCTGAATCTGGACATCACACTCAGGGACGATCCGGGCCTGGGCCTGGACCGCGAGACCCTGAGCATCTTCAGGATCATCGGCCGCTCGGGACTCGACCCCTCCAGGCCACTCGATTTCGTGCTCCCCGTCACGCGCCTCAAGGGAATGATCTTCCCGGAAAAGATCGTCCAGGATTTCAGCCTCAGTCTGGAACTTCCGCAGCGCTTTTACACCGTGCCAGAAGGAGACAACAAGTCATGGTCGGGAAGTTGGCGCGACCGGCGCTTCGAGCTCGCGATCCTGCTCCTCGGCCTGGCTGTGCTGACGGTCGCGCTCATCCTGCAAAAAAACCTGGTGGCACAGCAGCGCCGGTTCACGCTGTTCAGAAACCTCTACCTTCTGTACACCCTGTCCTTTATCGGCTGGTACGCGCAGGGGCAGTTGTCCATCGTCAACCTCACCAGCGTCTGGCAGGCCGTGATCGCCGGGCGCAGTCTGAGCTTCTACCTGTACGACCCCATGACGGTGACGCTCACGCTGTTCACCTTCGTGTCCCTGGTGTTCTGGGGGCGAGGCACTTTTTGTGGCTGGCTGTGCCCATTCGGCGCGCTGCAGGAGTTGGCGGCAAAATTGGGCCAGGCGCTGAAGATCCGGCAGATCAGGCTCAGGCCGGCAACAGACCGCCGCTTGAAATGGCTCAAGTACCTGATGCTTGCGGTCATACTCGCCAGCGCCTCCTTTTCTTCGAACGTCACCGATCTGGCGGTCGAGGTCGAGCCGTTCAAGACTGCCATCACGCTCAACTTCGTGCGATCCTGGCCCTTTGTCGTGTACGCCCTGGGCCTGCTGCTCGCCAACCTTTTTGTCTACAAGTTTTTCTGTCGCTATCTCTGCCCCCTGGGCGCCGGCCTGGCACTGCTGGGGCGGGTGCGACGGCTTGACTGGATACCGCGTCGCGCCGAGTGCGGCAGCCCATGCCAGGCATGCCGACATCAATGCGAATACCAGGCCATCACCCCAAGCGGCCAGATCCAATACGACGAGTGCTTCCAGTGCATGGAATGCGTGGTGATCTATGCCAGCGATGAACGATGCGCGCCGCTGATGCTGGAAAAGAAACGCGCCAGAGTCGTGCCGATTCAGGCCGTGAACGTGAAATAGGAGCGTGACGATGCGTCGACGAACATTTCTTTCCGCGTCACTGGGCTCTGGCCTGCTGGGGGGGCTGAGCGCGTCCAGCGCTTCGCGTGCGCCGACGATGGCTGCAGACCAGAAGGTGGCCGGTGGCCTGAAGCCTTATTCGGACTCGGGACTGGCGTTTGGCACCACGGTGTCGATTCAGGTGCTGCACGACAGCGAAGCGGCCGCGCAGGCCGCGATCCGCGCTGCCCTGCAGGAGGTGCGAGACATCGACGCCCTGATGAGCCTGCACCAGGTGCAAAGTCAGGTCCATGAATTGAACCAGCGAGGCGTCCTGATTTCGGCGCACGAGCACCTGCGCCATGTAGTGGATTTCGCACAACAGTTGTCCATTCTGACGGCCGGCGCCTTTGACATCACGGTGCAGCCCCTGTGGCTGGCGTTCAGCCGGGCTGCGGCCAGAGGTGAACTGCCAACGCCCGGGGAAATCGCTGCAGCCAAGTCCCTGGTCGGCTGGCGGCGCGTCGAAATGGACCCACTGCAGTTGCGCTTGCCAACCCCGGGAATGGCGATCACGCTCAACGGCGTGGCGCAAGGCTATGCGGTGGACCTGGCGCTCAAGGCCTTGCGCGCCCATGGTGTGCAGCACGCCCTGCTCGACACCGGCGAGTTCGGCGCCGTGGGCCACAAGGCCAACGGTCGCGCATGGCAGCTCGGGGTGGGGGATCCCAGGCGGCACGACGCGATTTTGGCCACGCTGCGCTTGGACGGACGCATGGTCGCCACCTCCGGCGACTACGAAACCTTCTTCAGCCCGGACTTCGTGCACCACCATATTTTCGATCCGGCCACAGGGGATTCGCCACCGGAACTGGCCAGCGTCACCGTGCTTGCGCCCACGGGCATATTGGCGGATGGTCTGTCCACGGCCTTCATGGTCATGGGGGCGAGCAAAAGCCTGGCCCTGGCGTCGCGCATACAGGACGTGGACCTGCTGTTGATCCACAAGAACGGCGCGGTGCAAAAGACTGCTCGTTTTCCCGAGTCCATCGCCTGAGCGCCATTCAGGGCCATAGAATGAAATTCCCTATTACCGCCTCAAACACCATGACATGCCAGGACCGAGCGTGACACTGAACGTGATCGCCATGTGCAAGTCATTCGGGCGTCGCAAGGCACTGGACCAGGTCAGCCTGCAGGTCGGTGCTGGCGAGTTTGTGGCGCTGCTCGGACCCAACGGCGCCGGCAAGTCCACGCTGTTTCAAATCCTGTCAGGACTCTTCATCGCGGACCAGGGTCAGGCGCTGGTCTGCGGGTTCGACATCGGCGCCGAGCCGATCGCGGCCCTGGCGCGACTCGGTGTGGTGTTTCAGCAGCCGGCACTCGATCTGGACCTGAGCGTGGCGGCCAACCTGCAGTTCCAGGCCGACTTGCACGGGATTGCGCGGCTTGACGCCAAACAGCGCATTGCCTCCTGCCTGGCGCGCTTTGGTCTGGCCGAGCGCAGCCAGGATGCGGCGCGGGTTTTGTCCGGCGGCAACCGGCGCAAGGTGGAACTGGCGCGGGCCTTGTTGACAGGTCCGCAACTGCTGTTGATGGACGAAGCCACGGTCGGCATCGACCCGGCTTCGCGCATGCAAATCATTGCCGACGTCAAGGCGCTGTGCAAGGAGCAGAACATGGCCGTGCTGTGGGCCACCCACTTGGTCGATGAAGCCGAAGGCGCGGACCGCATCGTCGTCATGGCCAAGGGCAAGGTGGAATTCGACGGTCAGTCGGCACAACTGATCGCCAGCCAGCAGTGCGCCAACTTGACCGACGCGTTCATGCGGCTGACCGAGTAGCAAAAAGGAAGCAATAGACCATGACATCACCGAATCGATTTCCGGCCTGCGCCCTGGCGCTGGTCTTGACGCTGATCCATGGCGCGAGCGCGGCGGCCACGCCATCCGGCGACGTCTTCGTCTCCAGTGAGAAGGACAATGTGATCACCGTGCTGGACGGCAAGTCCCAGCAGCAGATCGGACTCATCAAGGCGTGCAAGCGCCCGCGCCATATGCAGTTCACGCGGGACCGGCAGCGCCTGATCGCCGCCTGCGGCGATGACGGCAATGCGATCGTGATCGACGTGGCCAGCAAGAAAGTCGTGGACACGCTCAAGCTGCAGGAGGGTGTGGAAATCTTTGACCTCTCGCCCGATGGCAAGAAGCTGTATTTCTCCAATGAGGACGCCGCTGCGATCGTGGCGGTCGACCTGAGCGCGCGCAAGGTGATCAGCCAGATCAAGGTGGGCGAGGAGCCCGAGGGCGTGCTCGTCAGCCCCGACGGCAAGACCTTGTACGCGACCTCCGAAGTCGCCAGCCTGGTGCACGTCATCGACCTGGCCAGCGGCAAGATCGTGAAGAACATCCAGGTCGGTAAACGCCCGCGTCGCCTGGTGCTCACGCCCGACGGACGGGAACTCTGGGTCAGCGCCGAGCTGAGCGCATCGGTGAGCATCATCCGCACCAGCGACCTCAGCGTGATCTCCACCATCAAGTTCCAGCCCAAGGGTTTCCGCGCGGACGACATCAGCCCCGTTGGCATCGCGCTCAGCGCCGATGGCAAGACCGCCTATGTGGCGCTGGGACGCGCCAACCACGTGGCCGTGGTCGACGTGGCCAGCCGCGAGGTGCGCAGCCTGATTCTGGTCGGCAAACGCGCCTGGGGACTGGCGGTCACGCGCGACAACAAGACGCTCTACGTTGCCAACGGCATGTCGGACGACGTCTCGGTGGTCGACGTGGCCAGCGCACGCGCGCTCAAAACGGTGAAGGCAGGACGGGTGCCGCATACCGTGGTGATCGATGACTAGGCGCGCTGCGGCGGGCCTGCTGGTGGCGGCGCTGCTGCTGGGCGCCAGCCTGTCGGCACTGGCCCGGGAACTGACAATCGGCGTGGTCTACGCACCCGACGACGCGCGCTATGAAGCCAAGCGAATGGAAAAGGCCTATCCGGGCCAGCCGCTGGGACGCCCCAGGGCCGGCGCCGAACTGGCGCTGGCCGATTCGGGGTTCGAACTGGCGAGTGCCGGGCTGAAGGTCGTGTTGCATGACATACCGCTGGACAACGTGCAGCAGGCACGCACCCAGATGCTGGCGCTGGCCGCCAAGGGCGTGCGCCATTTCCTGCTCGATTTGCCCGGTGCCGCTGTGGCCGAACTGAGCAATTCCTTGAAGTCCAGTGAACTGCTGCTGTTCAACGTGTCGGCAACGGACGACCGACTGCGCCGCGCCGACTGCAGCGCCAACCTTTTTCATACGCAGTTGGACGAGTCCATGCTGGCCGACGCTCTGGCGCAGTTCCTGACGGCGCGCAAGTGGACCCGTGTGCTGCTGCTGACCAGCGATGCGCCGGCCGACGCCTCGCGCATCGCCACGACCCGCCAATCCATCAAGCGCTACGGCATCAAACTGGTGGGTGACAAGCTCTTCAAGTTGTCCAACGACCCGCGCGAGCGCGAACTCGGCAACGTGGCGCTGCTCACCGCCGGCGTTGACGCCGATGTGGTGTGGGTGGTTGACGGCGACGGCGAATTCGCGCGCGATCTCCCCTACCGCACGAATCTGCCGCGGCCCGTGGTTGGCAGCGCGGGCCTGGTGGCGCTGGCCTGGCAGGGCTCCTGGGAGCGCTATGGCGCGCCGCAACTGTCGCGGCGCTTTCACAAGGCGGCGGGACGGCCCATGGGCAGCGCCGATTGGGCGGCCTGGATGGCCACCAAGGCCATCGTCGAGGTCGCGATCAAATTCCCCGACGCGCGAGCGCACCGCCAGGCATTGCGTCAGCCTGATTTGATACTCGACGGCTTCAAGGGCGTGCGCCTGTCTTTTCGTCCCTGGGATCAGCAACTGCGCCAACCGGTGTTTCTGGCGCACGGCGGCATCGGCGGCGGTATCGCCGGCGTGGCGCCACTGGACGGATTCCTGCACCCCACGAACAACCTGGACACCCTGGGCGCGGACCAGAAGGAGTCGGCGTGCAAATTGGCTGGCAGCGCAGACGGGGGCAAGAAATGAGGCTCGCCCACGCCGCGCTGGCGCTGCGCGCCATTGCCGGGCGCGAAATCCACAAGTTCCTGCGCCAACCCGGGCGTCTGGTCTCGTCGCTGGTGCGCCCAAGCCTGTGGCTGGTGGTGTTTGCCGCCGGCTTCCAGAACGTGTTCGGCGTGGCCATCCTTCCGCCCTATGACACCTACGTCGAATACCGGGTCTATATGGTGCCCGGACTGGCGATGATGGTCTGCCTGTTCAATGGCATGCAGTCCTCCCTGGCGATGGTGTACGACCGCGAGATGGGCGTGATGCGCCTGCTGCTCACTGCGCCCCTGCCGCGCGCCTATTTGCTGGTGTGCAAGTTGCTCGGCACGTCCTTTTTGTCGGTCCTGCAGGTTCTGGCATTTTTCTTTTTGGCGATGCTGTTTGGCATCGATCTGAGCCTGGGACAAATCGCCCTGGCGCTGCCGATGGTGGCCCTGGGTTCGGTGATGCTGGCCGCCTTTGGACTGATGCTCTCGGTCTACATCAAACAGCTGGAGAACTTCGCCGGCACCATGAACTTCGTGATCTTCCCGATGTTCTTTTTGTCCACGGCCCTGTATCCGCTGTGGAAGTTCGAGGAGTCGGGCGCGCAGTGGATTTATCTGCTGGCCCGGCTCAACCCGTTCACCCACGCCATCGAGGCGCTGCGCTTCAGCCTGTATGGGCAGATCGAGCCCACATCCCTCGCGGTCGTCGTGGCCTGTACGGCGGTGTTCTATCTGATCGCCGCGCTGGGCTATGACCCGCAGCGCGGCCTGATCAAGTCCGCGTAACGCGCTGAACCCACCCGACGCTTTATGGCTAATTATTTTCTTCTGCCGCTGCTGACTGTTTTGCTGATGCTGCTGCCAATGGGCGCCTCGGGCGCGACAGAGAAACCGATGACGGTGGTGCGTGTCGGCGTGCTTGAATTCGGCACCGTGAATTGGGAACTGGAGTTGATGCGGAAAAGCGAACTGGCCAAAAAGCGCGGTGTTGATTTGAAGATCGTGCCGCTGGCCTCGGCCGATGCCTCCACCATGGCGCTGCAGGGCAACGCGGTGGATGTGATCGTGTCCGACTGGATCTGGGTCAGCCGCCAACGCGCCGAGGGCAACTTCTACGCCTTTGCCCCGTACTCCAACGCGGTCGGTTCGGTCATGGTCAGGGCCGACAGTGGCATTCGACAAGTGGCTGATTTGAAAGACAAGAAATTGGGCATTGCCGGCGGCCCCTCGGACAAGACCTGGCTGTTGCTGCGCGCCTATGCGCAACGTACGCTCGGCGTGGACCTGACCAAATTTGCCCAGCCTACCTATGCAGCACCGCCCCTGCTCAACGAACTGGCCCTGCGCTCGCAGGTCGACGCCGTGCTGAATCACTGGAACTACGCGGCCCAACTGGAGGTGCACGGCATGCACAGCCTGATCGACGTGCCGCAGATGCTCAAGGGACTGGGGATAGAGAAGCCGATCCCCTTGATTGGCTGGGTGTTTCGCGAGGATTGGGCCGCCGCCAACAGCGCAGCGCTCAAGGAATTTCTGGGCGCCTCCTATGAGGCAAAGGCCATGCTGGCGAGTTCCGACGCGCCATGGGAGGTGATCCGGCCCAAGATGCGGGCCGAGAATGAGGCCGTATTCAAGGCCCTGCGCTCGGGTTTTCGCGCCGGCATCCCGGTCTGCTCCGACCCGACCCTGGCCGCAGTGGCGGCCACTTTCAAAGTGCTGGCGGACACCGGCGGTGAACGGCTGGTGGGCAAGTCGAAGACCCTGGCCCCCGGCACCTTCTGGTCCGGCTTCTCGCTTGCGCCATGCAAGGAGTTTTGAAGTTCGGTGGCCATTTCGCGCGCGGCCGGTGGGCGCGCGTGCTGCCGGCCTTGCTGGCGATGGGGCTGTGGCAATGGCTGGCGATCAGCCTGCAGAGCAAGACCCTGCCGCCGCCGGTGGACGTGCTGTCCGTCCTGTGGCAGGAACTGCTGTCCGGTGATTTGCTGTTTCACCTGGGCATGACGCTGCGCCGGGTCGCCATCAGCTTTGCCGCGGCGATGCTGCTGGGCGCGGCGCTGGGCATGCTGATGGGCGCTTCCAAAATCTGGGACCGCCTGCTCGACAGCTTTCTCATCCTGGCGCTGAACATCCCGGCGCTGGTGACGATCATCCTGTGCTACATCTGGTTTGGTCTTTCGGAAACTGCGGCCGTGGTCGCGGTGACGGTGAACAAGATTCCCATGGTGGCGGTCAGCATGCGCGAAGGTGCCAGGGCCGTGGACAAGAAGTTGCTGCAGGTGGCCCGGGTCTATCGCCTGTCGCGTCGTGACACCTTCTTTCAGGTGTACTTGCCGCAGCTTACGCCCTATCTCTTTGCGTCGGCCCGCAATGGCCTGTCCATCATCTGGAAGATCGTGCTGGTGGTGGAACTGCTGGGGCGCAGCGATGGGGTCGGGTTTCAAATCGGCAACTACTTTCACTTCTTCGACATCACGGGCATCCTGGCCTACACCATGGCCTTCGCCTGCGTCGTCTTCGCGGTCGAGGCGCTGCTGTTGCGTCCGCTGGAAACGCACTTGAACCGGTGGCGCGAATGACCTTGCTGACAGTGGACATCCGTCGCAAAGCCTATGCCAATGGGTGCTGCGCGATCGAGGGTCTGAATTTTTCGACCCAGCCCGGCGAGTTTGTCGCCATCGTGGGCCCCTCGGGCGCCGGCAAGACCACGCTGCTCAACCTGCTGGCCGGGCTGGACCGGGAGATGAGCGGCAGCATCGACCTGGCGCGCGCGCCCGGCAAGGCTGGCAGTCCCAGAACCAGCTTCATGTTTCAGGAACCGCGCCTGCTGCCCTGGCTGAGCGTGCAACAGAATTTGCAACTGGTGCTGGCGCCGGCCTTGCGCAAAAGTTCCCTGCCGGCATTGCAGGAACTGTTGACGCTGGTGGGCCTGTCCGACAGTTGCAAGCTCTTTCCCGGCCAATTGTCGGGTGGCATGCAACGCCGCGTGGCCCTGCTGCGCGCCTTCATCGTCGAGCCTGATTTGCTGCTCATGGACGAGCCGTTTCAGTCGCTGGATGCGCCCACGGCGCAGCAACTGCGCATGCTGCTGCAAGACCTGTGGCAGCGCACCCGGCCCACGGTGCTGTTTGTGACCCACAGCCTGCGCGAGGCCATCAGCATGGCGGACCGGATCCTGTTCCTGTCGGGCGCGCCTTCCCGTGTCATTCTGGACTTGAGCGTCGATCTGCCGCGCCCGCGCACGATCGAAGACCTGGCGGTGCAGCGACTGCATGAATCCCTGCTGGGTCAATACCCGCAACTGCTGACCGGGCAACTGGCGCCGCTGGCACAGCAGAGCCGGGTAGAAGCGCACAGGGGTGGACAAAATTAGCCTTCGAACCTGCCCTGTGAAGAATTCGGTTCTGGCCCTGCTATGCCTGAACTGGGTCGCACTCAGTCAGGCCCAACAAAACACGCCCAGCACGGTTGCGCTCCCCGATGTACGCGTGGTTGCTACTTCGCCGGTGGGCGGAACGAGCATTGCGCTGAACAAATTCCCGGGCAACGTTCAGGTCATCAACAAGGCGCAAATCCCGGCCGATGGCACGAGCCTGCCCGACTTGTTGAACCAGTCAATCGGGTCCGTGAACCTGAACGATACGCAGGGCAATTCCTATGTCGTGGACCTGAGCTACCGGGGCTTCACGGCCTCGCCTGTGCTGGGAACGCCCCAGGGGATTTCGGTCTTTCTGGACGGCATGCGCATGAACGAAGCCTTCGGCGACGTCATGTCCTGGGATTTGATTCCCCAGATTGCACTCGACAAAATCACCCTGATCCCGGGCTCGAATCCGGTCTACGGCTTGAACACCCTGGGTGGCGCGATTTCGATGCACACCAGGACCGGCTTCACGTCCCCCGGCGCCTCGGTCAAGACGACCGCAGGCACCTTCGGCCGCGCGTCGCTGGACCTGGACTATGGCGGACATGACGAGAATACCGCCTACTATCTGGCCACCAGCGTCTTCAACGAGCGCGGCTGGGCCGCCCACAACCCCAGCAGGATCCGTCAGCTGTTTGGCCGCTTGGACTATCGCGATCAGAAGCTCGATCTGGACCTGTCCACGATGTATTCCGACAACCTCATGTATGGCAATCAGACCGTGCCGGTGTCGATGCTGGCGCAGGCGGCCCAGGGCTACTCGCACCCGGACTACACCGCGGCGCAAAGCTACCATGTGAATTTGCGCGGCAAATACGACTGGAGCGAAAGCCGGTCGCTCGCGGGCAACGTCTATCACCGCCACATCGCACGCGACATCCTGAACAGCAATCTGAACGCCTTCATCGGCGACCCGAATGGCAGCAGCAACGACGCCACATGCGCCAGTGCCCCCGAGTCCTTGGGTTGTCCGGCCAGCAATCTGCTGGCGCATTACACCCAGGACAGCTTTGGCGCCAACCTGCAAGGGTCCGACAGCAGCCGGGTCTGGGACCGACCGCAGGTCATGACGGTCGGGCTCAACGCCGAATACGGACGCACGCAATTTTTCGGCGCAGGCCAGAGCGGCTATGTCAGCGCCAACGCCGCCATCATCGGCGTTGACCCCTTCGTCACGCAGGCGACGGTGGCGTCCATCAACAAGCGCCTGGGCCTGTTCGCCACCGACACGCTGGACCTGAGCCGGGCACTGAGCCTGACGGCTTCGCTGCGCTACGACTATGCACAGATCGATCTCACGGGCAGTTCCTGCAATGACCTGAATGGCGATCTGTGCGACAGCGCGGCCGCGCTCTCCGGTGTGCCCGGCACCAATACCCTGGCCAACGTGGCGGGCGCGCATGCCTATCACCGGCTCAATCCGGCATTGGGTCTGACCTATGAATTCAGTGCGGCCCTGAACGGCTTTGCCAACTATTCGGAAGGCTTTCGCACACCCTCGGCGATCGAGCTCATGTGTTCCGATCCGACCTCGCCCTGCAACGGCGTGCCGAATGCGTTTTCGTCCGATCCCGACCTCAAGGCGGTCATTTCAAAAACCTACGAGCTCGGCTTTCGCGGCGCGCTTGGCGCTGACCTCAAATGGCGCGCAGCGGCTTTTCACAGCGTGTTGAGCAACGACATCCTGTTCAATCAGACCAATGCGACACGGGGCTATTTTTCCAACGTCGCCAAAACCCGGCGTCAGGGCCTGGAACTCGGGCTTGACGGCAAGATCGGACGCCTTGACTACGCGCTCAATGCGAGTTGGATCAACGCCAGCATCCTCAGTTCGTTCGTCATTGCCAACGGATCGAACAGCCAATGCATTGCGGCCAACGGCGTGGGCAATGGCTGCGCCGGCGTGTACGTGCGGCCCGGCGACAAGATGGCCGGCCTGCCGGCACTGACGTTGAAGCTTCGCCTCGGCTATTCCATCACGGCGCAAAGCCATCTGGGGGTCACGCTGCAGGCGCAAAGCCTGCAATATGCACGTGGCGATGAGAACAATCAGGACGTCCACGGCCCGGTGCCCGGCTTTGCCGTCGTCAAATTGGATGGGACGCACAAGCTGAGCCAAGGCGTGAGCCTGTTTGTCGGCGTGAACAACCTGTTCAATCGGCAATACGCCAACTTCGGCATGTTGAGTGCCAACCAGTTGACCACCGGCGTGGACGAGCAATTCCGAGGTGTTGGTGCGCCGCGGTCCGTGTACGCGAGTGTGGCGGCCCGGTTTTGACTGACCGCAGGTCCCTAGAATGGGGCTTCTGCTTGCAGGAGACCCCATGCACAAACTCGTCGCCCCATTCGCCCTCGGCTTGCTGCTTGCGGCCTGCTCGAAAACGCCCGAACCGCCCGCTGTGGTCACGCCTGCAACGCCCGCGGTCCACGCCAGTATCGATTGGGTCAAGCCGGACGGCGCGAACATCGACGCCGTCTTCGCCCAGGCCAAGGCGGCGAACAAGCCGGTATTCCTCTACTGGGGCGCGGTCTGGTGCCCGCCGTGCAACCAGATCAAGGCCACGGTGTTCAACCGCCAGGACTTCATGGAGCGCAGCAAGCTCTTCGTTCCGGTCTACCTCGATGGCGACACGCCCGGGGCGCAAAAACTGGCTGCACAGTTCAAGGTGCGCGGCTACCCCACGATGATCCTGTTCCGACCCGACGGCACCGAGCTCACGCGCCTGCCGGGCGAAGTGGAGGCGGGTCGCTACATGGAGGTGCTGGGCCTGGGGCTGGCCTCGGTCAGTTCGGTGAAGGAATCGCTGGCGACTGCGCTGACACCCAACGCGGCCACGCTCAAAGCCCAGGACTGGCGCCTGCTGGCCTACTATTCCTGGGAGCAGGACGAGGCCCAGCTGCTACCGAAAAAGGAGCGCGCCGCCAGCTTGCAAAAGTTGGCGCAGGCCTGCCCGCAGGAACAACGCGAAGCCGCAAATCGCCTGGCGCTCAAGGCCATCGTCGCCGCGGCACAGGACAGGTCTGCGTTGCCCGACCCGGTGGCTGCGCTGGCGCGGGTACAGGTCATCCTGGGCGACGCCGTTCAGGCGCGGGAAAGTTTTGACGTGCTGGTGAATTACGGCGCCGACATGTTGGCGCTGCTGGCGCCCAAGGGCAGCGCCGCGCGTGCCCCGCTGCAGAACAACTGGAATATGGCGCTGGAGCGCTTCGCAGCCGACGCCGGGCTGTCGCAATCGGATCGCCTGTCTGCCGTGTCGGCCAAGCTGGCATTGCTCAAACTGGATCTGCCCAAGGACGCCAAACCGGTGTTCGACGCGGCCTTGCTGGCGCAGGCGCGCGCCGCGGTGGCGTTGGCCGACAAGACCACGACCAGCAGTTACGAGCGCCAGGCCGTCATACCCAACGCGGCGGATCTGCTCAGCGAGGCCGGGCTGCTCGATGAGTCTGACGCGCTGCTCAAGGCCGAACTGCCCAAGGCGATTTCTCCCTACTACCACATGCTGGTACTCGCGGCCAACGAGCGAGCGCGCGGCAACAAGACGGCCTCGCTGGACTGGACGCAACAAGCCTGGGAGAAATCCGTCGGTCCGGCGACGCGCTTGCAGTGGGGCAGCGGCTACGTGAACCGCCTGCTGGAACTCAGTCCCCAGGACAGCGCGCGCATTGAAAAAGCGGCCAGCGGTGTGCTGGCCGAGCTCGAGGCCGTGCCCGAAACCTTTTACGAGCGCAACCGGCGCGGTCTGGAGAAGATGGGCCGCCAACTGCTGGCCTGGAACGCCCGGGGCCAGCACGCCGCAGTCGTGAAGAAATTGGCGGCGCAGCTCGACGCGGTCTGCGCCAAGCTGCCGGCGCAGGACGAGGCCCGCGCCGCCTGTTCCGGCGTGTTCCAGGCCCAGGCAAAAGGCGCCAAGGCATAAACAAAAGGGCTGCCACACCATGGACTTCGACTACACCAACCCCTATACCAGCACGCGCTTGCCGCTGTTTGCGCGCAATGTGGTCTCCACCTCGCACCCGCTGGCGGCGCAGGCTGGCCTGCGCATGCTGCTCCAGGGCGGCAACGCGGTGGATGCGGCAGTGGCTGCGGCGGCCGCCATCACCATCACCGAGCCGGTGAGTTGCGGCCTGGGCAGCGACGCCTTCTGCATCCTGTGGGACGGCAAGGAGTTGCACGGCCTGAACGCCTCGGGTCGCGCGCCGCAGACCTGGACGCCCAACTACTTCAGGGACAAGTACGGCGCCGATGCCAAGACGCCTCCCAAGCGCGGCTTCGACTCGGTCACTGTGCCCGGCGCCGTGGCCGGCTGGGTGGCACTGAGCGAGCGCTTTGGCAAGCTGCCGTTTCCGGCGTTGCTGCAGCCCGCCATCGAGATCGCCGAGCGCGGCTATCTGGTGTCGCCCGTGGTGCAGCAGAAGTGGGCCGCGGCCGCTGACGAGCTGCGCGGCCAGCCCGGCTTTGCCCAGAGCTTTCTGCCCCGCGGGCGCGCGCCGCATGTGGGCGAGCTGTTCCAGTTCCCGGCGGCGGCGCGGGCTCTGCGCGCCATTGGCGCAAGTCAGGGCGCGGCCTTTTACGGCGGCGACATCGCGCACGCCATCGAGCGCTTCGCGGCCCAGCACGGCGGCAGCATCACGGCTGCCGACTTCGCCGCCTACCGCCCCGAATGGGTGCCGACCATCAGCCAGGCCTATCGCGGCTACGCGCTGCACGAGATCGGCCCCAACGGCCAGGGCATCGCGGCGCTGATCGCGCTGGGCATCCTGGGGCAGTTCGATCTGGCGGCGCTTCAGCTCGACGGCGTGGATTCGCAGCACCTGCAGATCGAGGCCATTAAGCTGGCCTTTGCCGACGTCTACCGTTATGTGGCGGACCCGGCCAGCATGGAGGTGACGCCGGCGCAGATGCTCGATCCGCTCTATCTGGCGTCACGCGCGCGCCTCATCGACATGAAGAAGGCGCAGGACTTTGGCGCCGGAAATCCCGCCAAAGGCGGCACCATTTACCTCAGCGCGGCCGACGAGTCCGGCATGATGGTGAGCTTCATCCAGAGCAACTACATGGGCTTCGGCTCGGGCTGCGTCGAACCCAGCTTCGGCATCAGCCTGCAAAACCGCGGCCACGGCTTCAGCCTGGATGCCAAGGGGCTGAACCCGGCGAACTTGGTGGCGCCGGGCAAGCGGCCGTTTCATACCATCATTCCGGCCTTTCTGATGCGCGACGGGCAACCGCTCATGTCCTATGGCGTGATGGGCGCGAACATGCAGCCGCAGGGCCATACGCAGACCCTGGTGCGTATGCTCGACTACCGGCAAAGCCCGCAGGCCGCCTGCGACGCGCCGCGCTGGCGCTACAACGAGGGGCTGGCGCTGAACGTGGAGGCGGCGATGAACGCCGCCACGGTGCAGGGCCTGAGCGCGCGCGGGCACCGCATCGCCACCTTGAGCGACTCCTACCAGGACTTTGGCGCGGGCCAGTTCATCTGGCGCATGGGCGACCCTGCAGTGCAGGGCTATCTGGCAGCGAGCGACGCACGGCGCGACGGGCAGGCGGTGGGGTTTTGACTGCTGGCGCGGTAGCACAGCGTAAAAAGCTGATCACGGGCCTTTTACTCGCCACCTGCGGCGCCATCGCCTTCAGCGGCAAGGCCATCATCGTCAAGCTGGCGTATCGCCACGGCGTGGACGCGGTCACGCTCATCATGTACCGCATGCTGTTTGCCCTGCCGATCTTTGCCGCCATGGCCTGGTGGGCGACCTACCGCCAGGGCGGCAAGCGGGCGCCAGCGCTGACACGACACGACTGGCTGGGCGTGCTGGGCCTGGGATTCAGCGGCTACTACCTGGCGAGTTTTCTGGACTTTGCCGGGCTGGCTTATGTGAGCGCGTCCTTCGAGCGGCTCGTGCTCTACCTAAATCCGACGTTGGTGCTGCTGCTGGGTTGGGTGTTGTACCGGCGGCGCATCACGCGCCTGCAGGCGCTGGGCATGGGCATCAGCTACGCCGGTGTGGTGCTGGTGTTCGGCCATGAAATACAACTCCAGGGCGCGCAGGTGGCCTGGGGTGCGCTGCTGGTTTTTTTGAGCGCGGTGAGCTACGCCATCTACCTGGTCTACAGCGGCGAACTGGTGCAGCGCCTGGGCTCGATCCGTCTCGTGGGCCTGGCCACGACGGTGGCCTGCCTGCTGTGCATTCTTCAATTCGTGCTGCTGCGCCCGCTGAGCGCGGCCGCCGTGGCCACGCCCGTGCTCTGGCTGTCGCTGCTCAACGCCACGCTGTGCACCGCGGTGCCGGTACTGATGGTGATGATGGCGATCGAGCGCATCGGCTCAGCCATGGCGGCGCAGACCGGCATGGTCGGTCCCATGTCGACCATCCTCATGGGCGTGTTGATACTGGGCGAGCCCTTCACCGCCTGGGTGGCGGCGGGAACGGTGCTGGTGATCTCCGGGATCTTCGTGTTCACGCGCGGCGCCGCGAGGGGTTGATCAGGCTAGAAACGGCTCATTGCGTCGGTTTGGCCTGGTTGCGCTTGGCACCCACCATGATGAGTTGCAGGCGCTGCTCCACCGTCACGCCGGGCTGGCCGCTCAGGTCATCGAGGCGCCGTCCCATGGACTGCTCCAACTGGTCCAGGCGCTGCTGCGCCGGCGGGTGCGTGGCCACGTTCAGCGCAAACAGCTGATCGCTGGCGCTGGCCGTGCGCAGGCCCTGCACCACCGACACCAGGCCATAGGGGTCGAAGCCGGCGCGCGCCGCCAGCACGACGCCGGCGCGGTCGGCGTCGAATTCGTCGTCCCGGTCCAGGCCCTTGGAATACAAATTGCGGGCCAGCGCAACCCCCTGTCCGATCAGCGCATTCGCCAGGTCGCCCTTGATCTGCGTGGCTGCCACTTGGCCCAATGCGCTTGTCAGCTTGCCAGACTCGGCCGCCTTGCGCAGCGCCTGCAGGTGGTGTTTGGCCACCACATGCGTGATCTCGTGCGCCAGCACACCGGCCAGTTCGGCTTCGTCAGGTACGCGTTCCAGCAGGCCTTTGGTGATGAAGATGTAGCCGCCGGGCGCGGCGAAGGCGTTGTAGCCGGCGTCGTCGATCACGGCAAAGGTCCAGGGCAGGTTGGGGCGGGCCGATTGCAGGCTGATCCAGCGCCCGAGCTGGTTCACGTAGCGCTGCACCTTTTCGTCGGCATACAGCGGCTTGGCACCGAGCAGCACGGACGCCAACTGGCGGCCGATTTCGATCTCCCTGGGCTCGTCGATCTGCTCCACCGGTTTGGCCAGCGTCTGGAGCACTTCCAGGGTCTTGTCGCCGCCGGAATTGTTGGACGCCGGCTTGCCGGGCAGCGACAAGGACTTGAACAGTCCGCCCAAAGCCTTGGCGGCATCCTGCGCCGAGCTGACCGTCGGCGCCAGGCAGGATGCGCAGATCAGCAAGGCTGCGGCCAGACGAAGGGGACGCGATGAGGGTTGTTGCAAAGGCTTCATGGATCAGCGCTCCGTATTGCTGTTGTTGCCGCCGCGGCTGTTGTCAGTCCGCGGCTTGGCTGCGGCGGGCAAGGCCTCCACGTTGCGCGTGGCAAGTTGGGATTGCAGGCCGAAGGCCCTGGCTTGCTTCTCGTCGACGCGCATGGCTTCGACCTGCGCCACGGCGCGCGGGTTGGGCTGCGCGTTGGCAATGTCTTCGGAATCGAGACCACGAATGCCGATGGTGGCCGTGGTGCCGCTGTTGCGCGGCTGAGAATTGCCACCGCCGAACAAGCCGGTGAAGCCGCGCAGCACCCCCGCCCCGGCGTTGCCGCTGCTGGCCGCGGCGCTGCCCACGGTGGTGATGTCGAACATGTGCAACCAGCCGGTCGCACCCTTTTCCGTACGCACCTGGACCCAGGCGCCCTGGCGCTGCGGCAGCCGCGTCAATGGTGCCTTGGCCGCCAACGGGCCCAGGCTGGGCGACTGGTCGCCGGGCGCTTCGCGCAATTCGGTATTGCGCTTCACGATGGTGCTGTCGCTTTGCGCCTGTGCCGCGCCCAAGCACAGGGCCAGCGTCGCGCTTGCCAATAGAAACCGTTTCATACGGGGGACTCCAACGTATCATTGCCCAAAGGGGGTCGCGCCAGCTGTCATTCGGCGTGCGCTTCCCGGATTATCTTCACAACGGGAGGCGATGGCTATGGATTTGGGTCTGGCAGGTAAATGGGCGCTGGTGTGCGGCGCGAGTCGGGGGTTGGGTCTGGGCTGTGCGCAGGCGCTGTCGCGCGAAGGCGTGAACGTGCTGATCGTGGCGCGCGGCGCCGAGGCGCTGGCCGCAGCAGCGGCGCAGTTGCTGGCCGAACCGCCGCATGCCGAAGTGCTGCAGGTGGCGGCGGACATCACCACCGTGGCGGGACGCGCCGCCGTGTTTGCGCAGCGCCGCGAGTTCGACATCGTCGTGACCAACGCCGGTGGCCCGCCGCCGGGAGACTTTCGCACCTGGGAGCGCGACGCCTGGATCAGCGCGCTGGACGCCAACATGCTCACCCCGATCGAGCTCATCAAGGCCACGGTGGACGGCATGGCAGCGCGCGGCTTTGGGCGCATCGTGAACATCACCTCCAGCGCCGTGAAGGCGCCGATCGACATCCTGGGCCTGTCCAACGGCGCGCGCACCGGCCTGACCGGCTTTGTTGCCGGCGTGTCGCGCAGTTCGCTGGCGGCCAAGGGCGTGACCATCAACAACCTGCTGCCTGGCGCCTTTGCCACAGATCGGCTGGCCGCCATCTTCCAGGGCGCCGCCGCCCGTACCGGGCAATCGGTGGAGGCCGCGAGCGAGGCGCGGCGCAAGACCATTCCCGCGCAGCGCTTTGGCACGCCCGAAGAGTTCGGCGCGATCTGCGCCTTTCTGTGCAGCCAGCACGCCGGCTACATGACGGGACAGAATGTGCTGGCCGACGGCGGGGCCTATCCGGGGACGTTCTGAGGCCGGCTACCGATTCAGCGCAGCAGTTGATGCGTCGCGGTCTTTGCCGCTTTCCTGTCGAAGGTCAACACCGGGGAGTAGCCCGCTGCCTGGGCACGTACGGCAAGAAGGTAGTCTGAAAAATCGGCAGGACCGTCGGCGTACAAGGCCAGAGCTTGTCGTACCAAACCAGGGGCCTCGACTTTCAGGTGATCCTGTTGCGTCAGCGCGGCCAATGCGCCTTGCACCTCGGCACGGGAATAGCCATAGCTGCGCTCAAACACCCAGGCCAGTTCACACAACACCACATGATCGACGTAGGCGGGGTCTTTGGACGTGGCGTTGTTGCGCAGCCATGCCTCTACCTTGGCCGCCTGGCGGGGTTCATCGTTGGTGAGCAGTCGCACCAACAGGTTGGTGTCGAGCGCGATCAAGGCTTTCTGCCTGGCTTGTGTTTGGCGCCCAGATGAGCTGCAACGCCCGCGTCCATTTCGGCCGCTGTCAGCGCGCGCTTGGGCGCCGGCAACAGCCCGCGCAAGACGGTCACGCTGGCCGTGGGCCGTCGAGTCAGAACGATGCTGTCGTCACCTTGTACGGTCACCAGCAACTGGTCGCCGGCTTCCAGGCCCAGCCTGGCGCGCACGGCGCTCGGCAGCGTCATTTGTCCCTTGGAAGTCAGGGTGGTTTGCATGAGAGTTCCTTACTTTTTGGTAAGGATAGCATGGTGCATGAAGCGGCCGCAATGCCCGCACGCGTCTGGCGGTCGCCAAACACGCTCAGAGTTCGGAATACTTGCGGCTCGACCCCTTGCTGCTTTGCACCGGGTATTTCAGGCCGTTGGCGACCATCTTCTGCGTCGCAGCGGCCAGCAGATCGACGCCGAGCTTGTCGCACAACTGCAGCAGGTAGAGCAGCACATCGGCCGCTTCGGCCGCCACCTCCAGCTTCTTCGCCTCGGGCAACTCGCAGCTCTGTTCCTCGCTCAGCCACTGGAAGTGTTCCAGCAGTTCGGCCGCTTCCACGCTCAGCGCGCTGGCCAGGTTCTTGGGCGAATGAAACTGTTCCCAGTCGCGCGCCTGGGCGAAGGCGCGCAGTGCCGCGGTGAGCGCTGCCAACTCGCCGGTCATGACGTCCTTTCACTCAGCCGCTCGGGGCTGAGCAGTTCCGCGGTGATGCCGAACGCAGTGAGCGAGTCCGGCAGTGGCACACCGCGCACCAGCGCCGCGCAGGCCTGGCCCATGGCGGCCGAGGTTTGTATGCCGTAGCCGCCCTGGGCGGCGATCCAGAAGAAGTTGGGCGCCCGGTGGTCGAAGCCGCCTACCAGATCGCCGTCTTCGACGAAGGAGCGCAGCCCGGCCCAACTGCGGCTGGGGCGCAGGATCTGCAGCGTGGTCATCTCCTCGATGCGCCAGATGCCGGTGGCGATGTCCAGTTCCTCGGGCTGCACATCCTGCGGCGGCACCGGGTCGGCGTTGGCGCAGGAGCCCAGCAACTGGCCGGCGTCTGGCTTGAGGTACCAGGTCTCGTCCACGGCAATCGCCATGGGCCAGCGCGCGCAGTCCAGCTGGGCGCTTGGCGCAAACACGAAGGCCGAGCGGCGCTTGGGCACCAGGCCGATGGGCGTGGCACCGGCCATGGCTGCAATCTCGTCGCACCAGGCGCCCGCCGCGTTGATGACGACGCGCGCGCTGTAGTTCTGGCCGCCGGCCTGCACCTGCCAGTTCGTGCCGTCGTGCTGCAGTGATTGCACCTCGGCGTCGCAGACCAGCTGGCCGCCTTGCTGACGCGCGCCGCGCAGAAAACCCTGGTGCAGGGCATGCACGTCCATGTCGGCGGCATCGCCCTCGTACACCGCGCCCAGCACCTGGTCCGGGCGCAGCACCGGCAGCATGGCGCAGGTCTGCGCAGCGTCCAGGCGCAGTGCGTCCGGGCTCATGGCGTGCAGCGCCTGCCATTCCTGTTCCAGCAGGTCTTCCTGCCCCGGGCTGGCGACGATCAGCGCGCCGCGCGGCGTGAGTATCGGGTGCTCGGTGAAGCCCGCCGGTGGTTGCTCAAAAAAGGCGCGGCTGGCCCGGGTGAGTGCACGCACCTGCGGTGTTCCATAGCTTTCCATGAACATCGCAGCAGAGCGGCCCGTGGAGTGGTAGCCCGGTTGCGACTCGCGCTCGAGCAGCACGACGCGCCCGTGTGCGGCCAGCCAGTAGCCGACCGACGCGGCAGCGATGCCGCTGCCGATGATCAGGAAGTCAGCGTGGTGGGGTGTGGGCATCGGGTTCCTTGTAAAAATGTTTCAGGATTCGCGCACGTCGGCCGCGGGGTTGACGCCGAAGTCGGCCCGCGCCAGCCAGGCCAGCACGCGCTTGGCAGCGTCGGCGGGTGAGGCCAGCAGGCCCTGCTCCTTGAGCGTGGCAAAGTTGTTGCGCTCGGGAAAGGATGCGGCGTCGGCACCGCGCAGCTGCAGCTGCATGTCGGTGTCGATCACGCCGGGCGCGAGCGAGCACACGCGCGCGCCATTCGGCTTGGCCGCCTCGTCCAGCGCCAGGCAGCGGCTGAAATGATCCATTCCCGCCTTGGCCGCGCAGTAGGCGGCTTGCGAGGCCATGGCGCGCCGGCCCAAACCGGAGGAGATGTTCAGCACCCGGCGTGGGCCTGGCCAATGTTCGGTGCAGCGCAGGAAGGTGGCCGTGAGTTGCATCGGCGCCTCCAGGCCCACGCGCAGCGCGAGTGCCAGCTCCTGCGGATCGGACTGGCTCAAGGGGACGATGGCCGGGATCACGCCGGCGTTGTTGATCAGCGTGGCGCCAGCGTAGCTGCCAGGTTGCTGATCGCGCAGCCAGGCAGCCAGGCGCGCACTGGCGGCAAGGCCATCTGCCAGGTCCTGCTGCCACTGCAGCAGGGGCACACTTGCGTCCTGCGCTGCGCGCTCCAGCACCTGGCTGGTCTGGCGCGACATGCACAGCAGTTGTTGACCCGGCTTCAGCAGCTGCAAGGCCAGTTCCAGACCCAGGCCGCGCGAGGCGCCGGTGATGATGGTGAGGTGGTTTTTCATGGTGCGTCGCAGTGCTGTGCTCCTGTGGTTAAGCAATAAGAAGGCCAGATCAAAAAGGGCAGGGACTGTCAAATCGCAGCCACTCGCCCGTCACGGGGTGGGCCAGTTTCAGGCTGCAGGCGTGCAGCAGCAGGCGCGTGCTTCCCGGCCTGGTCACATCGTCACTGTACAACCGGTCGCCCAGTATCGGATGCCCCAGCGCGCGCAAATGCACCCTCAATTGGTGCGAACGCCCGGTAAGGGGTTCCAGCTCCAGGCGCGTGCAGTTCGCGACCGCAGCGACATCAGCTGTGGCAAAGGCGCGCCAGCGCTCGTCGCCGGGCAGTACGCGCCAGCGCGTGCTGCTGGCCTTGCCCGCCACCGGGTCGATGATGCGCAGCGGCCGGTTCGGCCAGTCTACGGCGATCGGCAGGTCGATCAGCCCCCAGTGCTCGGCCGGTGCCAGCGTGCCCTGCACCACGGCCTGGTAGCGCTTGTGCACGGTACGCTGGGCAAAGGCGTCGCCCAATGCCCGTTGCACGGCCAGGTTGCGCGCCATCAGGATCAGCCCCGAGGTCGCCATGTCGAGCCGGTGCAACACCAGTGCATCCGGCCAGACCTGCTGCGCGCGGCGCGACAGGCAGTCCTGCTTGTCCGCGCCGCGCCCGGGCACACTCAACAGCCCCTCGGGCTTGTCCAGCACCAGCAGGAACTCGTCCTGGAAGAGTGCTGTCAGTGGCTCAGGCTTTGTCATGGCGAGGACGTTGGGCGTCTCGGCCTTGGATCAGCTGCCGCCTGACAACTGCGCCGCCAGGGTCAGCACCTGCTGCAGGGCGTCGGGCGCGTCGCAGTGCACGGCGCGGCGCTGCGGCATGGAGCGCAACCAGGTGATCTGGCGCTTGGCCAGCTGGCGCGTGGCGAAGATGCCCTTGTCGCGCAGCGCGGCCAGCTCGGCCGGCGTGAGTGCCGTCTGGGCGTCCAAACCGAGCGCCCTGTGCGAGTCAAGCGCTTCCCAGGTTTGCCGGTAGCCGACGCAGCGCATGCTGGGCAGGTCGGGATGCAGGTCGCCGCGCGCGCGCAGCCCCCGGACCTCCTGGACCAGCCCTGCGTCCAGCATGGCGTCAAAGCGCTGCGCAATGCGCGCGTGCAGCCAGGGTCGATCCAGCGGTTCCAGTGAAATCAGGGGCAATGCGCCCAGGCCGCGCGTGCTGCCGGTCTTGTTTGGCGCGGCGTGCAGCGCCGACAGGGTCAGTCCGCTGACGCGAAACACTTCCAGCGCGCGCTGTATGCGCTGGCTGTCGTTGGGCGCCAGGCGCGCCGCCGTCACCGGGTCGACCGTTGCCAGCTCGGCGTGCAGCGCCGGCCAGCCCAGCGCTGCGGCCCGGGCTTCGATGGCGACCCGGGTTGCGGGGTCGGCCGCCGGCATGGCGTCGAGTCCCTCGAACAGCGCCTTGAAGTACAGCATGGTGCCGCCCACCATCAGGGCCAGATGGCCGCGCGCGTTGATCTGCGTGATCAGCAGTGAGGCGTCGGCCACGAATTCGGCAGCGCTGTAGGCCTGCAAGGGGTCGCGGATGTCGATCAGGTGGTGCGCCACGCTGGCCAGCTCGGCCGGGGTCGGCTTGGCGGTGCCGATGTCCATGCCGCAGTACACCAGTGCCGAGTCGACGCTGACGATCTCCAGCTTGCCCTGCAACTGCTGCGCCAGGGCCAAGGCGGCTGCGGTCTTGCCGCTGGCCGTGGGGCCGGCCAGGCAGAGCACGCGCGCTGTGTTGGCTTCGCTCATTTTCGTACCGCAGTGCGGTGTTCATGGCGCTGCACCAGGGTCCAGGCGGTCAGCGCAATGCACACGCTCCAGAACCACACGCCGTTGGTCAGGGGTGCCACCGTACCGTCCATGCTCAGGCCCAGCCAGCTGCCCACGCCAAAGGCCGCCAGCATCATCAGGAAACCATTCAAGGCCGAAGCCGCGCCGGCAGCCTGCGGAAACGGCCCGACGGCGCCGCTCTGTCCGCAGGGCTGGTGCACGCCGTGGCCGACCATGAACAGGTAAAACGGCGGCAGCAGGCTCCACAAGCTGTGCCACCCGGCCAACGCCAGTCCGCCCATGAGTGTGCCGGCCGTGAGCGTGAGAACGCCGGCCAGCCCCACGGTGCGCGCCACGCCTAAGCGCAGCAGCAGGCGCCGGCACAGCACCGTTCCCAGGATGTAGGCCAGCGATGAGCCGAACATCACCAGTCCGAACTGCGCCCGGCTCAGCCCCAACACCTGGATCAGGACGAAGGACGAGGAGGCGAGGAAGGTGAACAGGCCCGCGTAGGAGCAGGTGGAAAGCACGGAGAAAGCCACAAAGGATGGGTGGCGCAGGATCTTCCACCAGGTGCGCACCAGCGTGCCAAAGTGCAGGGCTAACGGATTCCTGCGCGCCAGCGTTTCCTCGAAACGCCAGCCGATGACGGCCAGCGTGCTGGCCGCGCACAAACCGAGAGCCAGCAGCACGGCATGCCAGTCCAGCCAATGGGCCAGGGCCGCGCCCAGGGGGGCGCTGAGGCAGGCGATGATGCCCAGGCCGGTGAGTCCCTTGGACATGACGCGCGCGCCCTCCAGCGGGGCATACAGGTCGCGCACGATGGCACGCGCACACATCACGGCCGCGCCCATGGCCGCGCCCTGCGCCGCGCGCCAGAAGATCAGCCAGTCCATGCTGGGCGCGAAGGCGCTGGCCAGCGCCGCCAGCGTGTAGGCCGCCAGCCCCCAGAGCAGGATGGGGCGTCGGCCAAAGCGGTCCGACAGCGGGCCCCAGAACAGTTGCGACACGCCAAAGGCCAGCAGCAGGGCCGTGAGCGTGAGTTGCGCCTGGGCCATGCTGGCGCCAAAACCCTGGGTCAGCGCCGGCAGCGCCGGCAGGTACAGGTCGGTGGTGAGCGGCTGCAGGCCCAGCAGCAGCGACAGCAGCCACACGATGAGGCCGGGAGACATGGTGTGTGACGCGCCGGCCGGCGTCGTGCCAGTGGCTGAAGGGGAATGGGACATCGACTCGAGGGTACCAGAAGCACTGCCGGTTCCTTGCAAGACCCGAGCCACTAAGATCACGCCAATCCCTTGGAGACATTATGAATTTCGAGCAGTTGATGGAGCAGGCCTGGCACGAGCACGGCGACAACCCGCAGGCCGTGGCTGAGCAGCTCCGGCTTGCGCAGACGATGCTGAACGAGCCGCAGCAGGTGGGCGCGCTGGCGCGCATCGTGCTGCATGTCTTTGGCGAGCACCTGGGCGACTGGGCAGGGGCCCGTGCCGAGTTGGCGCTGCTGCAGGAACATCCCCTGTGCCAGAGCGACCTGGCGGCGGCCAGCGCCGTGCGCGTGGGCCTGGCCGCGCTGGCGCTGGCGCAAGGCGAGGTGCCGCAAGGCGCCAGGCTGAGCGAGGAGGAGCGTGTCCACGCCCTGAGCTCGGCCAGCGCCGTGTGTCTGGGCCGCGAGGAACTGGAAAACGCCACGGCGCTGCTGGAGCTGAGCCTGAAGCTGGCGCAGCAGCTGCCGATTTCCGAGACCGGCTGGGAGCGCCCGCTGGCGGTGGCCGCGAACAACCTGGCCTGCGCGCTGGGCGAGCTGGACGAACGCAGCGTCGAACAGGACCAGCAGATGATCCGCGCCGCGCAGGCCGCGCGCCAGTACTGGGCGCTGGCCGGCAGCTGGCTGGAGGTGGAGCGCGCCGACTATGTGCTGGCCAAGTCCTGCCTGCGCGCGGGACAGGTGCAGCAGGCCGCTGAGCACGCGGCCGCCTGCCTGAGCCTGTGCCGCGAGCACAGCGCGCCGGCGCTGGAGCTGTTCTTCGCCCACGAGATGGCTGCGCTGGCGGTCCAGGCACTGGGCCACGACGCGGCCTTTGACGCGGCGCGCCAGGCCGCCCTGGCCGCCTTTGACCTGATGGATGCCGAGGAACAGGCGATGTGCCAGGAGGAGCGCGATGCGCTCTGCGCTTGAACACTTCGGCCTGACGCTGGCCTTGATGGGCGGTTGGATGGGCAACGTTCAGGCGCAGACTCCGGCCGACCCCGTGCAGCAGGTGATGGCCACCGAGCGCGCCTTTGCCAAATCCATGGCCGACCGGGACCACGCCGCCTTCAGCCTTTTCCTGTCCGACGAAGCGGTGTTCTTCACGACCGCCACGCCCTTGCGCGGCAAGCAGCAGGTGGCCGACTACTGGAAGCGCTTTTACGACAAGCCCGAGGCGCCGTTTGCCTGGGAACCCGAAACCGTGGAAGTGCTCGCCTCCGGCACGCTGGCCCTGAGTTCCGGGCCGGTGCGCAACGCCCGGGGCGAACAGATCGCGACCTTCACCTCCATCTGGCGGCTGGAGACGCCGGGCCAGTGGCGCATCGTGTTCGACAAGGGAAACGAATATTGCCGCTGCGCCAAACCCTGATCAGCGACCGCGCAGGAACAGCGCGTCGAGTTCGCGCAGGCTCATCTGACGCCAGGTGGGGCGCCCGTGGTTGCACTGGTCGGAACGGTCCGTGGCCTCCATCTGGCGCAGCAGGGCGTTCATTTCTTCCAGGTTGAGTTTGCGGTTGGCGCGCACCGCGCCATGGCAGGCCATGGTGGCCAGGATGTCGTGCTGCGCGCGCTGGATCACACTGCTGGCGTCGTGTTGCGCCAGTTCGGCCAGCACGCTGCGCGCCAACTCCACGGCGTCGCCCAGCGCCAGCGCCGTCGGCACGGCGCGCACCGCCAGCGTCTTGTGCGAGAACGGCGTGATCTCCAGGCCCAGCAACGCCAGCGTGTCCTGGCAGGTTTCTGCCGTGCTGATCTCCTGCGCCGTGGCGGCAAAAGTGGCCGGTATCAGCAGCGGCTGGCTGGCTATTGCGCGGGGCTGATCACCTTGCGCCGGATTGGCCGCCGCCCACTGGTTCTTCAGGCGTTCGTAGACGATGCGCTCGTGCGCCGCGTGCATGTCCACCACGATCAGTCCCTGCGCGTTTTCCGCCAGGATGTAGATGCCTTGCAGTTGTGCCAGGGCACGGCCCAGCGGCCAGACGGTGCCTGACGCCGGCGCATCGGGCTGGGCTGCAGTCGCTTCGGTGTGCACCTGCGGCGCGGGTTCTGTCGGGGCTTCCTGCCGGCGCGGCGCCTGCCACAGTGCCTCCATGTCCGAGACGCGGATGCCGGGCGGGTTGAAATGCATGGCCTGCTGTGGCCAGGACCTGAACGGCGCGGGCGGGCTGGCGAATGTTGGTGCGCTGCTGTGGCTGGGTGCGGCCAGGACTTCATCCGCTGGTCCAGCATCCTGTGGCGCAGTCGCATCTGCGCTGCGCGGAACCGCCAGGACGTTCTCCACTGCATGGCGCACGGCCTGGTGCACTTCGCGGCTGTCACGAAAGCGCACCTCGATCTTGGTCGGGTGCACGTTCACGTCCACGCGCGTCGGGTCCATCTCCAGGTACAGCACATAGACCGGCTGGCGCTGGCCGTGCAGCACGTCCTCATAGGCGCTGCGCGCGGCGTGGGTCATGACCTTGTCGCGCACGAAGCGCCCGTTCACATAGGCAAACTGCTGGTCGGCGCGGCTGCGCGCGGCGTCGGGTATGCCGGCGCGGCCGGTGACCACGATGTTGCCGACGCGGTGCTGCACCGCCACCGACTGCGCCACGAAGTCGGCGCCCAGCACATCGGCCAGACGCTGCTCCAGCGTGCCGGCGCGCCACTGCTCGACCAGTTTGCCCTCGTGCCAGATGGCAAAACCCACGTCGGGGCGTACCAGCGCGTGCCGGCGTACGGCCTCCACGCAATGCGCCAGTTCGGTGGCGTCGGTCTTGAGAAATTTGCGCCGTGCCGGTGTGCTGTAGAACAGCTCCTTCACCTCCACCGTCGTTCCCTGGCTGCGCGCCGCGGGTCTGAGTTCGCCGGTGCGGCCTTCCAGCATCCAGGCGCTGGATTGCTCGGCGGTGCGGGACAGCAGGGCGCAGTCAGCGATCGAGTTGATGGCGGCCAAGGCCTCGCCGCGAAAACCCATGGTGCCCACCGATTCCAGATCGATCAAGTTGCTGATCTTGCTGGTGGCGTGGCGCTTGAAGGCCACGGCCAATTCCTGCGCCAGGATGCCGATGCCGTCGTCTTCCACGGCGATCAGGCGCACGCCGCCTGCGAGCAGTCGTACCGTGACCTGTTTGGCGCCGGCATCGAGCGCGTTGTCCACCAGTTCGCGCACCACCGATGCCGGGCGCTCCACGACCTCGCCAGCGGCGATCTGGCTGATCAGCTCGTCGGGCAGTTCAAGAATGGGGCGGCGCAGGGAGGGGGGGGCGGGGGCGTTCACGCCCTGATTCTAGGGTTTGTGCGACAGCCTGGATGGGGCAGGGCCTTGGAGGTGTGGACCCCGCAGCCAGCTTCCCGCTCCAGCCCTGGATCGGCTTTACACTGCGCTTTCACGCAAAAAATCGAGGAGACGCTCATGATCGGTTATGTCACGCTAGGTACCAATGACCTGCCGCGCGCTGCGGCTTTCTACGACGCGCTGCTGGGTGAAATCGGCGCCAAACGTCTGTGGGACTTCGGTCGCGGCATTGCCTGGGGGGTGGCCCAGGACAAGCCGAGTCTGGCCATCATGAAGCCTTTTGACGGTCAGTTGGCCACCGTCGGCAACGGCGTGATGGTGGCGCTGGTCGTGGATTCCAAGGAAAAAGTTGAGCGCCTGCATCAGAAGGCGCTGGACCTTGGCGCCAAGGATGAAGGCCCGGCGGGGCCGCGCGGCGACGGCTTTTACGCCGGCTATTTTCGCGACCTCGACGGCAACAAGCTCGACGTTTTCTTCGTGGGTTAAGGCGTTTCCAACCGCCTTTTGAGTTCGAGGTATTTGGGTAGACGCTGGCCTCCCAGCTGGATGGCCCGGTTGATGGCTTGCCTTGCCTGCGGGCGTTTGCCCTGCTCCAGCAGCACCTGTGCCAGATTGTTCCAGGCGTCGGCGAAATCGGGCTGTGCCTTCACCGCCGCGCCATAGGCCAATTCGGCCTTGGACAAGTCCCCCGCCGCGTAGGCCACATTGCCCGCACCCAGCAGCAGGCCGCGCTGCGTCGGCCAGCGTTGCAGCGCCGTGGCGTAGCCGATTCCTGCCTGCCCGGGCTGCACGCGCTCCAGTGCTGTCAGCGATTCGAGCATGGCCAGGGGCTCGGCAGTCACCGGCAGACGCTCTGGCGGCAAGGCCAGCATGGCCCAGGAGCCGCCCCGGGCCCAGGTGCGCTCGAAGGTGAACAGCGACATCTCGAGTCGCGGCGTGCGCCCGGAATGCAGGCGCAGCAGCTTGTGCTCACGGTCGTAGCCGATGACCACGGCGTAATGCCACACCGGATAGATGGGCAGCGACAGGTTTTGCAGCACCAGCACCGGGTTGCCTGCCGCCACCTCGCGCAGCAGGTCCTCGATCCTCGGTTGCAGCAGGTAGGCCGGCAGGCCGTGGCGTCGGCTCGCGGCGAGCAGTTCCACCTGCAGCGAACCCTTGCGTCCGGGCAGATACACCTGGTCCAGCAACTGCTCCGGCGTTGCGCCCACGCCCGCGGCCTGCAGCAGCATGGCCAGCGCCGCCGGCCCGCACTCGTAGTCCTCCTGCGGGTAGAACGGCACGTCGACGATCTCGCTGCGCTGCGGCAAGTCCTGCGGCCAGTGGTTTTCCAAGCCGCTCATTTGCGGCGAGGCGCATCCGCACAGCAGCAGCGCACAAAGCAAAACCCCCGCCATGGCGGGGGTCCGGAAGCTGTTTGCGCGTCGGCTCATCGAACCGATCGTGTGAACGGGAATACCTTGGTGAAACCCAGGATGTCGGTGACCAGCAGCACGATGAACAGCGTGAACACGAGGCTCAGGATTTCGCCACCCGCAGGCGCCTGGTCGATGCGGCCCGCGAGTTGGGCCACCTCGGTGTCCGACATCGCGGCCACACGCTGCAGTGCGGCGTCTCCCGTCACACCTTGTTGCTGCAGCGCCTGACGCACATCGGCGCGGGCAAAAAAGCTGTTCACGCTGTTGCGCTGGGCCGCCGTTACGGCCGTTGCCTGGGACTCTCCCGTGGTGACGATTTCCGCCAGGGCTGCCAGTGGCAGACCGAGCAGGGTGGTCGACACGATCAGGGTCGAAGCGACAAGGCGTTTGAATGGGTGCATGGGTTTTCTGTTCGTTGAATTGACTGCAGTGTCGGGTTCCACCCTCTATGGGTCAAACGGTCTTACATGCCGTGACAAAACAGCGTTCAGGTAAGGCTCGTTTCGGCCCGCGCCAATTCGCCCAGTTCGGCGTCGCTGAACACCCGCGATCGGGTGTGAAAGGCCCGTCCCTCGGGCCCTTCGAGCGAGAAGGTTCCGCCATGGCCTTCGATCACGTCGATGATGAGTTGCGTGTGCTTCCAGTAGGCGTACTGCGCGCGTCCGATGTAGAACGGGCAGCCGCCGATATCGCCCAGATAGACGTCACCCGCACCCATGGTGATCTCGCCCGGCAAATAGCAGTTGGCGGCGCTGTTGTCGCAGCAGCCACCCGACTGATGGAACATCAGCGCGCCGTGCTTTTGCTTCAAGAACTCCACCAGTTCGAGCGCTGCCGCGGTGGCGATGACTTTTTCGACCATGTTGACCTCCCTTGGAAACGCAAAAAGGGGCGGTTGCCCGCCCCCGATTATTTTTGTTCAGCCGTCCCATGAACAGACCACGGTGGCTGGGAAAACCCTCGTCATTGCGAGGCCCGAAGGGCCGTGGCAATCCATGTTTCCACGTCGGCAAGCCTCCTCGCAATGACGGCTTCGAATGCAGGGACTGCCACGGCCTGCGGCCTCGCAGTGACGAACTCGACGGCATGGATTGCCGCGCCGCCGAGGCGGCTCGCAATGACGATTCCAACATCGCCTGTTCAAGGGCCACCTGCGAAATTCACACGGATTCGGGCGGCTCGCAATGACGAGGCGTCAGAAAAACCCGAGCTTGCTTTCGCTGTAGCTTACCAAGAGGTTCTTGGTCTGTTGGTAGTGGTCCAGCATGACCTTGTGGGTCTCGCGGCCAATGCCCGATTCCTTGTAGCCGCCAAAGGCCGCGTGCGCGGGATAGGCGTGGTAGCAGTTGGTCCAGACGCGTCCGGCCTTGATGGCACGGCCCATGCGGTAGGCCACGTTGCCGTTGCGGCTCCAGACGCCAGCGCCCAGACCGTACAGCGTGTCGTTGGCAATCGCCAGCGCTTCGGCTTCGTCCTTGAAGGTGGTCACGGCCAGCACCGGGCCGAAGATTTCTTCCTGGAAGATGCGCATCTTGTTGTGGCCCTTGAACAGCGTGGGCTGCACGTAGTAGCCGCCGGCCAGATCGCCTTCCAGATGCGCCTGTGCGCCGCCTGCAAGGACTTCGGCGCCTTCCTGCTTGCCCAGGTCCAGATAGGACAGGATCTTGGTGAGCTGCTCTTTGGACGCCTGAGCGCCCATCATGCAGTCGGTGTCCAGCGGGTTGCCCTGCTTGATGGCGGCGACGCGCGCCAGCACGCGTTCCATGAACTTGTCGTAGATCGATTCCTGGATCAGCGCGCGCGACGGGCAGGTGCAGACCTCGCCCTGGTTGAAGGCGAACAGCACCAGACCTTCGATCGCCTTGTCCAGAAAGCCGTCGTCCTTGTCCATGATGTCGGCAAAGAACACATTGGGCGACTTGCCGCCGAGTTCCAGCGTGGCCGGAATCAGGTTGTTGGCAGCGGCCTGGGCGATGACACGGCCCGTGGTGGTGGAGCCGGTGAAGGCGATCTTGGCGATGCGCTTGCTCGTGGCCAGCGGCAGGCCGGCTTCGCGACCGTAGCCGTTGACGATGTTGAGCACGCCCGGTGGCAGCAGGTCGGCGATCAGCTCGGCCAGGATCAGGATGCTGATCGGGGTCGACTCGGCCGGCTTGAGCACCACGCAGTTGCCAGCGCCCAGTGCGGGAGCGAGCTTCCAGGCCGCCATCAGGATCGGGAAGTTCCAGGGGATGATCTGCCCAACCACGCCCAGGGGTTCCTGGATATGGTAGGCCACGGTGTTTTCGTCAATGTTGCTCAGGGCGCCTTCCTGGGCGCGCACGCAACCGGCGAAGTAGCGGAAGTGGTCCACGGTGAGCGGGATGTCGGCGTTGAGCGTTTCGCGGATCGGCTTGCCGTTGTCCACGGTTTCGGCGTAGGCCAGCAGTTCCAGATTGGCTTCCAGGCGGTCGGCGATCTTCAGCAGCACATTGGAGCGCTCGGCGGCGCTGGTCTTGCCCCAGGCATCGGCCGCGGCGTGGGCGGCGTCCAGCGCCAGCTCCACGTCCTCGGCGGTGGAGCGCGCGGCCTGGGTGTAGACCTTGCCGCTGATGGGCGTGATGACGTCGAAGTACTGGCCCTTCACCGGCGCGACAAATTTGCCGCCGATGAAGTTGTTGTATTGCGATTTGTAGGCGATCTTGGCACCTTGGGTGCCGGGGGCTGCGTAGAGCATCGTGTCTCCTCGTTGAGGTCTGTTGGTGGAAAAAACCCTTGCGGGCCCATTACCCTTATCAAGACCCGTGCCACATCAGCGGGCCGCATCAGGAGTGTTGATTTCGCTGGAGATTTTTCTTGTGCTGGCTTCAGTCGATCGGCTGTTGTCGGCCGTCGTGACGTTCCAGATCTGGACAGATGTCACATAACGCAACACCGCTGTCCATGTCACTCTATGCAAGCCACTTCATATCGTCGGTCAGGGGACAGTTGGTTACCATGGCCCGAGTTTTTTCATCCCGCCATAGAACAGAATCGATTCTGTCAAGGAGACAAAGTGCCCTCAAACCTGCCCGCCGTGGCCTTGCGCCAGGCAAGGCTGCACCTGCTGGAACATGGCCACTGCCCGGCCGGTGCCATTGACGAGCGCCTGGCCAGGTCCTGGCAGCGCAGCGTCGCTGCGGGCTTGCTTCCCATGGGCAGCTTCCACGACATCGGCCCGAGCAGCGGCGGCGAACTGCGCCAGCAACTGGCCAGTCATCATGACCTGCTGGCGCATTCGCGTCCGGTGATGGAGTTCCTGTTCGAGCAGGTGCGCCACAGCCAGAGCATCGTCATCCTGGCGGACGACAGCGGCACCCTGATGCACACGCTGGGAGACGCACAGTTCCTGGACAAGGCGCAGCGCGTGGCGCTGCGCCAGGGCGTGTCCTGGCACGAGCAGCACCGTGGCACCAACGCCATCGGCACGGCGCTGGCCGAGACCAGCGGTATCGAGATCCACGGACATGAACACTTTCTCGAACGCAATGGATTTCTCACCTGTGCTGCCGCACCGATCCTGTCGTCCACCGGGGCCCTGATGGGCGTGCTCGACATTTCCGGTGACCATCGCAGCGGCCACCCGCACACCCTGGGCCTGGTCAGTGCTGCGGCCCGCATGATAGAGAACCGACTCATCGCCGCCTGTTGTGGCCGCCAACTGCGCCTGCACCTGCACGCCCAGGCGGAGGGCCTGGGCAGCGTGGCCGAAGGCGTGCTGGTGCTGTCGGACGACGGCTGGATCGTGGGCGCGAACCGGGCCGCGCTGGCCATGCTGCATCTCACGGCGGCGAGTCTGGGCAGCACGCCACTGGCCAGCCTGCTGGACCTGCAACTGGATGAATTGCGCCTGCGCCAGCAACGCCGGCCCGGGCAAATTTCCCAGGTGCACCTGCACGATGGCACTGCGTTGCATGTGCAGTTGAAGGCTCCTCGCAGCGCGATCTCGGCCGCCGCTGCGCCAACGGGCTTTGTCAACTCGGGCAGCGCGGCGCAGGATGCGCTGGCCTGCCTGGACACCGGCGATCTGCGCTGGCGCAGCGCTGCGGAGAAGACCCGGCGCATTCTGGACAAGCCGATTCCGCTGCTGATCCAGGGCGAGTCGGGCGTGGGCAAGGAATTTTTTGCCCGTGCCGCGCACGACAGCGGACCGCGTCGCGCCGCGCCCTTTGTTGCCATCAACTGCGCCGCCATCCCCGAGAACCTGATCGAGGCCGAGCTGTTCGGCTATGCGCCGGGTGCGTTCACCGGCGCGCGGCGCGAAGGCAGCCTCGGGCGCTTGCGCGAGGCCCACGGTGGCACGCTGTTCCTCGACGAGATTGGTGACATGCCGCTGGCCATGCAGACCCGCTTGCTGCGTGTGCTACAGGAGCGCAGCGTCACGCCGCTGGGTGGGCGCAGCGTGGCGGTGGACTTTGCGCTGATTTGCGCCACGCACAGCCAGTTGCGCGAAGAAGCCGACAAGGGCCGGTTTCGCAGCGACCTCTACTACCGCATCAATGGCCTGACGGTGCAGCTCCCGGCGCTGCGCGACCGCACGGATTTTCAGGCGCTCACGGAGCGCTTGCTGCGCAGCCTGAACGCCGAGCGCAACATCAGCCTGGCGCCCGAGCTGATGGAATGCATGCTCCAGCATCCCTGGCCCGGCAATTTACGCCAGTTCGCCAGCGTGCTGCGCACGGCCAGTGCCATGCTGGGTGAAGACGAAAGCGTTATCGAATTGCAGCATCTGGCCGACGACATTGCGCAGGAGTTGGCACAGGCGCCGGCCCCGGCACCCGTTGATGTTTTGCCGGTTTCACAGAACCTGCAGGAGTTGTCGCGCGACGCCGTGCGCCAAGCGATGGAAGGCAGCCGCGGTAACGTCTCGCAGGCCGCGCGCAGCCTGGGCATCAGCCGCCAGACGCTGTACCGCAAGATCAACGCGCAGGGGGGGGCGGGTCCTGAATTGATTCGAGCCTTGAGGCGGGGGCAAGGTCGATGCCGCATATCGATTGACGTTTAACGTATGGCGTTATACGATGACGCACCGTGATTCGATCGTTCAAAAACCCGAAAACTCAGGAACTGTTTGAAGGCGTCGCTGTGCCAGCCTACGTGAATATCCGGGCTGTGGCAGAGCGCAAGTTGCAGATGCTGCACCGTGCAACGCGCATCGATGACTTGCGCATACCACCCAACAACCAACTGGAGGCGCTCAAGCGCGAGCGCAAAGGCCAGCACAGCATTCGCATCAACGACCAATGGCGTCTGTGTTTCCGGTTTGAGCGTGGTGACGCCTGGGACGTTGAAATTGTTGATTACCACTGAGAGAAACGCTGCATGAAACCCATCATCAATGGAATGCGCCCGATTCACCCGGGCGAGGTGTTGCGCGAAGAGTTCCTGTTGCCGCTCGGAATCAGCGCCCACGCCATGGCGATGGCCCTGCAGGTGCCGGCACCACGCATCAACGACATCGTGCGTGAACGGCGGGCCGTGACGGTGGACACCGCACTTCGCCTGGCCAAATACCTCGGCACCAGCGCTGAATTCTGGCTCGGACTGCAAACCGACTATGACATGGCGCTGGCGCGCACTTCCATGGCCGGGGTCTTGGACCGTATTGACCCTTGTGAGTTGCTGCCTGCATGAGGAGAAGGTCTTCGCGCAACCTCGCCATGGATAATCACCCTCCATGGAATTCATCAGCTTCGCCCTCGACTTCATCCTGCATGTGGACAAATACCTCAAGGATTTTGTTCTCAACTACGGGATGTGGGTCTACGCGCTGCTGTTCCTGGTGATCTTTGTCGAGACCGGCGTGGTGGTGATGCCATTTTTGCCCGGCGACTCGCTGTTGTTCGTGGTGGGCGCGATGTGCGGCGTGGGGCTCATGAGCTACCCGCTGTCGGTGGGGTTGTTGCTGGCCGCGGCAGTGCTGGGCAACCAGAGCAATTACGCGCTCGGGCGCCACTTCGGTCCGCGCGTCTTCAAGTGGGAGAACTCGCGCCTGTTCAACAAGGCGGCTTTTGATCGGGCGCACGCGTTCTACGAACGCTATGGCGGCATCACCCTGGTGGCCGCGCGCTTCATGCCGTTTGTGCGCACCTTCGCGCCCTTTGTCGCCGGCGTGGCGCGCATGACGCGCAGTCGCTTCACCTTTTTCGACATCACCGGCGGGGCGCTGTGGGTGGTGGGCCTGATCACCGTGGGTTACTTCTTCGGCAATACCGAGTTCGTCAAGACGAACCTGGAGAAGATCATCTGGGCCATGATCCTGCTGCCGGGTGTGGTGATCATGTTTGGCGCCTGGAAAGGGCGGCGCCGCGCCGCCTGAGGCAGGCTCAGGTTGTGCGGCTTCGGGCCAGCGGCGGGTTGCGGGAGAAGTAACGCACGATGCCGCGCATCAGCGCGTCGGCGAGTTCCTCCTGGTAGGCTTCGCTGCGCAGCTTGATCTCTTCGTCGGGGTTGCTGATGAAGGCGGTCTCCACCAGCACGCTGGGGATGTCGGGTGCCTTGAGCACGGCAAAGCCGGCCTGCTCGACGCGCGCCTTGTGCAACTTGCCGACCTTGCCGATCTCACCCAGCATGGCGCCGCCCAACTTGACGCTGTCCTTGATCTGCGCCGTGGTGCTCATGTCAAACAACGCGTGCTGCACCTGGATATCCTTGACCTGGACGTTAAGCCCGCCGATGGCGTCGGCCTTGTTCTCCTTGTCGGCCATCCAGCGCGCCGCGCTGCTGGACGCCGCGCCCTGGCTCAGCGCAAACACGCTGGCGCCGCGCGCCTCGGGCGTGAAGAAGGCATCGGCGTGCAGGCTGACGAACAGGTCGGCCTGCACGCGCCGCGCCTTTTGCACCCGCACCTGCAGCGGCACAAAGAAGTCGGCGTCGCGCGTCAGGTAGGCGCGCATCGGATTGCCCTTGATGGTCGTGGCGTTGATGCGCTCGCGCAAGCGGTGCGCGATGGCCAGCACCACGTCCTTCTCGCGCGTGCCGCCCGGGCCTGTAGCGCCGGGGTCTTCGCCGCCGTGCCCCGGGTCCAGCGCGATGATGATGAGGCGCTCGGTTCGACCTGTTTCAACGGGCGTCTGCGCAGCCGAGGCCGCGGCCAGGGGCGACGATGCTCCTGCCGGCGCCGAGGCTGTCGCTGCCGGGCTTGACGCAATGCGCAGCGTGGCCTGCGGCGCACTGGCCGCCGACGCCGCGCGCCTTGTCTGCAGCGCCATCAGTTCGCCCAGGGGATCGGGCGCAACGGGCGACGGCGTGGGCAGGGCGGCGCTGGCCGCCTGCTGCGCGGCCACCGCCAGGCGGGTGTCCAGAACCCGCTCCTGGATCAGCGCCTCCAGCGGGTCTGCTGCCTGCGTGGGGTAGAGGTCGAACACCAGACGATGCCGGTAGGCGGCCACGGGCGCCAAGGTGAAAACCTGCGGTGCCATCGGCTGCTTCAGGTCCAGCACCAGGCGCACCACGCCGGGGGCAAACTGTCCGACGCGGATGCCGGCGATGTTCGGGTCGCCGGCCTTGACCTTGGCCACGAGTTCACGCAGGGCAGGGTCCAGGTCCAGGCCCTCGATGTCCACCGCCAGGCGCGGCGGACTCGTGATGAACTGGTGCTGCACCTTGAGCGCCGTGTCGGATTCGATGGTGACGCGTGAGTAGTCCGCCGCCGGCCAGACGCGCACCGCCACGATGCTGGCGCCGCGCGCCAACTGCTGCGCGCCCAGCAGCAGCAGCGAGCCGGTGCGGATGAAACCGCGGCGCTTCATGGCGGGTGTTCCGCCGCCCGCAGGCCTTGCAGCAGGGACTGGCCCGTCGCGGTGTTGGCCTGCAGTGTGACCTGACGGGTCTCGTCGTCGTCGACCTCGAGTTGCAGTTCCAGATCGGCGACGGGCAGGTAGCCGGCGGCCTTTTCCGGCCACTCGGCCAGCTTCAGTCCGGGGCTGGCAAAGATGTCGCGAAAGCCGGCGTCCTCCCACTCGCGCGGATCGGTGAAGCGGTAAAAATCGAAATGCCAGATGTCCAGACCGGGCAGTTCGTAGGGTTCGACCACGGTGTAGGTCGGGCTTTTCACGCGACCGCTCACGCCCAGGGCCTTGAGCAGATGGCGCACCAGCGTGGTCTTGCCCGCGCCCAGATCGCCATGCAGTTGCACGAAGCTGTGGCGCAGCGCAGGGCAGGCGGCCAGGCGTTGCGCGAAGGCGGCAGTGTCGTCCTCGCTGCGCCAGACGCGGGTCTCGACGGCGCTTCCTACAATCGGCGGGTGACGCACGGCATTCAAATCAACAGTACTCCTGAATCGGCGCAAGCCTTGGTGACGGACATCCGCAATTGGGCCCGGGAACTTGGATTCTCCCAAATTGGCGTGACCGGTGTGGATTTAACTACAGCCGAGCCCGGCATGCTGGCCTGGCTGGAGCAGGGATTTCATGGCGACATGGCTTATATGGCCGCGCACGGCCTGCGCCGCGCGCGCCCGGCCGAGCTGGTTCCGGGCACGGTGAGCGTGCTCACGGCGCGCATGGACTACCTGCCCCGGGGTACCCCGGCGGACTGGCCGGCGCAGGAGTCGGCGCGGCTGCAGCACCCGGGCGAGGCCATCGTGTCGATCTACGCCCGGGGTCGCGACTACCACAAGGTGCTGCGCAGTCGGTTGCAGAAACTGAGCGAACGCATCGCGCAGGCCGTCGGTCCCTTGGGTCACCGCGTGTTCACCGACTCGGCGCCCGTGCTGGAGGCCGAGCTCGCGGCGCGCAGCGGCCAGGGCTGGCGCGGCAAGCACACACTGGTGCTGAACCGTGAGGGCGGCTCGATGTTCTTTCTGGGTGAGGTCTACCTGGACCTGGCCTTGCCCGAGAGCGCTACCGTGCAAGCCCACTGCGGCCAGTGCAGCGCCTGCATCGCCGTGTGCCCGACGCAGGCGATTGTTGCGCCCTACCGGCTGGATGCCAGGCGCTGCATCTCCTACCTCACGATCGAGCACGCCGGGCCCATCCCCCTGGAATTCCGTGCCCTCACCGGCAACCGCATCTACGGCTGCGACGACTGCCAGCTGGTCTGCCCCTGGAACAAGTACGCGCAGCGCAGCGCCTTGCCCGACTTTGACGAGCGCGCGGGCTTGTGCGGCCAACAGGCGGTGACGATGTTGGGCTGGAGTGAAGAAGATTTTCTGCGTCGCACCGAAGGCGGACCGATCCGGCGCATCGGCCACGAACGCTGGCTCAGGAACGTCGCCGTGGCGCTGGGCAATGCGCTGCGCGCGGCCGACGATGCCGCTGTGCGCCAGGCGCTGCAAGCGCGCCTGGACCATCCCAGTGCGCTGGTGCGGGAACACGTGCAGTGGGCGCTGGCGCAGCGCGCACCCAAGCTCTGAGCATGAACGCTGCAGCGCTGTTTCACGAAGCCAATCGCCTGCTCGAGGGTGGCGACATGGCCGGCGCCGAGCGCTGCCTGCGCCAGGCCATCTCCCTGGCGCCCGAAATGGCGGAACTCCACGCGAACCTGGCCTTCATGCTCGAGCAGCAAGGCCAACTCGCACAGGCCGAAGCCTGCTACCGGCAGTCCCTGGCGCTCGATCCTGTGTGCGCGCAGGTGCACATGAACCTGGCCACGCTGCTGGCCCGCCTGGGCCGTTTTGAGCCGGCACGCGAGGCCTATCTGGACGCCATCGAGTTGGACACGCAAGGCCCTGCGGCCTGGTCGAATCTGGGCGTGCTCTACCTGGGCGCGCAGCGCGAGCAGGAGGCCGAGCAATGCCTGCGTCACGCGCTGAAGCTGGATGCGGATTACCCCAAGGCGCGCTTCAACCTGAGCTATCTGCTGCTGCGCCAGGAGCGCTATGAGGAGGGCTGGGCCAGCCTGGAAGCGCGCGACTGGTACCAGGCCCTGGCCAGGCACTTGCAATGCCCGCGCTGGCAGGGCGAGCCGCTGGCCGGGCGCTCGCTGCTCGTGAGCTACGAGGCCGGGCACGGCGACGTGATCCAGTTTTGCCGCTACGCCGCGCTGCTCAAGGTGCGCGGTGCCGGCACCATCACCCTGCTGTGCCATCCGGCGCTCAAATCTCTGCTGGGCACGCTGCAGGGCGTGGACCAGGTGCTGGCCTTCGATGAGGAGGTCGCGCCCGACGCCTGGGACCTGTGGACGCCGCTGCTCAGCCTGCCCTTGCACTGTGGCACGCGCGCCGACAACATCCCCGCGCAGCTGCCCTACCTGTCCGCGCCGCCGGCGCTGCTGGAGGCATGGCGTGCGCGCCTGCCGGCACATGGCTTGCGTGTCGGACTGGTCTGGAAGGGCAACCCGTTGTTCGACAACGACGCGGATCGCTCCCTGCATGGCCTGGACTTGCTGCTACCCCTGGGCGCTGTGCCGGGGGTGCGCTTCATCAGTCTGCAAAAAGGCGCGGGCGAGGACGAGGCGCGCCATCCTCCCGTGGGTCTGGAACTGCTGGAACTCGGCACCGCGATGACGGACTTTGCCGACGCTGCGGCGATCGTGAGTCAGCTCGATCTGCTGATCAGCGTGGACACCGCCATGGCGCACCTGGCGGGCGCGCTGGCCAGGCCCTGCTGGCTGCTGCTGCCGGCGCACATGACCGACTGGCGCTGGGGCAAGGAGCGCATCGATTCGCCCTGGTATCCGGGCGTGATGCGGCTGTTTCGACAGAGCGAACGGGGCGACTGGACGCCGGTCGTCGTGGCGCTGGCGGCGGCACTGCAGGACCTGGCGGCCAATTCGCGTCGGTGATACTCGGCGCTTCTAGCCGATTCCCTGGAGAAAGCCATGATCTTTTTGCGCCGTGCGCTGTTGTGCTGCCTGTGCCTTCTGTTTGCAGGGCTGGCGCAGAGCCAGATCGGGCAGAGCGCGCCCGAAAGCCTGACGGTGATGAGCTACAACATCCGCTGCGGCTCCTGCGAGCGCGCGGACGACGTGAACCACTGGAGCCGACGCAAGTTCCTGGTGGCCGACGTGATCCGCAATTCCAACGCCGACGTCATCGGACTGCAGGAGGCTGAGGCCTTCCAGTTGCGCGACCTGCTGGACCTGCTGGGCGATTTCGAGGGCTATGGCGTGGGCCGCGACGATGGCAAACAGCAGGGCGAAATGAACGCCGTGCTGGTGCGCCGCTCTGCCTGGGCCATAGCCTCGCCGCGCACGCTGTGGCTGTCCGAGACGCCGGATCAGGCGTCCAGAGGCTGGGACGCGATGCTCAATCGCACGCTCACCGTGCTGCAGCTGACCAGCCGTGCCACGGCCCGGCCGCTGTACTTTCTGAACACGCACTTCGATCATCAGGGCGGCAAGGCGCGCAACGAGAGCGCCAAACTCATCGTGCAAACGGTGCAGGCTTTGGGTGCGGATGCGCGCGTGGTGCTGACCGGCGACCTGAACGGTCAGCCGGGCTTTGGCGCCTACCGCGTGCTGGCGGCGCAACTGCTCGACGCCGAGCTGGCATCGCACAGCCTGAACCAGGGCGGGCACATCAGCTTCAACAATTTTGGCCGGGATATCGAGGACGACAACAAGATCGACTACGTGTTCGTCAGCGCGGGCTTGGACGTGCAGTCGCACCGCATCGTCACCGACACGGTGAAGGGGCTCTATCCCTCGGACCACTTCCCGGTGCTGGTGGAACTGCGGCTGAATTGAAAGTCACATGAGTTAACGCCAACTTGGGTATTGCTGCGCGCGAGCTTTCGGGGGAGGCCGTGCCGCCGGGGCACTCTGCTTCGTTCATGTCCCCCGACGTTGGGCTGCGTCCAACGTCTCCTCCTCTACTTCACTGCGCAGAGCGCCCCACCGTCCCGACCCGCGAGCAGTGCAGGTTCACCAAGATCGCATACCAGCAGCCGGTGCATCCAAGACGTGAACCAACCGGCATGGCGTACCGCGGGTGTTGGGTGGTGGTCAAAGCGAGGTAAAGGAGGAGGGCCGGGCAAAGCCGGGCCCGGGGGACACGAGCGCAGGCGACCATCCGACGACCGCGTCCCAACCGACCCCTGAATGCGCACAGGCGGGTATTGCCACGTCTCTGACTCGGCTTGCAACGACGAACTCAGGGCTGCTTGAAAGGCTCGGGCGCGACCGGGCTGTTCATCCACTTCATCACCGGCGTGTTGATCTCGTAGGGGATGCTGGAAAACAGCTTGAAAAAGTTTTCAATCTCGACCAGCGAGGCTTTTTCGAAATCGAGTTCGGGCACAGCGGCGCCCGCGGCATTCGTCACCAGACCCCAGTTGACGGGCTGACGGCCACCGGCGCGGCTGAACTTCTTGTACGACCAGGCGGTGGCAGCCCAGCCGAGAGCGGCATAGTGGTCGAAGCTGGCGCGGGTGATCTGTCCGCTGAGTTCGGGTTCCAGGTCGGCCCAGGGCTGGAACTCGCCGATGTACAAGGGCGTGTTCAGCGCCTTCATGCGGTCCTGCCAGTCGCAGACGCCGCCGCCTTTGGGCAGGCACTGCAGCCAGTCGCGGTGCACTTCCATGCCGGGCTTGCTCCAGCCGAAAAAACCCGGGTAGGGATGGGTTTCGAAGACCACGTTGACCATGCCCTGCGCAGACGGCTTGCCGTAGGGCGCGATGCCCTTGGGGTGGTCCGGCAGGATGATGATGTGCTTCTTGTCGAGTTCGCGGATGCTGGTGTACAGCGCCTTGGCCACCTGCGCCAGTTGCTCCGCCGTGCTGCCCCAGGGCTCGTTCAACAGGCCATAGCCGGCGACGACCGGTTCGTCGCGGTAGCGCGCGGCAATCTGCTGCCACAGCCAGGCCGTGCGCTGCTGGTACTCGGGCGTGCTCCAGTACAGGTTGCGGTGGGCGCAGCCGCTGTGGTGTTCCGTGCCCTGCGCGCCGACGGCGCCGTGCAGGTCCAACACCACGTACAGGCCTCGTGCCCTGGCCTGATTGATGGCGTCGTCCAGGTAATGCCAGGCGTCGGCGCGCAGGTGGCGGGGATTTTTCTCGTCTTCCAGCATGCTCCACATGAAGGGCAGGCGCACCAGGTTGAGCCCAAACTGCGGGATCAGCTCCCAATCGCGCTGCGTCATCCAGTGGTCCCGGTGCAGCTTGATGAGTCGCTCGCGCTCGGCAAAGCCGAAGCGTTGGTCGAACACCACTTCGAGCGTGCACTGGTCGTTCACCTTGGCGTTCTCGCCATAGCCCATCATCCAGAATTCGGGCAGCAGCCAGTTGCCCAGATTCACGCCCTTGAGCGCAATCGCGCTGCCGTCAGCCCTGACCCACCTTGTTCCTTCGGTGCGCAGCATCGAGTGTGCACCGGTCGTCGGCTGTGCTGGCGCAGCGGCGGCGATGGTCGATGCCATAACCAATTGCAGCACCAGCAGCAGTGCGGCCGATGGCTTGAAGTTTGATCTCATCGCAGCGTCTCCAGGGTCGGTAACAAGATGCCCAAGGCAAAGGGCAGGCTGAAAATGGCCAGCAGGGTGGAGACTGTGACCAGGCCGGCGACATAGGGGCCGTTGAAGCCCATGCGTGCAGCCAGCACATAGCAACTCGAGGCTGTGGGCAGGGCCGAGAACGCCAGCAGTACCGTGGCCTGGACGGGCGTCAGGCCGAAGGCCAGCGACAGGCCCCAGGCCACCAGTGGCAAAATGAAGTGCTTGAGGGCCAGCAGCGCCACGGACAGGGCCTTGGCGCTGGCCAGATGGCCCAACTGCATGCCGGCGCCCGCCGCCATCAGTCCCATGGCGAGCGAGGCCGAACCCAGTCGTGTCACGGTGGGCTCGAGCCAGAGCGGAATGTGCAGACCGGCCAGATTCGCCAGCAGTCCCGACAGCGTGGCGATGATCAGCGGGTTGCGCACCAGTTCGCGCCCCAGGCCTTTTTCTCCGTGCCGCACCATGGGCCAGACCGCCGCCACGTTGAGCAGCGGTACGCACACGCCGATCAGCACGGCAATGAGCAACTGGCCCTGGGCTCCGGCCAGGCGATCGACCAGCGCCAGCCCGACGAAGGAATTGAAGCGAAAGCCCACCTGCGCCGCCGCGGCATGCTCGCGGCGGTCGATGTGGCCGCGCAGGCCCGGCCAGTACGGCAGGGCGTAAGCCAGGCCGATGCCGCAGGCCGCGAGCGCCAGTCCGGCGGCGATGAAGCTCGAGGCCGTTCCCAGGTCCAGCGGGCTCTTGATGATGGAGTGGAACAGCAGCACCGGAAACAGCAGGAAGTACACCAGGCTCTCCACCTGCTGCCATACGCCACGGTTCAGCGCCGTGAAGCGGCACAGCAGATAGCCGATGAGGATCAGCGAGAAGTCGGGGAAAAGAAGTTGCGCAAAGTTCACGGCTTGGAGAATAACCGCAGCGTCGGCCGATCGCGTGTCGCGCCTGCGGGTTTGTCCAGATGGTGATCGCGGTGATACCTGCGTATAACGTCACACAATACGACGGACTCCCTGGCCTGGCCAGACGGGCTGCGGTTCGACGCCTTACCATCGAGCCTTCCATCCAGCCTTCCATCGACTCCGTTCAGGGACAACAATGATCTATCGCCGCACCCTTCTTGCATTCACCATGGTCGCTGCCGCCAGCGCCGCCCTGGCGCAAAGCTATCCAAGCAAACCCATCAAGCTGCAGGTGCCGTTCGCGCCCGGCGGCACCACCGACATCATCGCCCGCGTCGTGGCCGAGGCCCTGGGCCGTGCCCTGGGGCAGGTGGTGATGGTGGAAAACAAGGCCGGCGGCGGCGGTGTGGTGGGCGCTGCCGATACCGCCAGGTCAGCACCCGACGGCTATTCGTTGGGCATGGCGACGGTCTCGACAACGGCGGCGAACCCGGCCATCAACCCGAAAGTTCCCTACAACCCGGTGACCGACTTCACGCCCATCATCAACATTGCGGCCACGCCCAATGTGATCGCGGTGCACCCGAGCTTCCCGGCGAAGAACTACAGGGACTTTGTCGCCGAACTCAAGCGCAATCCGGGCAAGTACTCGTATTCCTCGTCAGGCACCGGCGGCATCGGACACCTGCAGATGGAGTTGTACAAGAACCTGAGCGGCACCTTTGTCACGCACATCCCCTACCGCGGCGCCGGCCCTGCGCTGAACGACACCGTGGCGGGGCAGGTCTCCATGACCTTCGACAACATGCCGTCTTCCATGCCCTTCATCCAGGGAGGACGGCTGATTCCGATCGTGGTGGCGGCGCCGCAGCGCCTGGCGCAACTGCCCAACGTTCCGACCTTCAAGGAATTGGGCCTGGAGCCGGTGAACCGCATGGCCTATTACGGCATCTACGGCCCCAAGGGGATGTCCAAGGACGTGGTCGACAAGATCAACGCCGGCGTACGCAAGGCGCTGGAAGATCCCAACGTGAAGAAGCGCATCGAGGACACGGGCTCGATCATCGTCGGCAACACCCCTGAACAGTTTGCCGCACAGATCAAGGCCGAGTTCGAGGTCTACAAGGACGTCGTCGCCAAGTCCAAGCTCAAGCTCGAATAAACGATTGCGCTTGTCACTCCCCGGCCAGCCGGGCCAACAGGCTATCGTCGACCCATGAGTGCCAAACCCAATGACCGCATAGACGATTTTGTCGACGCCCTGTGGCTGGAAGACGGGCTGTCGCGCAACACGCTGACGGCGTATCGGCGCGACCTCACGGCCTTCTCGCAATGGTTGCAGCCACGCGCGCTGGACGAGGTCGGCGAGGCGGATCTGAGCGCCTATTTTTCTGCGCGGCACGCCGCCACCAAGGCCACTTCGGCCAACCGTCGCCTGACCGTGTTCAAGCGCTACTTTCGCTGGGCGCTGCGCGAGCGCCTGATCGTGATGGACCCGACGCTCAAGCTCACGGCGGCCAAGCAGGCGCTGCGCGTTCCCAAGACCCTGACCGAGGCCCAGGTGGAGGCGCTGCTGCAGGCCCCCGATGCCCAGACCTCACTGGGTCTGCGCGACCGCGCCATGCTGGAGCTGATGTACGCCAGCGGTCTGCGCGTGAGCGAACTGGTGAGCCTGAAGAACTTCAACCTGAGCCTGAACGACGGCGTGCTGCGCGTGCTGGGCAAGGGCTCCAAGGAGCGCCTCGTGCCATTTGGCGAAGTGGCCAGGCTCTGGCTGGAGCGTTACCTCGCACAGGCTCGCGCCGGCATACTGGGCGGGCAACAGACCGACGACCTGTTCGTCACGCAGCGTGGCGCCGCCATGAGCCGGGTCATGTTCTGGAAGATCGTGAAGAAGTACGCGCTGGCCGCGCACATCACCGTGCCCCTGTCACCGCACACGCTGCGCCACGCCTTTGCCACGCATTTGCTCAACCACGGCGCGGACCTGCGCACGGTGCAACTGTTGCTGGGCCATGTGGACATCTCCACCACCACGATCTACACCCACGTTGCGCGCGAACGCCTCAACCAGTTGCACGCCAAGCACCACCCGCGCGGCTGACGTCTGCCTGGGGCTTGGCCGGTGCTGACGGGTGGCCGTGGCGAAGCTGCGCCACATCAACAGATGGCCAGATAGGCGCGCCGCGCCGGCCAGACGGCCCTAACATCGGGCCTCCTTCCCCATGCCCTGGCGCACCGCACGATGCAACTCCATCTCTCTGATTTTTCCCTGGAACACTTCATGGCGCACTACTGGCAGCAAAAGCCGGTGGTGATCCGCCAGGGCTTCAAGGGCTTTGTCGACCTCATCAGCCCGGAGGATCTGGCCGGTCTGGCCTGCGAAGCCGAAGTCGAGTCGCGCCTGGTCTACAAGCAGGACGGGCAATGGCAGGCCGAGTTCGGACCCTTCGAGTCGTATGAGAAGCTGGGCGACAGTGGCTGGTCGCTGATCGTGCAGGCGGTGAACCACTGGTCGCCCGAAGTGGCCACACTGGTGCAGCCGTTTTCCTTCATCCCCAAGTGGCGTCTGGACGATGTGATGATCAGCTACTCCACGCCCCAGGGCGGTGTCGGTCCCCACATCGACCTGTACGACGTGTTCATCTGCCAGGGCTCCGGGCGTCGCCTGTGGCGCGTCGGGGACCGGGGCGAACACCGGCAATTTGCCGCCCATGCTGCGCTGCTGCACACCGACCCCTTTGACGCCATCATCGACGTGGAACTGCTGCCCGGCGACATTCTCTACATTCCACCGGGTTTTCCGCACGACGGCGTGTCGCTGGAAACTTCCATGAGCTTTTCCGTGGGTTTCAGGGGCAAGTCGGCCAGCGACATGCTCAGCGGCCTGGCCGACCATGTGATCGACAAGGAACTGGGCAAGACGCTGTTTTCCGACCCGGGAAGACCCATCCAGGAACATCAGGGCCAGATCAGCGCGCGTGACTTTTCCATGATCCGCGCGCAATTGGCCGAGCTGTTGGCGGACGACGCGCTGATGGCCGACTTTGCCGGCGGCTTTTTGTCCAAGACCAAGTGCGTGCTTGACCTGCAGGCGCTGGACGAACCTTTTGACGAGGACAGCCTGCGCACTGAGCTGCAGCAGCAAGACCTGCAGCGCACCGGCGGCCTGCGCTGCTTCTACCTGGATGCGGGCATTGCCCAAGGCCTGTGCTACGTCGACGGCGAGCGCCACGATTTTGGTGCGGCCCTGCAGCCTGCGGTGCTGGCCTTGTGCGACCAGGACAGCCTGAATGCCGCTGCCTTGCGCTCCGGTTTGGAGGATCCACAGTTCATGCGCCAGCTCGTGATTTGGGTAAATGCCGGCTGCTGGTACTTTGAATCCTGAGACCTTGCGGGACGGAGGTTTTTGGGGTCAGAGTCCAATTTCGCAGAGCCTGCGGCTCGTCCTACGGGGCAGCGCCATGCGCTGCCGTGAAATTGGCGTCTGACCCCAATAACCCAGCTCGGTCCTCAACTGATTAAGCCAGTGGGACAGATCTTTAGCTCTGTCCCAGCAATCCCAGTTCTATTTCCGTGAATCCCGCGGCACGCCTGGCGGCCACGTTGATCGGGGCCTTGAGGCGCGGCGCGCTGTGCTGCGTGAGCAGCGTTGCGTAGTGCGCTACCGGATCCAGGCCGTCGCGCTCGCACAGCCAGCGGTACCAGTGGTTGCCCACCGCCACATGGCCGACTTCGTCGCGCAGGATGATGTCCAACTCGGCCACGGTTTGCAGCGCATGGGGCGTGCCCACCTTGCGCAACTTCGCCTGAATCTGCGGTGTCGCGTCCAGGCCGCGCGCTTCCAGCGTGCGTGGCACCAGGGCCATGCGCGCCGTGATGTCGCCCTGGGTCTTCTCGCACATCTCCCACAGACCGTCGTGCGCCGCGAAGTCGCCATAGGCAAAACCCAGTTCTGCCAGGTGATCGCGCAGCAGGCTGAAGTGATAGGCCTCTTCGGCCGCGACGCGCAGCCAGTCGCGGTAATAAGCCTCGGGCATCACCGGAAAACGCCAGACCGCGTCCAGCGCCAGGTTGATGGCGTTGAACTCGATGTGGCAAATGGCGTGCAGCAGCGCTGCCAGGCCCAGCGGCGTGAAGGGCGAGCGATGCGGCACGTCGGTGGCGGCGATCAGTTCGGGTTTGGCCGGTCGTCCGGGGAGGCTTGCCGCTGGGACCAGGGTGGATTCGCAGTCAAGGCCGAGCTGGCTTGCGCTGGCCTGCAAGGTCAGTACCTGGGCCACTTTGTCGGCAGGGTCTGGGGTGATCAGTGCCGCCAGGGCACGCGTGCGAAGGTCCATGCCTACAATTATCGGTTACGGTCATTCGGGTCAGGCCCCGCTGGCCACCCACTGAGCAGGAAGAAAATGGCAATTTATCAACTCGACGGACTCACGCCACGCGTGGCGAGCAGCGCCTGGGTGGCGGACAGCGCCCAGGTGATCGGCAATGTGGAACTGGGCGAAGAGGCCAGCGTGTGGTTCGGCACGGTGATCCGCGGCGACGTGGACGCGATCACCATCGGGCGCGGCAGCAACATCCAGGACGCCAGCGTGCTGCACTGCGACGCCGGCAAGCCGCTGGTCATCGGTGAAGACGTGACCGTGGGCCACAAGGTGATGCTGCACGGCTGCACCATCGGTGACGGCTCGCTCATCGGCATCGGCGCCATCGTGCTCAACGGCGCGCGCATCGGCAAGCATTGCCTGGTGGGCGCCGGTTCACTGGTGACCGAGGGCAAGGAGTTTCCCGACGGCTCCATGATCATGGGCACGCCGGCCAAGGTGGTGCGTGCACTTTCGCCCGAGCAGATCGCCCAACTGGACCTGAGCGCGCAGCGCTACCGCGACAACACGCTGCGCTACCAGTCCGGCCTTAAGAGAATCGCCGACTGATGGCCACGAACGAACTGCACAAATTCCTGTTCGACGGTCTGCCGGTGCGCGGCATGGTGGTGCGTCTGGGCGAGGCCTGGCCGCAGATCCTGCAGCGCCGCGCCGCCAACAGCGCCACCGGTGCCTACCCGCAGGCGGTGCGCGATCTGCTCGGAGAAATGACCGCGGCAGCACTGCTCATGCAGGCCAACATCAAGTTCAACGGCGCGCTGGTGCTGCAGATTTTTGGCGACGGTCCCGTCAAGCTGGCGGTGGTCGAAGTGCAACCCGACCTGAGCGTGCGCGCCACCGCCACGGTGCAGGGCGAGGTCGCGCCGGGCGCCAGTTTCAGTTCCATGGTGAATGTCTCCAACGAGGGCCGCTGCGCCATCACGCTCGATCCGCTGGATCGCTTTCCAGGGCAGCAACCGTATCAGGGCGTGGTGCCGCTGTTTGGCGACCGCAAGGAAAAGCTGGAGAAGTTCAGTGAAGTGCTCGAGCACTACATGCTGCAGTCCGAGCAGCTCGACACCACCCTGGTGCTGGCGGCGAACGACCAGATGGCCGCCGGCGTGTTGATCCAGCGCCTGCCGTCCAAAGGTGTCAACAACTTGGCTGGAGAAGCAATCGCCAACGAGGACGAGATCGGCCTGAACGAAGACTACAAGCGCATCGCCCTGCTGACGGCCACGCTGAAGAAGGAAGAGCTGCTCACGCTCGATGTGGACACTGTCCTGCACCGCTTGTTCTGGGAAGAGAAGCTGCTGCGCTTCGAGCCGCAAACCGGCGCCGACGCGCCGCGCTTCGCCTGCCGCTGCAGCCGCGAGCGCGTCAGCCGCATGATCCTGGGACTGGGCGTGGCCGAGGTCGAGAGCATCCTGTCCGAGCGCGAGGACGTGGAGGTGGGCTGCGATTTCTGCGGCCAGCAATACCGCTTTGACGCGGTCGATGCGGCGCAGATCTTCAAGGCCGCTCCGCTGCCGCCCGCCGGCAGTTCAACGCTTCACTGACGCGCTGTTGATGGCTGCGAGCGCTGCCAGCGTGCGCTGCTCGCCCCGGCCTTTGATGACGGTGTAGGGCAGGGCGCCGCGTGCCAGCGCGGCGCGCAGCAAGCGGTCCACGGGTTCGCGCACATGGGGACCATCGCGCTGCAGACCGTCGGCCACCCAGGGCAGGTCCAGCGCCATCACCAGGGTCAGGTCGTAGTGGCGTTGATGCGCCGAGGCAAAGTCGTAAAGCGAGGCGTCGTCAAACAGCATGTCGCTGTAAATCGCCGTCATCATGGGCGTGGTGTCGGCCACCAGCCAGTCGGTCACTGGCGCCTGCAGCACGCGCTGCGCCTGCTCCTGGCAGATGGACCATTGCTCGTGCGGCGCCGGCGTGCGGCCTTCGCGCTCGCACCATTCGCGCAGCACCTCGGGCACCCACAGGGCGCTGTGTCCCTGAGCCTTCCAGTGTGTCGCCAGGGTCTGGGCGAGCTGCGTCTTGCCGGTGCTTTCGGCGCCGAGGATGGCGATTTTCATGTTGTGGTAATTGGAATCTGACCCCAATTAATCCAGCTTGCGCTGCCAGGCGCGCCAGCCGATCACGCTCAGTGCTATGAACAGGGTGTAGAGGAGTACCGTGAGCCACAGGCCCTTGTAGGCGAAGAGCGCCACGCTGACGATGTTCACCGCGATCCAGAGCAGCCAGTTCTCTATGTACTTGCGCCCCAGCAGCACCTGGCCGACGATGCTCAGCGCCGTGGGGAAAGCGTCCCACCAGGGCACGTCGGTGTCGGTGTAGGCCTTGAGGAAGTAGCCGGTGACGGGCCAGAGCAGGGCGCTGGCGGCGAGCACCAGCCACCATCCGTGGCGGGATAGTCTGACCACGGGCAACTCAGCCTTGGTCGAATCCGCCGGGTTGCGCGTGCCGCGCAACCACTGCGCCCAGCCCCAGAGCGCGACCACGGCGAAGAAGATCTGCAGTGAGCCATCGCCGTAGAGCTTGCTGCGCCAGAACAGCGCGAAGTAGAGCAGCGAACTGACGATGGCCAGCGGCCAGCCCCAGTGGATTTCGCGGATGTTGCAGCCCACCATGGCCAGCGACAGCACGAAGCCGGCGACCTCGAGCCAGGTGGTGGGGGCGCCCCACAGCGTGAAAGCTTCAGCGAAGATATCCAAAGTCGACGGGCTCAGGGCGCGCGCTGCGTGATTTGCACGAACATCTCGTTGGGCTTGACCATGCCGAGTTCGCTGCGCGCTTTCTCTTCCACCATTTCCAGGCCTTCCTTGAGGTCGCGCACTTCGGAGGCCAGGCGCTCATTGGCCAGCTGGGCCGCCGCATTGTGCTCGGTCTGCGCCTGCAGCCGGCTTTGCAGCCTGGCCACATTGGGCACGCTGCCCCTGCCGAACCAGAGCTGGGCGTGCAGGATTCCCAGCAGCACGAGCAGGATCAGCGGGACGCCGCGTCTACCCACGGACAGGCCTTGTCAGCTTGTGCCGCGAGCTTGCAGCGCCCATGATCCGTCCAGCGCTCCGGTTTCAGCGCAGGTTGTAGAAAGCCGCGCGACCGGGGTAGCTGGCCACGTCACCCAGGTCCTCTTCTATGCGCAGCAACTGGTTGTACTTGGCCATGCGGTCGGAACGGCTGAGCGAGCCGGTCTTGATCTGCCCGGCGTTCATGCCGACGGCGATGTCGGCGATGGTCGAGTCTTCGGTCTCGCCCGAGCGGTGGCTGATGATGGCCGTGTAGCCGGCGCGCTTCGCCATTTCGATGGCGGCGAAGGTTTCGGTCAGCGTGCCGATCTGGTTGATCTTGATCAGGATGGAATTGGCAATGCCCTTGTCGATGCCTTCCTTCAGGATCTTGGTGTTGGTGACGAACAGGTCGTCGCCCACGATCTGCACGTTCTTGCCCAGACGGTCGGTGAGGATCTTCCATCCGTCCCAGTCGCCTTCGGCCATGCCGTCCTCGATGCTGATGATGGGGTACTTGTCGACCCATGTCGCCTGGATGTTGGTCCATTCCTGCGAGGTCA